>JACDQK010000285.1 GCA_015657645.1 Novosphingobium sp.
CCAGCTCGAACAGCGCTAGGGCATGGCGGGCGCGGGCAGCATTGCCCAGAGCGGGATAGCGATCGAAGAAGGCGGCGATCCGCGGGGCCGGCTGGCTCTCCCGCTCCAAGGCGCGCTCAGCATAGCCGCGCAGCTTGGCCTCTTCAGGGAAGCCCGGATAGCTCAGCAGGAAGCTGGCATAGTCATCGAACAGGAAGCGGTCGGAACTGCTCAGCAACTTCCACCGCGCGACAGCCTGGGCCATCGCACTGGCCGGTGCAGCGGTCTGGGCGGCGCGCGCGCGATCCCAGTCCGCACCATCCTGGGCGGAGGCTGTCGAAGGAGTAATTGCCAGGCTTGCCAGCAGCAAAGCAAATGTCGTGCGGACCATGCTGGACATTCTCGGCAAAGGCTCCTTATCAGGCGCTGAACGAAGCGGCCGCCGCGGGATGGGCTGCCGCTGGTCCTATGGGCCAAAAGGAAGGGTAAAGTCCATGTTTTCCGGCTCGATTCCGGCGCTGATCACCCCGTTCACCACAGGTTCGGTGGACGAAGCGGCTTTCCGGCGGCTGGTGGACTGGCAGATTGCCGAGGGTTCCGCTGCGCTGGTCCCCTGCGGCACCACCGGCGAAGCGCCGACGCTCAGCAATGATGAGCAGCACCGCCTGTTTGCAGTGACGGTTGAGGCAGCGGCCGGCCGCGTGCCCGTAATCGCCGGCTGCGGCAGCAACGATACCCAGACCGCGCTGTGGCACATGCAGGAGGCCAAGGCGCTGGGCGCCGATGCCGCGCTGATGGTTGCGCCCTATTACAACCGGCCCAGCCAGGCCGGGCTGCTCGCGCATTTCAGCTACCTGGCGGAGCAGGTCGATCTGCCGATCGTGCTCTACAACGTGCCGGGCCGGACCGTGACCGACATCAAGCCCGAGACCGTCACCGAACTGGCCCGGCGCTTCCCGGACCGGATCATCGGCATCAAGGACGCCAGCGGCGACATGACCCGGCTGACCGCCCACCGCCTCGTGCTGGGGCCAGGCTTTGTCCAGCTGTGCGGCAACGATGACATGGCGCTGCAATACAACGCCGGGGGCGGGGTGGGCTGCATCTCGGTTACCGCCAACGTCGCACCGCGGCTCTGCGCGCAGTTCCAGGCGGCCAGCCTGGCCGGTGACACGGCGAGGGCGCACGAACTCAACGAACGGCTGTTCCCGCTCCACCAGGCCCTGTTCACCGATGCCTCGCCGGGGCCGGTCAAGTATGCGCTGACCCGCGTCTGTGACTGGCTGAACGATGAAGTCCGCCTACCGCTGGTGCCGTGCAGCGCCGAAAGCCGCAAGGCGGTGGACGCCGCGCTGGAGCACGCCGGGTTGGTAAGCGGGGGCTATTTGTAATGGCACGCGCAGAAAGTGACGAAACCGACCATTCAAGTTCGGGTGTTGCAAACATCCTTAGAGCTCTCGAGCCCGTTAACCTACTTGGCAGGATGTATTACCAGTGGGACATGGCATTGCGTTGGCACTGCGGCCCAATAAGGCGGGTCTATCGCAGGAGAAGCGAAGACATAATTGATGCGAAATGCGCCAATTGCGATCGCGAGATCGAAACAGGATGCGAAATTGTTTTCATACCCGGACAAGAGGAACTTGAAGGTCAGCGTCGTTGGCTGGCGACACAAGGAATACCTAGCAAGGTAATCTACCGCGAGGCGGAGCGGGGACTTCCTGCCTGTTACTTCGCTGCATTTTTGACCAATCGAAGTACCCTTCTCACAATCCGAAATTTGGCGAAGGCGCAAGTCAAAGCTGTTGATCCGGCCGAGCAGGAGCAGTTCGATCGCAAGTTCAACCTTTATTTCAACCAGCACTACGCGTTTGACTGGAAAGAGTGGCGGGAGCGGGCGCCTTTGGAATCATGGCCATACCTGGTATAGCCGCACGACAACAAACTTTGTCGCAGCAAGCGGTTCCCTTTTCTCGGTCCACGCCCTACATGCCGCACGACCATGGCCCGCCCGACCCCCGCAGCATTCGACAAGAAGAAAGTGGTCGCCGAAAATCGGCGGGCGCGGTTCGATTACTATATCGAAGATACGACCGAGGCCGGGATCGCCCTGACCGGGACCGAGGTGAAGAGCCTGCGGTTCGGCGAAGGCTCGATTGCCGAGGCCTATGCCGAGGTCAAGAATGGCGAGGTCTGGCTGATCAATTCCAACGTGCCGGAATTCAGCCACGGCAACCGCTTCAACCACGTGCCCAAGCGCCCGCGCAAGCTGCTGCTGCACGAGCGCGAGATTGCCCGCTTCACCGGGGCGGTTGAACGCAAAGGCATGACGCTGGTGCCGCTTTCGATCTATTTCAACGGCCGCGGCCGGGCCAAGGTCGAACTGGCGCTGGCCAAGGGCAAGAACGTTGCGGACAAGCGCGCGACGATCAAGGAACGCGACTGGAAGCGTGACCAGGCGCGGATTATGCGGGACCATAAATGACTACCTTTTCGTCTCGTATCATCCGCTGGTCCCGGCGCAACATGCCCCGCCGCGAAGACCTTGAGCACAACCGCTGGGTCGGCCCCTTCGCGCGCCGGCCAGAGCTGTGGCGCTTTACCCGCCGCTCGGTTCCGCGCGGGGTGGCAGTCGGCCTGCTGGTCGGCATCTTCGCGCTGATCCCGGGGATCCAGATCCTGGGCGCCGCGCTGATGTGCGTGCCGTGCCGCGGCAATATCCCGCTCGCCGCGCTGATGACCTTCCTGTCCAACCCGGCGACGACGCCTTTGATTCTGGCCGGGTCGATCTGGCTGGGCAACAAGCTGGGCTTCCACGCCGATCCGGAGACTTTCTACGGGCTCTATGAACGCGGCGCTGGCCTCAGCGAATGGACCAGCTGGTTGCTGTCCGATGCGGCCCCGGCAGCCCTGCTTGGCCTGTTCATTATCTCCACCGTTTCGGCAGCGGTCGGCTATCTCGTTTCCTCCTTCACCTGGACCAGCTGGGTCCGCCGCAAGCGCCGCGCCGCGCAGGAACGGATCATTGCCCAGCGGCGCCAGCAGGAACCGCTCCAGCCGTGAGCGCGCCCGGCTCTCGCCTGGTCGCAAGCGGGAGTGAGCGGCTGGTGGTGGGCGCGGCACTGGCCGTCAGCCTGGCCCTGGTCTGGCTGGCGACCGGCGAGGTGCTGCTGCTCGCCGCCTTTGCCGCCGGGCTGATTGCGCTGGGCGGGCTGACCTGGGTGCTGGCCCGGCCCAAGCCGGTGGAGAGCCAGGTCGAATATGCCCTGCCGGACTGGTCGGTTACCGTCGCCGCGATTGACCGCCCGGACTGCGCTGTCGCGATCACCGACCGGGCCGGCCGACTGGTCTGCGCCAACCGCGCCTTCGAGGCCTGGTTCACCACCGCTCATGCCCCGCCGCGCCTGCCGGTCGACAATGCCTCGCTCGAACGCCTTGCCAAGGCCGGCCGCTCGGGCTGGCGCGACGGGCAGGGCAAGGCCGACATTATCGAGAACGGCAGCGGCCGCTGGAGCGCCGAGGCGAGCCGTGCCGGCCGCGGTGACGATTATCTGGTCTGGACAATCAGCCCCCTGGCCAATCCCGATCCGGTCGCGGACCTCGTCCCGCACCTCGATGGCAAGCTGGGCCGCGCGCTCGCCGCCGCCGGCATGGCTGCCGCGATTGTCGATCCCGATGGCAAGATTCGCGCCGCCAGCTCCGGCTTTGCCGCGCGCGCCACCGGCGATCCGGCGGCGCTGCTGACCGGGCAGGAATTCACCGCCTTCCTCCGCCAGGACGAACGCGATCAGGTCAGCTGGGCGCGCGAAGGGCGGCGCGGCAATCCGCTGACGATGTATTATCTGCCGGTGCGCGATCCCGATGCGCCCGGTGCGGTCGATTATGGCACAACGCCGTCGCTGATGCTGCTGGTCGAGGCTGGGGTCGGCCTGGGCGGCGGCGCGGTCGAAGGGACAGCGGCCGTGCCGCACCTCGAGGCCTTGCTCGGCAACCTGCCGCTAGGCCTCGCCATGGCTGACCGCGACGGGCGGCTGCTCTTCGCCAACCCCGCCTTCATGCGCGCTGCCGGGCGTGAGGGTGAGGCACCGCCGGTCTATCCGACCGACCTGGTGGTGCAGGAAGACAAGGGCGCTATCTCCGACGCGATCCGCCGCTTTGCGCAAGGGCCCGCCGCGGCGGGCGACCTCGCCGTGCGGCTGCGCACTCAGCCGGAGGATCCGGTGACGCTCAGCCTGGCCGGCGTGCGCGGGCTGGGCGAGGCGGCGGTGCTGCTCAGCCTGACCGATTCCAGCGAGGAAACCCGGCTCAAGCGTCAGGTTGCTCAAGCGACCAAGATGCAGGCGGTCGGCCAGCTTGCCGGCGGCGTGGCGCACGATTTCAACAATGTGCTGACCGCAATCCTCGGCACCTGCGATCTGATGCTGCTGCGCCATACGCCGGGTGACAGCGACTATGACGATATTCAGCAGATCCGCGCCAATTCGAACCGCGCCGCCAGCCTGACGCGCCAGCTCCTCGCCTTCAGCCGCCAGCAGACGCTGCGCCCCGAAGTGCTGCAATTGCCCGACGTGGTGCAGGACGTCTCGACCCTGCTCAAGCGGCTGATCGGCGAGAAGGTCAAGCTCTCGGTCACGCACGACCGCGATCTAGGCGCCGTCCGTGCCGATCCCAGCCAGCTGGAACAGGTGATCGTCAACCTGGTGGTCAACGCCCGCGATGCGGTCCTTTCCAAGGGCGAGATCGGCGGGGGCAGGATCACGCTCGCCACCCGCCGCGTTACCGCCGCCGATGTGCGCGCCATGCGCAGCGCGATCATGCCGCAGGCTGATTACACCGCGCTGGTAGTGGAAGACACCGGCACCGGCATTGCCCCCGATTACCTCGGCAAGATCTTCGAGCCGTTCTTCACCACCAAGGAACAGGGCAAAGGCACAGGCCTGGGCCTCTCGACCGTTTACGGCATCGTCAAGCAATCGGGCGGGTTCATCTTTGCCGATAGCGAGATGGGCAAGGGCACCACGTTCACCGTCTACCTGCCGGTCCACCACGCCACGGCTGAAGAACTGGCCGCCAAGACCGTCCGGGCCGAACCGGCGGTGCAGTGGGCCGGGGGCGGGCGGGTGCTGCTGGTCGAGGATGAGGACATGGTCCGCGCCGTCGCCGAGCGCGCCCTGACCCGCGCCGGCTATACCGTCACGTCAGCCGCCGATGGCGATGAAGGCCTGGCCTATGTCGAACAGGGGGTCGAGTTCGATCTGGTCCTGTCCGACGTGGTCATGCCAGGCATGGACGGCCCCGCCATGGTCCGCGAAATCCGCGCCCGCCATCCGAGCCTGCCGGTGCTGTTCATGTCGGGCTATGCCGAGGAACAGCTGCGCAAGGAAATCGACATTGCCGATGTCCACTTCCTGCCCAAGCCCTTCACGGTGCAGCAGGTGACCGACAAGGTTGGCGGCGTGCTGGCGGCGGCGCGAGCCTGATCAGGGAAAGCGGAACCGATGGCCGGTAGCCAGGACTTTGCCGAAGACCCGCGCAATGCCGGCGTATTGGCGCTGGTCGATGGTGCGCTGGTGCCCTTGCAGGACGCCACCGTTTCGATCTTCGATGCCGGTTTCGGGCTGGGCGACGGGGTCTGGGAAGGCCTGCGCCTGCACCAGGGCGCGCTGCTGTTCCTCGAAGCCCATCTCGATCGGCTCTATACCGGGGCCCGGGCCATCGCGATCGACGTGGGGCTGACGCCCGATCAGATGCGCGGTGAACTCAAACGCCTGCTGCTCGCCAACCGGATGGAAGACGGCGCTCACCTGCGACTGATGGTGACGCGCGGGCGCAAGCGCTCGATCAACCAGGACCCGCGCCACGCGCTGGGCCAGGCCACGGTGGTCTGCACCGCCGAGTTCAAGGTGCCGAGCGTGGCCGTAACCGGGCTCAACCTGCACATCGGCTCGATCCGCACCAGCGGCGCCGAGACCTTTGACATGCACCTCAATTCGCACAGCCGGCTGAACTACATCCGCGCCCTGCTTGAAGCGATCGACCAGGGGGCGGACGAGGCGGTGATGCTCGATCCCCACGGGATGGTCGCCTCGTGCAATGCCACCAACCTGTTCTGGGTGAAGGACGGCGAGGTGCGCTGTGCCACGGACCGGTTCTGCTTCCCCGGCATCACCCGCAGCAATGTGATCGCGCTGTGCCAGGAAGGCGCCGCGCCGATCCGTGTGGGTGATTTTCCGCCAGAGGACCTGCTTGCTGCCGATGAGGCTTTTGTCACCGGCACAATGGGCGGGATCACGCCGGTCGCGGCGGTCGATGGCACACGCTTTGCGGCCGGGGCGGGCCCGGTCACCCAGGCGCTCCAGGCCGCCTATGCCGCGCTCAAGGACCGCTATGCCAGGGAGCACCCGTTGCTGTGACGATCCGGATTGCCATGTGGTCAGGCCCCAGGAACCTCTCGACCGCGATGATGCGCGCCTTTGAGAACCGTACCGACTGCGCCGTCAGCGACGAGCCGTTCTATGCCGTTTACCTGGCGGAGACCGGGCTTGACCATCCGATGCGCGATGCAGTGCTGGCCTCGCAGCCGACCGACTGGCGCGAAGTGGCGCAGCAGCTGGTGGGGGACGCGCCAGAGGCAAGCCCGCTGTGGTATCAGAAGCACATGACTCACCACATGCTGCCCGCCTTCGGGCGCGGGTGGATTGCCGAGTGCCGCAACGCCTTCCTGATCCGCGATCCGGTCCGCGTGCTGGCCTCCTACGTCAAGAGCCGCGAAACGGTGACGCTCGCCGATATCGGTGTGGTCCAGCAGAGCGAGCTGTTCGATGCCGTGGCGGACCGGCTTGGCCATGCGCCTCCGGTGATCGACGCAGCCGACGTGCTGGCCGATCCCGCCCGCACTTTGGGTGCGCTGTGCGCCGCGCTGGGGATCGATTTCGATCCGGCCATGCTCAGCTGGCCCGCTGGCAAGCGCGCCAGCGACGGGGTCTGGGCGCCCGCCTGGTATGCCGGTGTGGAAGCCTCGACCGGCTTTGCCGCACCGGGCGGGGATGAGGCTCCGGTCCTGCCGGCGCACCTCGCCGGGATAGCGGCCGAAGCGGAGGGGCACTACCGGCGGCTGGCGGCGTTCCGGCTCTAGGTTTCACTCCGCTTTGACAGAATCAAAGCGCTGTATTTAATGGCTAAAATGTTCGTTCCAAATTTGTTCTAGTTCCCCTCTTGTTCTCATGGAACAAATTGGGTACACCGAGTCGCAGTTGACCTGACGGGTCGGCTGGTTAGGCAAGGGGACGGACAATGGCTGCACAACTCAAGCTGATTCAGGAAGGCAAGGAAACGATGGACCGTCAGAAGGCGCTGGAAGCGGCGCTGGCCCAGATCGATCGCGCGTTTGGCAAGGGCAGCGCGATGAAGCTCGGCTCGAAGGAAGCGATGGAAGTCGAATCGATCTCCACCGGTTCGCTTGGCCTTGATATCGCGCTCGGCGTCGGCGGCCTGCCGCGCGGCCGCGTGATCGAAGTTTACGGCCCGGAAAGCTCGGGCAAGACCACGCTGGCGCTGCATGTCATCGCCGAAGCGCAGAAGAGCGGCGGCACGGCCGCTTTCATCGACGCCGAACACGCGCTCGATCCGGCCTATGCCAAGAAGCTGGGCGTCAACATCGATGAACTGATCGTCTCGCAGCCCGATACCGGTGAGCAGGCGCTGGAAATCGTCGACACTTTGGTCCGCTCGAACGCGATCGACGTGCTGGTGGTGGACTCGGTCGCCGCGCTGGTTCCCCGGGCTGAAATCGAGGGCGAGATGGGCGATAGCCACGTCGGCCTCCAGGCCCGCCTGATGAGCCAGTCGCTGCGCAAGCTGACCGGTTCGATCAGCCGTTCGCGCTGCATGGTGATCTTCATCAACCAGCTGCGCATGAAGATCGGGGTGATGTACGGCAATCCGGAAACCACCACTGGCGGCAACGCGCTCAAGTTCTATGCCTCGGTCCGGCTCGACATCCGCCGCACCGGCCAGATCAAGGACCGCGACGATATCGTCGGCAACGCGACCCGCGTGAAGGTGGTCAAGAACAAGGTCGCCCCGCCGTTCAAGCAGGTCGAATTCGACATCATGTATGGCGAAGGCATCTCCAAGATCGGCGAAATCCTCGACCTCGGCGTCAAGGCCGGGATCGTCGAGAAGTCGGGTGCCTGGTTCTCCTACGATTCGATCCGGATCGGCCAGGGCCGCGAAAACGCCAAGCAATACCTCAAGGATAATCCCGAGCTCTGCGACCGGCTGGAGGCTGCGATCCGCGGCCAGACCGAAGGTCTTGCCGGGGAGATGATGACGGGTCCCGACGGGGACGACGACATGTAATCTTCCCAGGGGAGGGCACCCCGTCCCCCCCAATACCCCAGGGTGCCCTCCACGAAACAGGACCGGCGCGGCGTGCCTACCAGGCCCCGCGCCGGTCTTTTTCATGCGCGGGGGGCTTGACCTTGCCGGCCACTGGTGGACCAAGCAGCCTCATGCTGACCCCGACCTTCCATCTCATCGGCTTGCCGACCGACTGCAACTCCTCCTTCGCGCGCGGCCCGGCTGCTGCGCCGGGGGTGATCCGCGCCGCGCTATGGAGCGATCGCGGCAATCTGGCGGCGGAAGACGGGCAGGAGATCGGGCTGGATTTCCAGCTGGAGGACCTCGGCGATCTGCCGCTGACCGAGGCGACCCCCGCCGACGATGCCCTGATCCGCGCTGCGGTCACCGACAGCCTCAAAGCTGGCGCCATCCCGCTGCTGCTGGGCGGCGACCACGCGGTCTCGTTCCCGATCGTCGAAGCGATCGCGGCGCAGCATGGCCCGCTCAGCATCCTCCACTTCGATGCCCACCCCGATATCTACGACGACTTCGAAGGCAATCCGCGCAGCCACGCCTCGCCCTTCGCGCGGATCCTCGAAGCGGGGCTGTGCCGCCGCCTGGTCCAGGTCGGCATCCGCACGCTCAACCGCCACTGCCGCGAGCAGGCGGCGCGCTTCGGGGTGGAGATCGTGCCAATCGCCGACTTTGCCCCGGACAAGGTGCCGGTGCTTGAAGGGCCGCTCTACGTCTCGCTCGATCTCGACGGGATCGACCCGTCCGAAGCCCCCGGCGTCTCGCACCCCGAACCCGGTGGGCTGCGGGTGCGCGAGGTCCTCGCGGTGCTGCGCGCCCAGACTGCCCGGATCGTCGGGGCCGATGTGGTCGAGCTCAACCCGCGCTTCGACACCAATGATCGAACTGCAATCCTCGCCGCCAAGCTGGTGCGGGAGCTTGCGGCCACCGCTGCGCGTAATCTGCGTTAGGCGGGCCTTGCGCCCTGCGCGGCGCGGTCCTAGCCTGCTGTCATGACAACGGAAATGGATTGGCGCACGCAGGTCGGGCGCAGCTGGGCGCTGAACTATGCGCTGACCGATCGCTCGTTTGCCGGACTGACCGAGCTGCTGCTGGGCCGGGCCGCGCCGCTGATCGGGAAGAACGTGCTTGATGTCGGTTGCGGGGCGGGGGAGCTGTCGCTGGCGCTCGCGCGGCAGCATGCCGGCTCACAGGTGCTGGGGGTCGATATCTCCTATGACCTGATCGAAGCGGCCAAGGCGCGCGGGGCAGAGCTGACGAACGCCCGCTTTGTTGAGGCGGATGCCGGGTCCTGGCGCGATCCGGAATTTGCGGCGGACCTGATCGTGTCGCGCCACGGGGTGATGTTCTTCGCCGATCCGCCCGCGGCCTTTGCCAACATCCGCGCCGGTGCGGCACCGGGCGCGCGATTGCTGTTTTCCTGTTTCCGCACCCCGGCGGAGAATGGCTGGGCCAGCGGCCTGGCCGAGCTGCTTGGACTGCCGCCATCACCCAATCCGCGCGCGCCGGGGCCGTTCGCCTTCGCCGATCCGGCCCATGTCGAGGGGATCCTCGCCGCCGCCGGGTGGCGGGACATTGCCTTCCAGGCCGCCGATTTCGCTTATGTCTGCGGCACGGGTGAGGACCCGGTCGAGGATGCGCTGCGCCTGTTCCGCCGGATTGGCCCGGCCGCGCCGTACCTGCGCAGCCTTGAAGGCGCGGCGCTGATGGCAGCCGAGACAAAGATCCGCACCTGGCTGGAGCGCTATCGCAGCGGCAACCTGATCGCGATGGCGGCGGCGGCCTGGATCGTTTCGGCGCGCAACGATTAGCGCGTCCGATCAGTCCGATCGCGCCTTCCCGCTTGCCGCAAAACCGCGTGTGTCCTAGGGGCGAGGCGCTATGACCTCGACGAACGAAATCCGCCGCTCCTTCCTCGATTACTTCGGCTCGCACGGGCACGAGGTGGTGCAGTCGGCTCCGCTGGTGCCCTACAACGATCCCACCCTGATGTTCACCAACGCCGGGATGGTGCCGTTCAAGAACGTCTTCACCGGTCTGGAAACCCGCGCCACCCCGCGCGCCACCTCCAGCCAGAAGTGCGTGCGCGCCGGGGGCAAGCACAACGACCTCGATAATGTCGGCTATACCGCCCGGCACCATACCTTCTTCGAAATGCTGGGGAATTTCAGCTTCGGGGACTATTTCAAGGAACAGGCGATCATTCACGCCTGGACCCTGCTGACCAAGGAATGGGGGCTCAATCCTGACCGGCTGACCGCCACCGTCTATCACACCGATGACGAGGCGTTTGATCTGTGGCGCAAGATTGCCGGCCTGCCGGAAGAGCGGATCATCCGCATCCCGACCAAGGACAATTTCTGGGCGATGGGCTCGGATGGTCCCTGCGGGCCGTGCAGCGAAATCTTCTACGATCACGGCGACCATATCTTCGGCGGCCCTCCGGGCAGCCCGGACGAGGACGGCGACCGTTTCGTCGAAGTCTGGAACCTGGTCTTCATGCAGTATGAGCAGGCGGCGGACGAGATCGTCAGCGAGCTGCCCAAGCCCAGCATCGACACCGGCATGGGGCTGGAGCGGATCGCGGC
>JACDQK010000286.1 GCA_015657645.1 Novosphingobium sp.
CCCCCCGCCCCCTGGCTTGCACCGGTTGCATTATCGCTTTCCTACACGCGGTGCAGATGAGACAGCAGATGGATGCAGGATTGTCGCACTTGGCCCCGCAGGATTTTTTGCGTGTTGGAAACACAACCGGTGTTCCACGCCAGGAAATCGGCTAATTTTCCTCGTTTTCCCGTTGTTGGAAGAAGCGGACAGAGTGTCAACTGTGTCAACTTATTCCAACATTCGCAGGGCGCGAGAGCACGGTTGCCAATTGCGCTGCAATGCGGCAAACGCCGGGCATTCCTCCCCGGAATCGATAGTCACCAAGCCGGATCGCCTGTGCGTTCCGGCGCAAGTCCAGTGTGAGGTACAATGAGCGATCGGGTTGAGAAGTCGGGCCTGCAAGTCGATGCGGCGCTGGCCGCTTTTATCGAGAATGAGGTTGTCGCCCCGCTCGGGCAGGATCTGGGCCAGTTCTGGGCCGGCTTTGCGGCCCTGGTCGAACGCTTCGTACCCGTGAACCGCGCGCTGCTGGCCAAGCGAGACGATCTGCAGGCGCAGATCGACGCCTGGCACCTGGCCCGCGCTGGCCAGCCGATCGATGGGGCCGAATATCAGGCCTTCCTGCGCGAGATCGGCTACCTCGTGCCCGAACCCGCGTCCTTCGCGGTCGGCACGCAGAACGTCGATCCGGAAATCGCGACGATGGCCGGCCCGCAGCTGGTGGTGCCGGTGCTCAACGCCCGTTTCCTGCTCAACGCCGCCAATGCCCGCTGGGGCAGCCTCTATGACGCCTACTACGGCACCGATGCGCTCGACGCCGCGCCGGCCCGTCCGGGCGGTTATGATGAGGTGCGCGGTGCGGCGGTGATCGCGGCGGTGCGCAAGTTCTTGGGCTCGGCCATTCCGGGTTGGGAAGCGGCGCTGAGCGGCGGTTCGTGCGAGCACCTCGTCGCCACCAAGCCCGGCGGCTACCTGTTCCGCCACAACGGCCTGCATGTCGAAGTGGTGGTCGATCCGGCGCACCCGGTCGGCAAGACCGATCCGCTCGGCATTGCCGACGTCATGCTCGAATCGGCGCTGACCACGATCTGCGATCTGGAAGATTCGATCGCGGCGGTCGATGCCGAGGACAAGCTGAATGCCTATCGCAACTGGCTCGGCGTGATCCGCGGCGATCTGGCCGAAACCTTCGAGAAGGGCGGGCGGCAGATGACCCGCACCCTCAATGGCGACCGCGTCTGGGGTGACCTGACCCTGCCGGGCCGGAGCCTGCTGTTCGTCCGCAATGTCGGCCACCTGATGACCAACCCGGCGATCCTGCTGGGCGATAGCAGTGAGATTCCGGAAGGGATCATGGACGCCGTGGTCACCAGCGCGATCGGCGCGAATGACCGGGCGGGGCTGTGCAAGTACGGCAACGGCCGCCACGGCAGCATCTACATCGTCAAGCCCAAGCAGCACGGGCCGGAAGAGTGCGGCTTTACCAACGACCTGTTCGATGCGGTCGAAGACCTGCTCGGCCTGCCGCGCCACACCGTGAAGGTGGGCGTGATGGACGAAGAGCGCCGCACCTCGGCCAACCTTGCCGCCTGCATCCACGCGGTGAAGGACCGGATCGTCTTCATCAACACCGGCTTCCTCGATCGCACCGGGGATGAAATCCACACCTCGATGAAGGCGGGGGCGATGATCCGCAAGGCCGACATGAAGGCCTCCTCATGGATCGCCGCCTATGAAGCGCGCAACGTCCAGATCGGCCTGGCCTGCGGGCTCTCCGGCAAGGCGCAGATCGGCAAGGGCATGTGGGCCGCGCCTGACCTGATGGGCGAGATGATGGTCCAGAAGATCGGCCACCCGAAGTCTGGCGCCAACACCGCCTGGGTTCCGTCGCCGACTGCCGCGACGCTCCATGCGATGCACTATCACGCGGTCGACGTGTTTGGGGTGCAGCAGGAGCTGGCCGGCAAGGCGACGCCGGGCCTCGATCCGCTGCTGACCGTGCCGCTGGCCCAGGGCACCAACTGGTCCGAAGAGGAAGTCCGCGCCGAGCTCGACAACAATGCGCAGGGCCTGCTCGGCTATGTCGTGCGCTGGATCGACCAGGGCGTCGGCTGCTCCAAGGTGCCCGACATCAACGACATCGGCCTGATGGAAGACCGCGCGACGCTGCGCATTTCCAGCCAGCACATGGCCAACTGGCTGCTCCACGGGGTCTGCACGAAGGAGCAGGTGATGGACAGCCTGCGCCGCATGGCCGCCAAAGTCGATGCCCAGAACGCCGGCGATCCGCTTTACGAACCGCTGACTGGCAACGAAACGGCCCCGGCCTTCCGCGCCGCGCTGGACCTCGTGTTCAAGGGCGTCGAGCAGCCGAGCGGCTATACCGAACCGCTGCTGCATCAGTGGCGGCGGGAGAAGAAGGGCGGGTAATCGCCGCCTTTGGTCTGGCCTTCGCGGGCCAGGCCGGTTAGGTTGCGATCATGTCAGAGCTTGTAAGCACGCGCTAAGGCCCGGCCGCATCTGCGGCTGCTTGATGCATTACCGGATGGCCCAGGCGCCGTTGCCTGCGGCCCCGAAAGCTTACAGGAATTCCAAGCGATGATTATCCGCGACGAATACCCGTCCGATGTGGCGGTTATCTATGACGTTACCAAGGCTGCCTTTGCCACCATGCCCTTCAGCGACGGCGACGAGCCTGAACTGGTCGACAAACTGCGCGCTGCCGGGGCTCTGACCCTGTCACTGGTGGCCGAGGAAGACGGGGAAGTGATTGGGCATATCGCCTTCTCGCCCGTTTCGATCGCCGGTGCCGATGGCGATTGGTACGGTCTTGGTCCGGTCTCCGTGCGGCCAGACCGGCAGCAGCAGGGGATCGGTGGAGCCCTGATCCGCGCCGGTCTGGCGCGGCTGGAAGGGATGGGCGCGGCCGGCTGTGTCCTGCTTGGTCACCGCGACTATTACCCGCGCTTCGGCTTTGCCCACGATCCCGGGCTGACCTTTGCCGGGCAGGTGAACCCCGCATTCCAGCAATTGACCCTACGCGGATCGACGCCCCGCGGTGAGGTGATTTACCACCCGGCGTTCTATTGACCCGGGACGCTGCGGATGCTGGCGCAGGCAATCGCTTTGTCGCTAGTGTCCGCAGCGGTACGCCCGCATAGGAGGTAACGTGGATCGCAAACGGTTGAAGCACTTGTTCGAAGTAGCCATGGCGCGCGCGGCTGCGGCCGAGCGGCAGGGTGACTTTGCGCTGGCCTTTGCCGAGCTGGAACGGGCGCACATCCTGGGCCAACGCTGGCTGATCCGGCACCTGCGCGCACACTGGGCCATGCTGCGGCTGGCGCGCAAGACGGGCGATCGGCATGAGGCGGCGGGGCAGATAACGCGCCTGATCGGATCACCTTTGTTCTGGCTGGTCGGCTGGTTGCCGAAGGGCAATCCCGGCGGCGCCAATATCAGTCCAGTCAAGCCGGTGCCTCTGCAAGGCGATCTGGCGGTTGAGCTGGCGGGTTACCGGGTCTGGCAGGACATGGCCTTGCGGGCGGTTCTTGCAGTGTCAGCCTGGGGTGGCTGGCAGCTGTTGGGCAACTGAGAGGGCGCGTGCGACCGCCAGAAACTCCGCCACGCTAAGCGTTTCGGCGCGGCGGGCGGGGTCGATGGCGAGGGCCTCCAGCGCTTCGAGCGCGCCGGGCAGGCCCTTCAGGCTCTGGCGCAGCATCTTGCGGCGCTGGCCGAAGGCGGCTTCGGTGACGCGTTCGAGCATCCGGGCCGAGACGCCTTCGGGCATTGCGGCCGGAGTCACGTGGACCACGGCGCTCATCACCTTGGGCGGCGGGGTGAAGGCGCTGCGGTGGACCTTCATCGCGATCCTGGCGTTGGAGCGCCACTGGGCGAGCACGGCGAGGCGGCCATAGGCGTCGCTGCCGGCCTCGGCGATGATCCGCTGGGCGACCTCGAGCTGGAACATCAAGGTCAGGCTGGCCCACTGCGGCGGCCAGCCTTCCCCGCTGAGCCAGCCAACAAACAGCGCGGTGCCGACGTTGTAGGGCAGGTTGGCGACGACATGGTACGGCCCTTCGAGGCCGTGATCGACCTTGGTGGCGTCGCCCTCGATCACGCGGAGCTGGCCGGGGAAGGCCTCGGCCAGTTCGGCCAGCGCGGGCAGGCAGCGCCGGTCCATCTCGATCGCGGTGACCTGGGCTCCGGCCCGCAACAGGGCGCGGGTCAGGCCGCCGGGGCCGGGGCCGACTTCGAGCACTTGCGCGCCCTTGAGCTTGCCCGGAATCGCGGCGATCCGGTCAAGCAACTGCTCGTCGAACAGGAAGTTCTGGCCGAGCGCCTTGGAGGCGAACAGGCCGTGGCGGTTGATGACATCGCGCAGCGGCGGCAGATCAGCCAAGGTCGGCTCCGGCGCGGCGGGCGGCGATCTCACCGGCCAGGCGGATCGCGGCGATGGTGGCGCCGGGATCGGCGCGGTTCTGGCCGGCGATGCCAAAGGCGGTGCCGTGATCGGGGCTGGTCCGGACGATTGGCAGGCCTAATGTTACGTTGACGCCAGCGTCGAAATCGAGCGCCTTCAGCGGCACCAGCGCCTGGTCGTGATACATGCACAGCGCCGCATCGTAGGTCGCCCGGGCGCGGGGGGGTGAACAGGGCGTCGGCGGGGTGCGGGCCGGTCGCGTCGATCCCTTCGGCCTGCAAGGCGGCGATAGCCGGGGCGATGACGGCGGCGTCCTCCTGCCCAATCCGGCCATCCTCGCCAGCGTGCGGATTGAGCGCGGCAATCGCTAGGCGCGGGTGCTCAAGCCCAAAGTCCTGCGCCAGCGCGCGGGCGACGATCCGGGCCTTGCGGACGATCAGGTCGGTCGTGATCAGCCCTGGCACGGCCGCGAGCGCGACATGGACTGTCAGCGGCACGGTGCGGAGCGATGGCCCGGCCAGCATCATCACTGCATCATCGGCAGCGACGCCGCAGGCTGCTGCGACGAACTCGGTCTGGCCGGGGTGCGTGAAGCCGACTTCGGCCAGCAGCGACTTGGCGATCGGGGCCGTGACCAGCCCCGAGCAATCGCCATTGCGG
>JACDQK010000287.1 GCA_015657645.1 Novosphingobium sp.
CCCCCGCCCCATCCCCCTTTAGATCGGATCGATCAGTACTTGGCGGTCAGGGTCACGCCCATGCGGCGGCCTTCACCCAAGTAGATTTCCGGCACCACGAAGGCGAACGGCAGACCAGCGCGCGGCTGGTTGATCGAGTTCTGGGCATAGGTCTTGTCGAACAGGTTGGTCGCCCACAGCGAGACGCCGAACTGGTCGTTCGAGAAGGTCAGACGCGCGTTGGTGAGCGTGCGCTTGCCATAGCTGATCGTGTTGATGATGTTGGTGAAGGCCGGGCCAGTATGGCTGACATCGACGCGGGCCTTGGCTTCCCAATCGTCGGTCAGCTTGACGCCAGCGGTGGCGTGGAGGTTCCACTGCCACTTGACCGAACGGGCCGGACGCAGGCCTTCCAGCGAAGGCACGGCACGGACCGCGCCGGACGGCGTGGTGATGACGGTTACCGGCGGGCAGCCAGCCGCTGCCGTCGCGGCAGCGCCGACGCCCACAACGCACTGGGTGACCGTACCGCCGTCATAGACGCCCGCGCCAAAGGCCACGTCCGAGTAGACCACGCTGCCGCCAAAGCTGAACATGTCGCTCGGGCGGATTTCGGCCTGGGCTTCAAAGCCATCGGTCTTGATCGCGCCGATATTGCGGATGATCCGCACCGGGTTCACGGCAGTCGGGTTATCGGTGAAGCTCGATACCTGGGCGTTCTTCCAGTCGACATGGAAGTACGAGGCGTTGAGCATCAGCAGCTTGTCGAACCACTCGGTTTTGAAGCCGAGTTCGTAGGTCCAGTTTTCTTCTTCGTCGTAAGGCACTTCGCTGGCGAGGATGCCGGTGGCACTCACCGCGTTGGCGGTGTTGAAGCCGCCGGCGCGCACGCCCTTCGAGGCCGAGGCATAGACGAACACGTCATCCGAAACCTTGTAGTCGAGCGTGAAGCGCGGCGCGAAGCTTTCGAAGGTCTTGGCAAATTGCGGACCAACCACCGGGAAGACCCCGGCTGCCGGCGGCGTTGTGCCCGGAATGTGCTGGTTGATCCCCGGCACGCTGAGCGGGTTGGAGACCGAGAAGACCTGGGCCCGCTTGCGGTCAATGTTGTAGCGCCCTTCGGCCGTCGCCCGCAGCGCCCCGAAGGTATAGCCCAGCGATCCGAAGATCGAGAAGGTCTGGGTGCTGGCCTTCGACCAGCTCGACGAGAGCTGACCGACATTGGAATCGTTGACGATGAAGGGGTTGGCGGTGAACTCGTAAGCGCCAAAGCCTGCGGCCGGCACGGTGCCAACCTGGGTCACTTGCATGAACCGCTCGGTCGGCAGCAGACCGGCGCGATCGACGCCGATGCCGCCCGCGGTCAGCGGGATCTTCTGGTCGAAGAAGTTCGCACCGAAGATCCACTGGAGCGGCGAATCGTTGTCAGACTGCAGCCGCAGTTCCTGGCTGATGGTGCGCACGCGCTCCTTGGAGATCGAGACCAGGTTGGTCCGCACCAGGCGCGAATAGGCTCCCACCGGCAAGCAGACCGGCCCGCCACAGACGCCGAGCAGCACACCGGCCGAGGAGGCGTCATAGTCGTTGAAGGCGTCGTTCTCAGCCCCGCTGAAGCCGGTCAGGCTGACGATCCGGACGCCGTCCAGCTTGTATTCCAGCTCGAGTGAACCCTGGCGGGTCTTGGAGCGGGTTTCGGGAATACCCGGGCTGATGTCGCTCACCTTCTGAGCCACCAGGCTGCCACAGACCAGCTGCCGCAGATTCAGGGTAACCGCCGCC
>JACDQK010000288.1 GCA_015657645.1 Novosphingobium sp.
CGGCCATCCCGGGTCCCGACCGAATCCCGGCGAAGGAACTGGGCCGGGCCGAAGCGGCCCGGGCCGAAGGGCTCGGATATCCTCGCCATCGAGCCGCGCTCGACCACCCCCGAATTGCTGACCCGCACGGCAACCGGACTGATGAGCCTGTTTCCGCTGCTCTACACCGGGATCGGCGTTGGTCTGCTGACCCGCAACAAGCGCAATGCCGCCAACCTGACCCTGCCGCTGTGGGCGGACAGCGTGATGCTGGCCTCGGGCGTGAAGATGCGGGTTTCTGGACGCGAGCACCTGACCTCGCACCGGCCGGCGGTGTTCCTGTTCAACCACCGCAACAATTTCGATGCCTTCTTTGTGGGCGCCTTGGTGCGGACAGACCTCGCCTGGGTCGGCAAGGCTGAGCTCAAGAAGAATCCGATCAGCGCGATGCTCAGCCGGCTTGTGCCGGTCGCCTTTGTCGAGCGCAGCGGCGGCTCGCCGGAAGAGGCGGCCAAGGCGCTGGAGCCGGTCGCCAAGATGGTGCGCGAGGGTTGCTCGATCATGATCGCGCCTGAGGGTACGCGGGTGCGCGACATGACGTTGGATATCGGTCCGTTCAAGAAGGGCGCCTTCCACATGGCGCGGACGCTGGGCATTCCGGTGATCCCGATCGTGATCCGCAATGCGCTGGACGTGGCGGGGCGCGATGCGGTGATGCTGCGGTCGGGCATTGTCGACATTGCCGTTCTGCCGCCAGTCGAGACCGGGGATTGGACCGAGAAGAACACTTCGCACAAGGCCGAGGAAGTGCGGCAGATGTTTATCGATACGCTGAAGGACTGGCCCGATGCAGACGACTGAGTTCACCTTCACCAGCGCGGGCGGCGTCCAGATTTTCGCGACCTCATGGCTGCCGGAAGGTCCGCCGCGCGATCAGCTGGTGCTGACTCATGGTTATGGCGAGCACCTGGGGCGTTACCATGCGGTTGCCGAATTTCTGACGGGGGCAGGCTATGCCGTCCATGCGCTCGACCACCGCGGGCATGGCAAGTCCGGCGGCGCGCGGGCCGTGATTGACAGCTTTGCCAATGCCGATGTCGATATCGACCAGCTGGTCGACAAGGTCCGCAGCGACAGTGGCCTGCAGCAGGTCAAGCTGGTGGGCCATTCGATGGGCGGGTCGCTGGCGCTCAACTATGCGCTCAATCATCCGGAGAAGCTCTCCGGCCTGGTCCTCAGCGGCCCGGCGATTGGCGGCGGCTTGCCGAAGCTCCAGAGCCTATTGCTAGCACTGATCTCGCGGATCGCGCCGGGGCTGGGGATGATCCAACTCGATGCCGATGCCGTCAGCCGCGATCCGCAGGTCGTGGCGGCCTACAAGGCCGATCCGCTGGTGTTCCATGGCAAGGTCCCGGCCCGTACCGCGCGGAGATGATGCATGCCGTCACGACCTATCCGCCGCGCGTGGGGGGTGATGAAAGTGCCGTGCCTGCTGATGCACGGCAGTGCCGATACGCTGGTGCGGGCCGAGGATGCCCAGCCGGTGTTCGATGCCATTGCCAGCCCGGACAAGACCGTGTGGATCTTCGACGGCCTCTATCACGAGATCTTCAACGAGCCGGAGCGGCTTGAGGTGCTGGGGATCGTCAAGAACTGGCTGGACGACCGCCTGCCGGCCTAGCCCCCCAGCGCCTCGCGGCACTGTACCTCGATTGCATCGAGCGCGGCGAGGGTGGCGCGCAGCACCTTGGAACGGCCTTCGCGTCGCGCGGCCAGGTCCGGGCCCGGTTCAACCAACCGGACATTGCCGGCCAGTTGCCAGGCAGTGCCAAATAGCTGGCGCGAGACGGCTTCCGGATTGCGGATGGTTTTTCCAGCAGGTACTGCCGCCCGAGCCCATCTGCTGCGGCCAAGACATCCTTCTCCTGCGCGGAAACATCGACTGGCAGGGTCAGCAGCACATCGAGGACGATGCGGTAGGCTTCCAGGAACGGGCGTAACGCGGCGTGGGCCAGGCCGACGCCGAAAACCGAGTCCAGCATTTCGCGGCCAGACTTCGCTTCGGCCAGCTTGCGGCGCCAATCTTGGTCGATCAGGTCCAATTCCGCTGCCAGCCCTTCTTCAAAGGCGGGGCGTTCGCGGAAGAAGAATTCGAACTTGAGCGATTCGCGCAGGGCGACCGCGGTTTCGAAGAAATGCGCCTCACGCCTGGCCGGACTGGCGGCCATCGCACCGAGGGCCGCAACCTCGGCAATCGCGCGCTCCAGCACGAAATGCAGCATCGAATTGCGGTAGAAGGCTGCGCCGATGTGCTGGCCCTCGGCAATGCCGTAGACCGGTGTCGGCCCGCCATCGAAGCGGGTGACCACTCCGGATTCCATCAGCGTATCGAGCACCGCGCCGAGCCGTTCGGAATCGTGCAGCACGGCACTGTCGGCCAGCGGCTGCCCACGCTTGCGAGCGTGCTCGACCAGCATGGCGGCGAACTTGGCCAGCCGCTCGCGCGGGATCGAGCGGCCGCCGGTGGCGAGCAGGGCAAAAGTCACCAGCGCAATCCCGGTGATCGGTGTCGCCTGGTTGATCCGCCAGGAAACGGCGAGCGAGAGCTTCTGCAGCGCCAGCTGCGCTTCCGGTGTCTTGAAATCGGCGTTCGGCTCGGGCGCGCCCAAGGCCTCACGCATCGACAACGGTTCGGCGACCCGCAGGTAGGCCTTGCCATAGGGCGTGCGCAGGCTGCGCAAGTAGCGCAGCATCCAGCCAAGGTTTTCAGGCTTCTTCTTGCCGCCCTTGGCCTCGCGCGCGAAATCCTTGGTTTCGTAAACCTGGTCATAGGCCAGCGAAACCGGGACCAGCATGATGTCCTCGATCCGGCCCTGGCGATAGGCGTCGACCACGTAAGTCAGCAGACCCAGCTTGGGTGGCAGCAGCTTGCCGGTGCGCGAACGGGTGCCTTCCGGGAACCACGACAAGTTGAAGCGCCGCTCGATCAGATAGGCCAGGTATTCACGCAGGACGAAGCGGTAAGTCGCATTCTCGCGGATATCGCGGCGCAGGAAGATATAGCCGGCGCGGCGCATGATCGGGCCCATCGGCCAGAACGACATGTTGATCCCGGCGAACAGGCTGGGCAGCGGCAGGCCGTGGTCGGCCAGCACGGTATTGACCACCGGCGCATCGACATTGGCCTTGTGGGCGGGAAGGATCAGCGCGGGATAGCGGGCGAAGACATCGTGGAGCTTCGCCAGTTCCTCTGGCACAACATCGACCGTGCCATAGGCCTTTTCATACGCGGCGCGGAAGAACCGCAGCATGCCTTCGATCGCGAAGGGATTATGGCCTGTCCGTAGTTCCTCAAGGTAGCCGCGCGCTTCGGCCAGCAGCTCGGCTTCGGGGCGGCCGGTTTCAGCCGCCAGACGAGAGAGGCCCGCGGTGAAACCGGGTGCAGCGATCACATCCGCCGGTTCGACCCGCGGCATCTTGTAGCGCGCGCCATAGAGCGGATACTCGGCCCGCTCAAGCGAGAGCTCGGCCTGGCGCGCCACGAAATCGGCAAAGTCGGTGCCGCGTCCACCGGTCCGCTGCTTCCAGCGCGCACGCAGCAGGCCAAGTGCGGCGGGTTCAGCAATGACGATCCGCCAGCGCGGATCGGCGGCGTCGCGTTCGCGGCGTTTCACGCCTTCCGCTGGTTCGCGCGGATCGCTCAGTCCGAGCAGTGCGCGCCAACCGCTGTTCTCGCCCTGGCGGGGCAGCCAGGCGACCCGTAGCGGTGCCAGCTCAACCGCGTCATCATCCAGCGAGGCAACCAGCCTCGCGACCTCGGTGGAGAAGGGCGCATCGCTGCGTTCGATTGCCACCAGTCTGCCAGCCAGCCCGGCCGTGTGCCGCTCCAGCAATTCCCGCTCGGTCGCGCCGCGATAGAGCGCCAGAAAGATCCGGCCGATCTGCGGTTCGCTTTCGGGCGGGGAAACGGCGGTCGCCATGTCAGCCGGGCTCCGCTTCCGAACCGGCGGCCGTGCTCAGCAGGCCCCGGAAGGCGCTGCTGGCCGGTGCACCTTCGTGGACCACGGCATAGACCTCGCGCACGATCGGCAGTTCGATCCCGCGCTCGCAGGCCATCTGCCAGACCGGGCCGACGCTCTTTACGCCTTCGGCCACTTGGCTCATTCCGGCCAGCACCTGTTCGATCGTCTTCCCGGAACCAAGCTCCAGCCCGACCGTGCGGTTGCGGCTCTGCGGGCTCGTGCAGGTGGCGAGGAGATCGCCCATGCCGGCGAGGCCCATCAGCGTTTCCGCGCGCCCGCCCAATGCGACGCCGAGGCGCATCATTTCAGACTGACTGCGGGTGAGCAGAGCCGAACGCGTGTTGACCCCGGCGCCCAGGGCATCGCCCATTCCGGTTGCGATGGCGAAGATGTTCTTGAGCGCGCCGCCCAGTTCCGCGCCGACCGGATCGTCATTGGTGTAGACCCGGAACAGCCCGGTGCGGAACAGGTCCTGCAATTCGCGCACGATCACGTCGTCATCCATCGCCAGCACGGCGGCGGCGGCGAGGCCCGACATGATCTCCTTGGCCAGGTTCGGCCCGGTCAGCACACCGAGCGGATGGCCGGGCAGTTCCTCGCCGATCACCTCGGTCATGCGCTTGCCGGTGGAGAGTTCAAAGCCCTTGGCCAGGCTGATGATCGGCACCCAGGGGCGAATGAACGGGCGGATGGCGGCCGCGGTGGTGCGCGTGACCTGCGAAGGCACGCCGAACACGATGACGTCGGCGCCGCCCACCGCCTCGGCCAGTTCGGTCGTGGCGCGCAAGGACGGCGTCAGCCGGGCATCGGGCAGATAGCGGCTATTGGTGGAATGCTGGTTGATCTCGTCAACCGTATCCGGGCTGCGCGCCCAGAGCGTGGTCGGCGCATTGCGCGCGACCAGTGAGGCCACTGTCGTGCCCCACGAACCGCCCCCCCAGCAGCCCTACCTTGAGTTCCCGTGCCAGGACCCGTTTTGCCACTTAGCCCCTCTCACCGTTCTTTTTGCCAGCTTGGTGCAGGATTGGCCGTTACGCAAGCGGCTTGCCTCGCTGGCTGCATGCTGCCAAGCGCAAGACATGACTCAGCCCCGCGTTGTCCCGCTCGATGGTGTAAACAATTTCCGCGATTACGGCGGGTATGAAACGGCGGATGGCGCCCGGGTGAAACAGGGCCTGCTATGGCGCTCGGCCCAGCACGGCGATGCCAGCGATGCCGATCTGGCGGCGATCCACCAGCTTGGCCTGGCCAATGTGATCGACCTGCGCGGGCCGAGTGAGCGCGAAATGAAACCGTGCCGCCGGCATGATGACTTTGCGGCGCAGGTCTGGACCTATCCGGAAGAGACGGCGGGCCTGGCGCTTCACACTGAAGCGGCTGATGGCGTTATCACCGCCAAGGATGCCCGCGCGGCGATGGTCCGGCTCTATGAAGGCATCGCGTTCCGCGACAACCTGGTGCCGATGCTGAAGCTCTATTTTGGACTGCTAGAGCGCGCCGAAGGGCCCAGCCTGGTCCACTGCGTCGCCGGCAAGGATCGTACCGGCTGGGCAGTCGCTATGGCGCAACATGCCTTGGGCGTGCCGCGCGATGCGATCATTGCCGATTACATGCTGACCAATGAAGCCAGCCGGCTCGAAGAGCGGATCGCTTCCGAAGCTTTCAAGGACCTGCCGCGCTATGCCGCGATGGATGCCGATACGGTCCGCGCGCTGTGGGGCGTGGAGGAGGATTACATCGTCACCGCGCTCGACGCGACCGAGGCGCGGCATGGCGATCTCGACACCTACCTTGAAGCCGTGCTCGGAATCGATGCGGCGCGGCGCGAGGCGCTGCGCGCGCACTACTTAGAAGATTAGAGGAAGGCGCGCACTTCGGCCATGAACCGGTCGAACTGGTCATGGTGGAGCCAGTGGCCGGCGTTCTCGAACTCGATCACCTTGGGATCGTTGTTGAACACGCCAAGCCGCCCGTCCTTTTCCGGGTTTGAGGCCCAGGAATTGGCGCCGTAAAGCAGCAGCATCGGGCAGGTAATTGCTGCCCATAGTTCGTCAGTGCGGAATTCGGGGACATCCTCGAACGGCCAGACATTGAGATAGGGGTCGAACTTCCAGCTCCAGGTGCCGTCCTCGTTGCGGCTGGCGCCGTGGACCGTGAGGTGGCGGGCCTGTTCGTCGGTCAGGAAGGAGTTTTCATCCTTCATCCGCGCGTAAGCGGCCTCGATGCTGGGATAGCGGCGCGGAATCCGGCCGGCGGCGGCGCGGCGCTTGTCGATCCATTCGCGGAAGCGGTTGGCATAGCCGGCGGCCTCGCGCTCGGCCCGGACCGCTGGGGACGGGCCAAGCCCTTCGATATTGACGAAGCGGCGGACCTTTTCCGGGTAAAGCCCGGTGAAGCGCGACGCGATATTGCCGCCGAGCGAATGGGCGATGATCGTCACCTGGTCATGGCCAAGGGTGTGGACCAACTGGGCAAAGTCATAAACCAGCGCGTTGATCTCGTAATTGCCGTCCGGCGCCCAGGCGCTGTCACCGTGGCCGCGCAGGTCCGGGGCAATCACGTGCCAATCCTTGGCCAGTTCCTCGGCCACCCAGTCCCACGAGCGGCAGTGGTCGCGCCCGCCGTGCTGCAGGATCAGCGGCGGAGCACCAGGATTGCCCCAGTCGACATAGTGGAGGCGCAGGCGCTGCGAGATGAAGCTGTTGGAAGTGGGGCCGTGGATCGTCATGCGCACAGCCTTTGCGCGCTTCATTGCGAGGCGTCAATCTGTGGGGAAAGCGCCACTTGCGGGTTTGCGCCGGGGCAGGGCGCTCCCTAGATGGGGACAAAGAGCAACAGGGAACTGTCATGGCCGTCCACACCACCAAGATGCTGATTATCGGTTCCGGCCCGGCCGGGCTTTCGGCCGCGATCTATGGCGCGCGCGCGGGATGCAGCCGATCGTGGTCCAGGGCCTGCAGCCGGGTGGCCAGCTGACCATCACCACCGATGTCGAGAACTATCCCGGCTTCCGTGACGTGATCCAGGGGCCCTGCTGATGCAGGAAATGCAGGCCCAGGCCGAACATGTCGGCACGCGGATGCTGTGGGACACGATCGTTTCGGTCGACCTGTCCGGCCCGCCGTTCCGTGCGATCGGCGATAGCGGCGATGTCTATGAAGGCGATACGCTGGTCATTGCGACCGGGGCCCAGGCCAAATGGCTGGGCGCGCCGGGTGAGCAGGAGTTTTCGGGCAAGGGCGTGTCAGCCTGTGCGACCTGCGACGGGTTCTTCTATCGCGGCAAGAAGGTTGTCGTGATCGGCGGCGGCAATACCGCTGTGGAAGAAGCGCTGTACCTGACCAACCACTCGCAGGACGTCACCTTGATCCACCGCCGCGATAGCCTGCGCGCCGAGAAGATCCTGCAGGACCGCCTGTTCGCGCACCCCAACGTGAAGGTGCTGTGGAACAAGGCGGTCGAACGCTTTGTGGGTTCGACCGAAATTGGCGGCGGCCTAACCGGCGTCGAACTCAAAGACACGGTGACAGGTGAAACCACGGTTGAGCCGACTGACGGGGCCTTCGTCGCGATCGGTCATGCGCCGGCGACCGAGCTGTTCAAGGGCAAGCTGGAGCTGGATAGCAGCGGCTATATCGTGGTTGAGGCTGGTACACCCAAGACCGCCATTCCCGGCGTGTTCGCCTGCGGGGACGTGATGGATCACACCTATCGCCAGGCTGTCACGGCGGCCGGTACCGGCTGCATGGCCGCGCTGGATGCCGAGCGGTTTGTGGCGGCGCAGGAATTCGCCGCGCGCGGTTAATCCAGGCTGCGCAGCGCTGCGAGGATCTGGCCCTGAAGCCAGATCCGGGCCTGCGGTTCGACAAAGCTGTGGCTGGCACCGGGGCACTTGCGCAGCCGCGGATCGGCCTTGTCCCAATTGGCCAGGAAGGCCTGGGCGGTGCGGTCATTCTCGGCCAGCAGGATCGTGACGGGACCGGTAAAGCCCGCAAGACCATCGGCCATCTGCTGCGCCAGCGAACTGGGAGCGCCATCGCCCTGCGCGGCTTCGGCCAGTGAAGCGGCCACCTTGCCGAGCTCGACCTTGCCGGTCAGCAACCGCCAGATCGCGCGCGGATCGGTCAGCCGTTTGAGGTAGTGGCGGCGCAGCACCGAAGGCGGCATCGGCGTGGGGGCGGGCGCTTCCTCGGCCTGGGGCTCAAGTTCGGGCTCAGGTTCGAAGGTCCAGGGGTTGGCGAGGACCAGGGCGTCCAGCCCGGTGCCACCCGCCAACATCAACGCACTGGCCGCATCACAGTTGCCGAAGGCGACGATCCGCTTGAGGGTTGGCACATGCGCGCGGAAAGCGGCGATTGCGGCGGCGATATCAGCTGCCGAGCCGGTGAAGAGGGCATTGTCGCCCTCGCTGTCACCCACGCCGCGCCGGTCGAAGCGAAAAGCCGGAAAGCCAGCGGCCGCGGCCTTGGCGGCGATTTGCGTCTGGCTGGCCCAGGGGCCGCTCCTGAGCTCGTTCCCGCCGGTGACAATCAACAGGCCGGTGCGGCCGGCCGCGGGGTCAAGCGTGCCGACCAGTTCGCTGCCCTCGCAGGCGAAGGTTACCTGCCGCCGGGTCATCCGCGCATCGCCATGGTCAGATAGGCGGCCAGGGCATCGGCCTGGGCGGCATCGGCATCGGGTTCGGCGCGCAGCCATAAGGGACTGCCGCTGAGCAGTTCCTGCTCGATCTCGGGCAGGGACCCGGCTGGCTGCGCGGCCTGAACCTGCTGGACCATTGCCGCACCAAGGCGGTAGCCTGCCAGTTCGATCCCGTGCTCTTGCGCTTCAATCAGCAGGCCTTCGCCGTTCTCTTCGCGACCGGCCTCGCGGCTGGAGAGAACGCGTGCGCGGATCAGGGTGCGCAGCAGGCTGGCGCCCTTGACCGGGCCATAGCGCCAGCCCGGCAGGCCGGACGGCACCAACAGCCCGCCGCCGCGGATGGCCAGGATATGGGTTGCTTTGAAATGCCGGGCGGCACTGCTGATGGCCGCGGCCCAGTCGCTCAGCGCCAGCTCCGACAAGTCGGCGGCGCTTTCGTTTGTTCCCGGCAGGTCCGGCAGAAAACTGTCGATGCCGCCACCTTCAAGGCGGCGCATGACGTCGACGCAGAGCCGCCGCATCCGGTGCGCTTCATCGAATAGGGCTGGAATGATCAGCAGCCGCTGCGCGGCGCTGCGGTCAAAGCCGAGCGCATATTCATCTGCGCTCGCTCCACCGGGCAGGGGGCAAGGATAGCTGGTAAGGTTCACGCAGCTTTGCGCTTGGCCTCGGCAAAGGCGAGCAGGTTGCCGAAGGATTCGAGCAGTTCGCCGTCAACCTCGTCATCCTCGATCACGATGTCGAGCCGGTCTTCCATTTCGGTCAGCAGACCGGCAACCGCCATCGAATCGAGTTCGGGCAGGTGGCCGAACAAGCCGGTGTCTGTGTCAAAATCATCCGCCTGACCCGGCTTTAGGCCGAGTACGTCGGTCAGGATCCGCCGCAGTTGCTTGTCAGTGTGGCTGCGCATGGATCCCCCGTGGCGCGTGGTTTCGTCTATGGCCGCGCCTCTAGCCATCGGACCCGCCCGCTGCAAGCCTGTGCAGGACCTTACGTGCGATTGCCGGCCAGGTGCCTGGCCATTTCGCGCGGAAGGCCTCGATCCGGTAGCGCGGACGGACGGCCTCCATCCAGTCGCGCTTGTAGCCATCGTTGCCCGTGCCGAAATCAACCAGATCGACCTTGTCGTGATCGATCACGCGTTCGAGCAGGGCCGCAGTAAGCGTGGTTCCGGGCGAAAGCGGTTTGGCATCCTCGAGATGGGCCAGCTTGTGGATGAAGGCCGTGCCGCCTTCCACTGTCCAGAACTGCGCGGCCACCGGGTGCCCTTCGGCCCGGGCGATCGCCAGGCGCAACCGGCCAGCGGCGCCTTCCTGCTCAGCGAACGCGCGCAGGAAGCCGGGGCAGCCTTCTTCGCCTTTCCAGCTGCGGGCATAGATGTCCTCATAGCTGGCCCAGCTGGCCGGGTTGAACGCGGTTTCGATCGTCACCGCAACTTTGTCGGCCTTGCGCTTCAGCGTGGTGCGGACCGGACCGGGGCGGGTCGCGAGATACTCAGCATAGGTTCGCCCGGCGACGGGCAGCACATGGTTGACGTCGCATTGCTCGAGGAAGGTGGCCCAGCCGGCCGCCCGCAATGCTTTGGCCAGCGCCGTGGCTTCACCATGCTCGTCCGGCAGCGCGGAGAAGACAAGGTGCGGGGCCTGGCCCGCAAGGTCAGTTGCCAGTTCCGCCAGCATGGCCGCGCGGTCTGCTTTCGGTGTGAACAAGGGCGCGACGCGGAATGAATACCAGTTGGCGAGGCAATGGATCTGCCGCGCGCGGCGGTGGAGCGGCATCACGGCGTGATGCTGGCCATCGCGAACGACGGCGATCAATGGCAGGAAGTCGCAGCAATCGACCAGGCCCTGCCACCAGGCGAGCCGGTCGAAGGGCGCGCGTGCTTGCGGCGCATCCAGCAGTGCGGCCAGTACCGCATCGCCTTGCACTTCCTTAAGATCGTCGTGATAATCGACCGAAATCACACGTCCATTTCCCCAATTCCCGGAGCCCCACCCCCGTGTCTGCCAGCCTGCCGATCGATCCGAAGCCGCTCGATCACCTCACCTTGATGGGCGAGGGGACGGCCCCGGCGCTCGTGCTGCGCGACCGTACCCTTAGCCACAATGACTTAAGGGAATGTGTCGCGCGGCTGGCAGGTTGGTTGAAGGCGCAAGTGCCTGAACCGGGTGCGCGGGTGGCAAGCTGGGGCGCAAAAGGGGAACTGACCTGCCTCTTGCCGCTGGCTGCCGCCCGGGCCGGGCTGGTTCATGTTCCGATCAATCCGCTGCTCAAGCGCGCGCAAGTGGCCTATATCCTGGCAGACAGCGGCGCGCGGTTGCTGATCGGCACGGCGGCACGGCTGGCGACGCTGGAGGAAGGGGATGCCCCGCTCCAATGCGATGTTAAGTCTGAGGCTGAAGTTATTGAAAGCTATAGGGTCGTACTGGGTATAGCCGCATCCAGCGCCAACCCCGATGAGCTGGCTGCCATCCTCTACACCTCTGGCTCCACTGGCAAGCCGAAGGGCGTGATGCTCAGCCATGCCAATATGTGGCTGGGGGCGGAAAGCGTGGCGTCGTACCTTGCGCTGACGTCGCAGGACGTCATCCTCGCGGTCCTGCCGCTTTCGTTCGATTATGGCCAGAACCAGCTGCTTTCGACCTGGTTCGCCGGGGGTAGCGTGGTGCCGCTCGATTACCTGACGCCGCGCGATGTGGTGAAGGCGGTCGAAAAGCATGGCGTCACGACGCTGGCTGCGGTGCCCCCGCTGTGGGTGCAACTGGCCGAACTCGATTGGCCGCCGGAGACGGCGGCACGGCTGAAGCGGCTGACCAATAGCGGCGGCGCGCTGACCGTTGATCTGGTGCGGCGTTTGCGGAGCCTGTTTACGCAGGCGCGGCTCTTCCCGATGTACGGGCTGACCGAGGCCTTTCGCTCGACCTTCCTTGATCCCGTGTTGGTCGATACGCATCCGACCTCGATGGGCAAGGCGATCCCGCATGCGGAAATCCTGGTGATCGGCGATGACGGGGCGGTCACCGCCGATGGCGAAGAAGGTGAACTGGTCCATTGCGGTCCGCTGGTGGCCCACGGTTACTGGCAGGATCCCGAGCGGACCGCCGAACGCTACAAGCCGGCACCCGCCGGATCGCGCTATGGCGGAATGGCGGTCTGGTCGGGCGACCGGGTGCGGCGCGAGGCCGATGGCTTGCTCTATTTCGTCGGGCGGCGTGACGCCATGATCAAGAGCGCCGGCAACCGCATCAGCCCGCAGGAGATCGAAGATGCCGCGCTCGGGACCGGCCTGGTCGCAGAAGCCGTGGCGCTGGGTATTCCGGACGAGCGCCTGGGCCAGGCTGTCCACCTGGTTGTGCGGGCTGCACCCGGTTCTTCAGATGCACCCGAAGAATTGCCCCGCAAACTCATGCAGGAATTACCGAACTTCATGCAACCGAAGCAGATTCACTGGCGTCAGGCCATGCCCACTTCGCCCAATGGCAAGATTGACCGCACCGGTCTCTATGCGGAGCTGACGGCGTGAAGCCGCTCGGCCCGATCCCCGCCGGTTTCGCGGCGCTCGATGGCGAACTGGTGATCGGCGGCTGCACGGCCAGCGATCTGGTTGCTGAAGCCGGGCGGACGCCGTTGTTCGTATATTCGCGTGAGCGGATTGCGGCGCGAGTGGCCGAATTGCGCAGCGCGCTGCCGCGGCAGGTTGCGCTCAACTATGCGGTCAAGGCCAATCCGTTCGGCCCGGTGCTGCAGGCCATGGCCGGGCTGGTTGATGGCTTCGATATCGCGTCGGGCGGCGAACTGGCGATGGTGACGGCCGCCGGGATCGATCCTGGCCGCGTCAGCTTTGCCGGCCCGGGCAAGCGCGACGATGAATTGGAAGCGGCCATTGCGGCGGGAGTCACGCTAAACCTCGAATCCGAAGGGGAAGCGGCGCGTGCGCTGGCCATAGCCGCGCGGATTGGGGTGCAGCCCAAGCTGGCCGTGCGGGTGAACCCGGATTTTGACCTCAAGGGATCGGGCATGAAGATGGGCGGCGGGGCCAAGCCGTTCGGCGTCGATGCCGAGCGCGTTCCGGCCCTGGTCAAGCAGCTCCTCGCAGCCGGCGCTGACTGGCGCGGTTTTCATATCTTTGCCGGCAGCCAGGCGCTTGATGCCAGTGCGATTGCCGAGACGCAGGCCCAGACTTTGGCCTTGGCCGCCCGGCTGGCGGCTGAGGCTGGCGCCATGCCGCCCAAGGTCAATCTGGGTGGCGGCTTCGGGATTCCCTATTTCCCTGGCGACGAGCCGCTTGATCTGGCGGCGGTCGGCGAAGCGCTCGGTGCACAGCTGGAGCAGCTGCCAGCCGAACTGGCGGACACAGCCTTCTGCATCGAGCTGGGCCGATACCTTGTCGGCGAATCAGGAGTTTACCTGACCCGCGTGGTCGACAGAAAGGTAAGCCACGGCGAGGTTTACATCGTCACCGATGGCGGGCTGCACCATCAGCTGGCCGCTTCGGGCAACTTCGGCACCGTCGTGCGCCGGAACTATCCGGTCGCCATTGCCAGTCGCTTCGATGCGCCGGTTGAAGAGGAATCCAGCGTGGTCGGTTGCCTCTGCACCCCGCTCGATCGTCTGGCCGACAAGGGCGGATTTCCGCGTGCTGAGGTGGGCGATCTGGTCGCGGTGTTCTGTGCCGGGGCTTATGGCGCGAGTGCCAGCCCGGCGATGTTCCTGGGCCAGGGGCCGGCGGCCGAGATCCTGGTTTAACCATTCCCCAGGCCAGTGTCCGAAATGGATACGCGGCTGGAAATCAACGGCTAAACCCTCGAATCAGCCGGTAAGGCTAACGCAATATTCACCCTTTTTGCCGATACCGCAGGCTGAACTGCCGGGTCTGCGAGCGGGAAGGGCATAGCCCGATCGACGACACGGCGCTCCGATTTGAGGATATGCCCGATGCCGATCGACCGTTTCACTCGCCTGCTGGCCGGTAGCGCCATGGCCAGCCTTGCGCTGGCAGGATGCGCCAGTGGTGGCGGTGGCCAGCAGCTGCCGCCGGCCTCCTTCGTGTCGATGCAGGAAGGCCCTGGCGAAGAATACGTGATCGGCCCGCTCGACGAGCTGACGATCTTCGTGTGGCGCAATCCCGAGCTTGGCGCGCAGGTTCAGGTCCGCCCGGACGGCCGCATCACCACGCCGCTGATCACCGACATGCCAGCCGTGGGCAAGACCCCCAAGATGCTGGCTGACGACATCACCCTGCAGCTTTCGCAGTACATCCAGGAACCGCTGGTCTCGGTGATCGTCAACAAGTTTGCCGGCACCTTCAGCCAGCAGGTCCGCGTTGTCGGTGCAACCACCAAGCCGGCCTCGATCCCCTATCGCGCCAACATGACGCTGCTTGACGCGATGATCGCGGTGGGCGGCCTCAGTGAATATGCCGCCGGCAACAAGGCCCGCCTGATCCGCTTCGACAAGGAAAGCGGCACGCAGAAGGAATATGCGATCAAGCTGGGCGATCTGCTGCGCAAGGGCGATAGCAAGGCCAATGTCATGCTGATGCCGGGCGACGTCATCATCATCCCTGAAAGCACGTTCTGAGGAAGGGGCGCGCCAGGGGCGAACGATGAACAACATTTACGACGAACTGCGCTCAGCGCTCCATTCGATCTGGCACCGCCGGTGGCTGGCACTCGCCGTCGCCTGGGCGGTCTGTATGCTCGGCTGGCTGGTCGTGGCGATGGTGCCGAACACCTATGAATCGAATGCGCGGCTCTACGTTCAGCTTGACGATGCCCTGTCGGAAGTGACCGGCGTTGGTGTTGGCAACCGCAAGCGCGATATCGACCGGGTCCAGCAGACGCTGACCAGCGCGGTGAACCTGGAAAAGGTGATCCGCTCAACTGCCGTGGGCGAGGAAATTACCACGCCCAAGCAGATGGAAGCCGCGGTCCTTGGCCTCGCCAAGAAGATCAAGGTTGAAAACGTCAAGGACAACCTGTTCGAGATCACGGCCGAGTTCGGCGATGGCTCGCGGTCCGACGCCGAGAACGCCAAGATCGCCCAGGACATTGCCCAGAAGCTGATCGACATCTTCCGCGAAGAGAACCTGGCCGGCAACCGCGGCGAGATGACCCAGTCGCTCGATTTCATGAACCAGCAGCTGGCCGATCGTCAGAAGGAGCTGGAAGCGGCCGAACAGAAGCGCCTGGCTTTCGAAGCGTCGCATCCTGAACTGATCCAGGGCGGGGCCAGTGCGCTCCAGCGCCTGGAATCCAGCCGCTCGGAACTGCGCGGGATCGATGCCGATCTGGCCGCTGCCCAATCGGCCTTGGCCGCAATCAACGGTCAGCTGGCCGGCACGCCGCAGAGCTTGCCGGGCATCGGTCCGCAAGGCGGCGCTCGCGGCGCCCTGGCCGAGGCTCAGGCCATGCTTTCCGGCCTGCGCTCGCGCGGGCTGACCGAAAACCATCCTGACGTGATTGCCGCGCGCAACCAGGTCAATGCGCTCAAGGGCGCGGCGGCTTCGGAAAGCGGCCCGGGCGGCATGCCGAACCCGGCCTACAGCTCGCTCCAGTCGATCAAGGCTGAGCGACAAGCCAATGTCCAGTCGCTGATGGCGCGCCGCGCCGCGATCCAGTCGGATATCAGCCGGGTGACCGGCATGCAGATCAACAATCCGGAACTGGCGGCCGAACAGCAGCGGATCAACCGCGACTATGACGTGCTCAAGCAGCAGTACGACAAGCTGCTGCAGGACCGTGAAGAGCTGCGCCTGCGCGGCCAGGTCGAGACCGAGCACAATGCGGTGAAGTTCGAGGTGATCGATCCGCCGACCACGCCACGTGCGCCGGTCGCACCAAACCGGCCGTTGCTGCTGATGGCGGTACTGGTCATGGGCGTGGGTGCAGGCGTGGCCGCAGCATTCGCGATCGGCCAGCTCCGTTCGACCTTTGCCACGACGGCCAAGCTTGAGCGGGTGACCGGCCTGCCGGTGCTGGGCGCAATCAGCCAGACGCTGACCGATAGCGCCCGCGCGCTGCGCCGGCGCCGGCTGAAGCAATTCTACATGGCCAGCGCTGCGCTGGGCGGGATCTTCGTGCTGCTGCTGGTGGCCGAGATGATCCAGGTCAGCATGGTAGCGTGAGGGGCTTGAAATGACCGAACAGAGCAAGATCCCCGTTCCGCCGCAGGACGAACCGGCCGAAGCTAAAGGCTCGCTGATCGAGCGCGTCGTGCGCAATTACGATCTGGTGAAGCTGGCCCCGGCGCCGATCCCGGAAGAACTGATTCCGCCTGCTGCCAAGCGCCGCCGCTATCGCCGCGCCGATGAGGTCGCCGAAGTCGACGAGGTGGCCCCGGTTGCTGCCCGCGCGCCGGCCCCCGCGCCGGTTGCCGAAGCGCGGCCCGAAGTGGTTGAGCCTGAAGTCATCGCTCCGGTAGCGGAAGCTCCAGCCACCGCGCTGGTTCCGCAGGTTCAGCCGGTCCAGTTCAAGGGGCCGGTCAATCCGGTCAACCGCCAGCACTTGCGCGATCAGGGGCTGATCGTGCCGGAAGGCTCGGTCACCGCGCTGCTCGAAGAGTTCCGGATCGTGAAGCGGCAGCTGCTGCTCAATGCCGGACACTTGCAGCAGCAAGGCATGGGCTTTGCCGCCCAGCGCGTGCTGATCTGCTCGCCTCACCCGGGTGAGGGCAAGACTTACACGGCGGTCAACCTGGCCTTGGCGATTGCTGCCGAAAAGGAAACCGAAGTGCTGCTGGTCGATGCCGACTTCGCCAAGCCGTCGGTGCTATCCTCGCTCGGCTTGCCGGGCGGCAAGGGCCTGATGGATGCGCTGGCCGATCCTTCGCTCGATGTCGCCGATTGCGTCCAGGGGACCGATATTTCGGGCCTGTGGGTACTGCCGGCTGGCAACGCAACCACCTCGGACACCGAATACCTCTCCAGCTCGCGCACCCGCCAGGTGCTCGACCGGCTGGTCGAGGGCGCGCCGAACCGCTTCGTGATTTTTGATTCGCCGCCGGCACTCGCTGCGTCGCCGGCCGCAGAATTGGCCAAGTACGTTGGCCAGGCCGTGGTCGTCGCGCGGGCTGACCGCACCGGCCAGGGCTCGCTCGAGGATGCCATCCGGCTGCTTTCGGGCTGTCCGAACATTCAACTGCTTTTGAACGCCGTCCATTTCAGCCCGAGCGGTCGCCGCTTCGGGTCTTACTATGGCTACGGGGGGGTAACCATGGCCTCTGATACCAAACGCCTGCTCGCTTTGCTCTGCGCTGGGACTGCGCTGAACCTGCCGCTTGCGGCCCACGCCCAGTCGATCGCCTATGGCGACGTGTCCGGTTCCGGCGCCAAGGCTTCGAGCGATCGCGGCACTGACGCAGCCGAAGAGGACGAAGGCGAGGGCGATGTCCGCGCTTCGCGCCGCGGGGGCGGCAAGAAGATCAAGGTGACGCCGTACATCGAGGCGCAGCAGGTCGTCTTTGCCGAGCTCAAGCCGGGTAACGACGTGCTGACCTATTCGGTCCTGGCCGCCGGGGTCGATGCGGCCATTGCCGGACGCAACAACCAGGCTTCGGTTTCGGTCCGTTACGAGCGCCGCTTTGGCTGGGGCGATGCGACCGACAACGACGCGCTCAGCGGCGTGGCACGCGCCTCGCTTTCGGTTGTGCCGCAGACGCTGAAGTTCGAAGCGGGCGCTCTGGCCGCGCGGACCAGCGTCGAGAACAACGGGGCGGCCGTAAACAGCGGCCTCGAGTTTGGCGACAGCGTCACCCAGATCTACTCGATCTATGCCGGGCCGCAGCTGGCGACCAATGTCGGCGATGTCGCCCTGACCGGGTCCTATCGCCTCGGTTACACGCGGGTGGAATCGCCCGATGCCTTGCAGATCGCCCCGGGCCAGACGCCGATTGACGTGTTCGACGATTCGATCACGCACAACGCCGCTGTCCGCGCCGGAGTGAAGCCGGGCGATGTGCTGCCGGTCGGGCTGGGCGTTGGCGCGGGTTATAACCGCGAAGATGTGTCCAATCTCGATCAACGCATCGAAGACCGCTGGGTGCGCGGCGATGTGACCGTGCCGATCACGCCCGACCTCCAGGTCGTGGGCGGCGTTGGCTATGAAAAGGTCCGCGTCTCCAGCCGCGATGCCGTGCGCGATCCGCTCACCGGCGCGCCTGTGCTTGGCAGCGATGGCCGCTTTGTGACCGACAAGAGCGTGCCGCGCACGATTGCCTACAATGCTGATGGCCTGATCTGGGATGCCGGCGTGATGTGGCGGCCCAGCCGCCGCACTGCGCTCGAAGCCCATGTCGGCAAGCGCTATGGCTCGACCAGCTATTACGGCAGCTTCGCTTATGCGCCCAATTCGCGCAGCAGTTTCAACGTTTCGGTCTACGATTCGATCAACGGTTTTGGCGGGCAGCTGAACAATGCGCTGTCGAGCCTGCCGACCGAATTCGAGGCGGTCCGCAATCCGTTCAACGGGTCGCTGTCAGGCTGCGTGGCCGCTAGTGGCTCGGTTTCCTCTGGCCAGAGCCCGTGCCTGTCGACCGCGCTCGGCTCGGTCCGCAGTTCGGTGTTCCGTTCGCGCGGGGTGATGGCGAGCTACGCTGTCACGGGGAACAGCCTGCAGTATGGCATCGGGGCCGGGTATGACCGCCGCAAGTTCATTGCTGCGCCGGGTACGGTCCTGGCCGCTGCCAATGGCGTGATCGACGAAAACGTCTGGGTGGCCGCCTATCTCAACGGGCGGATCGACCGGAATTCGAGCTTCTCGACCAGCGTTTACGGCAATTTGTACGAAAGCGGAGACGCCTTGTCTGGCGACATCACCGCGATCGGCGCAACTGCTGCCTATTACCGCCAGCTGACCAGCAAGCTGACCGCAACGGCCGCCGTCGGGATCGACGGAGTCAAGCGTGAGAACCTGGTCGATATCTGGTCCGGCCAGGCGATGGTCGGCGTGCGCTATTCGTTCTGAGCCTGATGGAGTGATGCAGATGTTCAACGACTTTTACGGGCTCAGCGGGCGGCCGTTCCAGCTTACCCCTGATCCAACCTTCTATTTCGAGAGCCTGACGCACCGCAAGGCGCTGTCCTATCTGTCCTATGGCCTGGCCCAGGGCGAAGGCTTCGTGGTCATCACCGGTGAAGTCGGTGCGGGTAAGTCGACCTTGGTCGCGCACCTGATGGCAACGATCGATCCGGCCCGCCTGACCGCAGCCCAGATCGTCACCAGCAAGCTCGATGGCGAAGAGCTGGTCCACATTGTAGCCCAGGCTTTCGGCCTGATCGTCGACGGGCATGACAAGGCCTCCGCGCTCGGCGCGATCGAAGCCTTCCTGCACGACGAAGCCCGCGCGGGCCGCCGCTGCCTGCTGGTGGTTGATGAAAGCCAGAACCTGGCGCTCGACGCGCTGGAAGAGCTGCGCATGCTCTCCAACTTCCAGCTCGGCGCGCACCCGTTGCTGCAGACGCTGCTGCTGGGCCAGCCGGAGTTCCGTGACACGATCCAGGATCACCCCCAGCTTGAACAGCTGCGCCAGCGCGTGATCGCCGCCCATCACCTTGAGGCGATGGAGCTGGGCGAAGTCCAGCCTTACATCGAGCACCGCCTGAAGTGCGTTGGCTGGACCGGCAATCCGCAGTTTGACCAGGGCGTCTTCACCGAACTCTTCGAAGCCTCGGGCGGCGTGCCGCGCCGGATCAACCAGATCTGCAATCGCCTGATGATGCTGGGCGCCGTCGATCAGCGCAGCCGGATCGATCGGGCCATGCTGAGCCAGGTGCTCGACGAGCTGGAACTAGACGGGACGATGCAGCTCAAGAAGCTTGATTCCAAGGTTGCGGCCGAAGCGGCAACTGTCGCGGTTGCAGCCGCAGCCGCGGTCACAGCGCCGCAGCCGGTCGCGGTGGATGGTGTGGCCATGGCCCAGCTGCAGGCCCTGTTGGCCGAGCGCGATGCCCAGATTGCCGAACTGCAGCAGGCCGTGATCGAGCTGGCGAATGAACGCGATGCCGGACAGGCTCATCCCGCTTCGAATGACGAAGGCTTTGCCGCCCTTGAGGCCAAGTTCGCCGGGCTGGAAGCCAAGATGCTGGAGCAGGAACGGACTATCCGCCACACCCTGACCATGCTGATCGAGTGGATCGAGGCCGAAGACGCCAATCGCGCAGCTGCCTGAAGCAAGGGCAGCTGCGTGACCGATCTCCAATCCCGCGTGGTCAACGGCCTGTCGGTCGATGTCGAAGACTGGTTCCAGGTCGGCGCGTTCGAGA
>JACDQK010000289.1 GCA_015657645.1 Novosphingobium sp.
AGGCGGCGGCATCCGGGTCAACTCCCGAGTCCGGCAAGGCGGCTTCGCCTGGGTGCTTGAACAGGATCAGGGCCTGAAACTGCCGAAGAAGATGCAGGCGCACTTCTCCACCCACGTCCAGGCTCTGGCCGACGAGGTGGGCCGCGAACTGTTTGCCGACGACATCTGGGCCGTGTTCCAGAAGGCCTATCACCTCAGCACGCCGCAGCATTTCCAGCTGCTCGACTACGAGGAAAGCAAGGCCGCCGATGGCACCCGCATCTTTGCCGGCAAGATCGCCGTCGACGACAAGGAACAGTCGGTTTCTGGCCGCGGCAACGGTCTGATCAGCTCGGTCGTGGCGACGATTGCCGAGACCTTTGGCGTGAAGCTGGAGGTCAAGGACTATGCCGAGCACGCGATGACTGCCGGTTCGGACGCCCGCGCCGCAGCCTATGTCGAGTGCATTGGTCCCGACGGCAAGACCGTCTGGGGCGTAGGCATCGACGAGGACGTGGCGACCGCCTCGGTCCGCGCCGTGCTCAGCGCCGCGAACGGTGCTGCGCGGACCTAGTCCGGCAGCAGCACCATCTTCAGCGCCCCGGCCTCACGCGCCTCGAACAGCCGATAGGCTTCCGCGCCCTCACTCAGGGCCATGCGGTGGCTGACATAGCGTTCGGGGCGCAGCCGGCCGGACTGGACCAGCGGGAACAGCGCCGGCAGCTCTTCGGGCACGGAGCAGGTCCCGACGCGGAAGGTCAGCCCAGCGCCAAAGGCCGCTCGAGCGGGAAGGCAAAGCGCTTGCTCTGCTGGACGCCGATCACCGAAACCGTCCCGCGCCGCCGCACCAGCCGCAGCGCGAAATCGACCGTGGCATCGGAGCCGACCACTTCAACCACGCAATCGGCCTTCACGCCGTGCGTGTCCTCCTTGATCCGCTCCAGCGCCTCGTCGGGATGGAGGGCAATCGCCCCGGAAGCCTCGGCCATTGCCCGCCGCTCAGCGATCGGGTCGATCGCATAGACCACGTGGGCGCCCATGACGAAGGCGCTGTCGACCGCCATCAGCCCGATCGGCCCCAGCCCGATCACCGCGACGCTGGCGCCCGGCTTGATGTCGGCATTACGCGCGCCGAACCAGGCGGTGGCGAGCGCATCGGTCATCATCAGCGCCTGTTCCATCGAGACGCCCTCAGGCACCGGCACGGCGTTCATGTCCGCCGCCGGCACCCGCACCGCCTCAGCCTGCGAGCCTTGCAGCTTCGCCGACAGGCCATAGCAGGCCCCGGCATTGTTCGCGCAGTTGGCAACATTCCCGGCCAGGCATGAGCGGCAGGCGCCGCAGCCGACGGCGGCGGGCAGCATGACTTTGTCGCCGACCTTGAGCCGGTGGACCGCCCGGCCCACTTCAACCACCTCGCCCACGGCTTCATGGCCGACGCAGAAACCCAGATCCTCGGAGAAGCCGTGGCCGTGGTAGATGTGGAGGTCCGATCCGCAGATCGAGCAGGCAGTTACCTTGACCACCGCATCGCGATCGGACTGCGGCGTGGGATCGTCCATCGCTTCATAGCGCACGTCGCGCGCGCCGTGGTATCGCAGGGCCTTCATGCCGGTCCTCTCTCAGTAGATCGTGTAGCCACCGTCGATCACGATCGAATCCCCGGTGTGCTGGCGTGAGCCGCGGCTGGCGAGATAGACCGCGATGGCAGCAAAGTCTGACCCGTCCATCCAGCCGCCGGTCGGGACCCGGCTGATGACGTTGTCGGTAAACTTGTCCCAGCTTTGCAGTCCCTCGGTCAGGCCCGAGCGGGTCCAGCCGGGCAGGATCGAGTTGACGGTAATGCCATAGCGCGCCAGCTCCACGGCCATGGCGCGGATCATGGTCACGACCGCGCCCTTGGTGGCGGCATAGTGCTCGTTGCGCGCCGCGCCGTGGATAGCCGAAGTGGAAGAGATGCCGACGAGCGAGCCGCCGCCATCGCCCGCCTCGTGCCGCGCGATCATGTGCCGCGCCGCTTCGCGCAGGGTAAACAGCACGCCGTGACTGTTGACCGCCTCGATCCGCTCAAGATCGGCGGCCGAGATATCGAACACACTCTTGCGCGGGATCGAGATCCCGGCATTGGCAATCGCCTGGTCGAGCCGGCCGAATTCCTCGACAATGGCGTTGATACCAGTGGCAACGGCCGCCTCGTTGGACACGTCGATCCGGGCATGCCGGACCTCGCCGCCATGGGTGCGCAGCTGTTCGGCCGCGCTGGCGTTACGCTCGGCATTGGTGCCCCAGATGACGACCGTGGCGCCATGCTGAGCGAGGCCCTCGGCCATGCCCAGGCCAATGCCGCTGTTGCCGCCGGTGACGAGCGCAACCTTGCCGGTCAGATCAAACAACGAAGCCATGGCCCTAGCGCTCGTTCATCGCGACATATTCCTTGATCTTCTGCTTGCCGAGCTGGCTCATGTGCACCTCGTCCGGCCCGTCGGCGATGCGGACGAAGCGGTTGAGCGTGAAGAACCGGGCGATTGGCGTGTCGTCCGAAACGCCCATGCCGCCGTGGACCTGGATAGCGCGATCACAGACGGTCTGGGCCATCTGCGGGGCGACCACCTTGATCGCGGCGATCAGGTCCTTGGCGACCTTGTTGCCATGACGGTCCATCGCATCGGCCGCTTTCAGCGTCAGCAGGCGCGCCATTTCGATCTCGCAGAAGCTCTTGGCGATGTCCTGACGGATCGAGGACTGATCGGCCAGCTTCTTGCCAAAGGCGGTGCGGCTGTCAGCACGGCGGGCCATGATCTCCAGCGCGCGCTGGGCCTGACCGATCGAGCGCATGCAATGGTGAATGCGGCCCGGCCCCAGCCGGCCCTGCGCAATCTCGAACCCGCGGCCCTCACCCAGGATCAGGTTCTCCTTGGGCACCCGCACATTGTCGAACCGCAGCTCGCATTCGCCGCCCGGCGAATTGTGCGAGCCAAAGACCGTGAGGTGGCGGACGATGGTGATCCCCGGCGTACCCGGCTCAACCAGGATTTGCGAATGCTGGGCGTGGCGTGGAGCGTTGAAATCGGTCTTGCCCATCACGATCCAGATCGTGCAGCGCGGGTGCATCGCGTTGGAAATCCACCACTTGCGGCCATTGAGGACATAGTGATCGCCGTCAGTCGTGATCGACAGTTCCAGATTGGTCGCATCGGATGAGGCAACCTGCGGCTCGGTCATCACATAGGCTGAGCGGATCGTGCCTTCGAGCAGCGGTTTGAGCCACTTTTCCTGCTGCTCCGGACTGCCGAACTTCGCCAGCACTTCCATGTTGCCGGTATCGGGCGCCGAGCAGTTGAGCACCTGGCTGGACCACGGCACGCGGCCAAGCAGTTCAGCAATCGGCGCATATTCAAGGTTGGTCAGGCCGGGTGAGAATTCCCCGTATTCATGCGGCAGGAACAGGTTCCACAACCCCTGCGCCTTGGCCTTGGCCTTGAGCTCCTCCATCCCCGGCCATTCCTGCCAGAGGTTGGCCGGGTCGGTCACAAAGTCGTGATAGGCCTGCTCGTTGGGATAGATGTGCTCGTCCATGAAGGCGCTGACCTCGGCCAGCAGTGCCTTGATCTTGTCGCTGTGTTCAAAATCCATCGTCCCAACCTCTCGTCCATCATTTTTTTAATCGCGCGATTAATGCGGGGCCGGTCTGCGCTTGTCAAACCTGCACGGAGCCATAAGCTGGCCATCAAAGAGCACCGGAGAGGAATGACCCCATGAGCGAAGCGATCCTGGAACCCGATCTGCCAATCATCGATCCGCATCATCACCTGTGGGACCTGCGCCCGATGATGGGCGCCTTCCCGGAACCGGTGCATCACTTCATCGCCAGCATCTCGCTCTCGCCCTATTACACCTTCAACGAGTTGCATGCCGACACCACCAGCGGCCACAACGTGATCGGCACGGTGTTCATGGAATGCGGCGCCTTCTACAAGTCCGGCGCGGGCGACGAAATGAAGGTCGTGGGCGAAGTGGAATACGTCAACGGCGTCGCCGCGCAGAGCGCCAGCGGGCTCTATGGCAGCCAGCGCCTATGCCACGCGATTGTCGGCCACGCCGACCTGCGGCTGGGCAGCAAGGCCGGCGCAGTGCTCGATGCTCTGGCCGCCGCTGGTGGCGGACGCTTCCGCGGCATCCGCCATGCCGCCGCCTGGGATGCCGATCCCGACGTGCTGGGCCCGCCGTTCCATCATCCGGGCGGGCTCTACCTCGACAGCAAGTTCCGCGAAGGCTTTGCCGAACTGGGCAAGCGCGGACTGACTTTCGATGCCTGGCTGCTCGAGCCCCAGCTCGATGACGTGCTGAGCCTGGCCAAGGCCTTCCCCAACCAGCCGATCGTGCTCGACCACTGCGGACGCCGCTGGGCATGGGCTCCTACCACAGCAGCTGCACGAGCGGTTCCGACGACCTGGCCGCGACCAA
>JACDQK010000290.1 GCA_015657645.1 Novosphingobium sp.
ATCTCGCGGTCCTTGTCACGAACCGGGTTCGGATTCGTCGGCGGTTGATGACCAGGAAGCTCGGACGGCCGTCCTTCGATTCCTTGGGCATGAACGACCATTTCAGGCCAGTCGGGAAGCCAGCACCACCGCGCCCGCGCAGGCCAGAGGCCTTGATTTCCTCAATGATCGCGTCCTTGCCCTTGGCCAGGATCTTCTTCGTATTGTCCCAATCACCGCGGGCCTGGGCAGCCTTCAGGTTCCACGGCTGATAGCCGTAGAGGTTGGTGAAGATGCGGTCCTTGTCAGCCAGCATTGTCGTCACTTTCAGACTTCTTGGCCTTGCCAAACAGCGCCACGAAAACCGCGCCGATCGCAATGAACGCCGCGCCGCTTGCCCCTTGCGTGAACATCTGGATCGCGCCTGCCAGCATGAACAGCAGCCCGGCCAGCAAAAAACCTTGCGACTGCTTCATCACCATTCCTTCCGGTAATCGTGATTGGCCTTGACCATCTGCTTCAGCGTGGTCGGCCCGCCCGAAGGCTCAACCGTGTGGCGGCCCGGCTCCTGCGTCCCGGCCTTGGGCGTCTTGCCGGCGGCCAGGGCATCGAGCACGGCATCGAGCCGCTCGGCCGTCAGGTCTTCGTAATTGTCGTCATTGATCTGGACCATCGGCGCAGAGGCGCAGTTGCCCATGCATTCGACCTCGGTCAGCGTCCACAGCCCATCGTCGGTGGTATGGCCCTTTTCGATCCCGCGTGCTTTGCAGGCGGCCATGATCGCGTCCGAGCCGCGCAGCATGCACGGCGTGGTGCCGCAGACCTGGACGTGGAATTTCCCAACCGGAACAAGGTTGTACATGAAATAGAAGGTCGCCACTTCGACCACCCGGATCACCGGCATGTCGAGGTACTGGGCGACATATTCCATCACCGGGATCGGCAGCCAGCCCTGGGTATCGGTTTCGGCGCCAACCTGGCGCTGGGCCAGATCGAGCAGCGGCATCACCGCCGAGCGCTGGCGACCGGCCGGATAGCGGGCGATGATTTCCTGCGCCTTGGCCGCGTTTTCCTTGGTCCAGGCAAAGCCCGACCAGCGCGCGCGCAGCTCGGGAGTATCAGGTTCGAGATGACGGTCGGCCATTAGCGGACAAACTCCACGCGAGAGCACTTGTCGCCCTCGAACGAGTAGATGGACATGACTTCAAAGGGCTCCGCCTCTGCCGAGCGCGAGACCTTTTCGTGCAGCACGGCGGTATCGCCCAGCTGCCAGCCCTGGATGATTTCGGCATGGTTCTGCGGGAATTCCGCGAACATCGCCTTGAGGCCGGCGCGAACGCCTTCCTTGCCGTCGCGCAGCACAGCCCCGCGATAACCCGCTTCGCAGGCATCGTCGGTCATCAGCGCGACATAGGCGTCGGCATCCTGCGCGTTGTAATGCGCAATCATCTGCTCGGCGATTGCAAGGCGGTCAGCCACGGGCCAGCCTCCTTTCGACCCAGCGGCCAACGAACACCCCGACCATGCCGGCGAAGGCCGTGCTCAGCACTTCCTTGAGCGAGGCCGTGGCCGGATGGAACACGATCAGATAGGCCGCCACCGCCGAGGCGAAGGCCGAGAAGGCCAACACGGCAATGAACAGCTCGCGCAGGATCACCGGTCACACTCCCCGAACACCACGTCGATCGCGCCGATAATGGCGGTAACGTCGGGCAGCATGTGGCCCTTGCACATGAAGTCCATCGCCTGAAGGTGGCTGAAGGCGGTCGGGCGGATCTTGCAGCGGTACGGCTTGTTGCTGCCATCGCTGACCAGATAGACACCGAATTCGCCCTTGGGGCTTTCGGTCGCCACGTAGACTTCACCGGCCGGCACGTGGAAGCCTTCGGTGTAGAGCTTGAAGTGGTGGATCAGCGCTTCCATCGACGCCTTCATTTCGGCGCGTTTGGGCGGTGAGACCTTGCGATCGGTGCTGGCGACCGGGCCGCTCGGCATGTCGCGCAGGCACTGCTTCATGATCCGGGCCGACTGGCGGACTTCCTCAACGCGGACCATGAACCGGTCATAGCAATCGCCGCGGGTGCCGACGGGAACGTCGAACTCCATCCGGTCATAGACGTCGTAAGGCTGGGCCTTGCGGATATCCCAGGCGATGCCCGAGCCGCGGATCATCGGGCCGGAGAAGCCCCACTTGACCGCGTCTTCCTTGCTGACCGTGGCGATATCGACGTTGCGCTGCTTGAAGATGCGGTTGTCGACCACCAGGCTCATCGCGTCTTCGAACAGTTCGGGCAGGCGCGTGTCGAGCCAGGTGCCGATATCGACCAGCAGCTTTTCCGGCACGTCCTGGTGGACGCCGCCGGGGCGGAACCAGGCCGCGTGCATCCGGGCGCCCGAAGCGCGTTCGAAGAAGTTGAGGCAATCCTCGCGGATTTCGAACATCCACAGGTTCGGCGTCATCGCGCCGACATCCATGACGTGCGACCCGAGGTTGAGCATGTGGTTGCAGATGCGGGTCAGCTCGGCAAACAGCACGCGCAGGTACTGCGCCCGCTCCGGCACTTCGACGTTGAGCAGCTTTTCGACTGCCAGCACGTACGAATGCTCCATCCCCAGCGGCGAGCAGTAGTCGAGCCGGTCGAAATAGGGCAGCGCCTGGAGATAGGTCTTGTGCTCGATCAGCTTTTCGGTGCCGCGGTGGAGCAGGCCGACGTGCGGATCGATCCGCTCGATCACTTCGCCGTCCAGTTCCATCACCATGCGCAGCACGCCGTGGGCTGCCGGGTGCTGGGGCCCGAAGTTGATCGTGTAATTGGTGATGACATCGTCACCCGTGGTGGGCGACTGTTCGAGCTGCAGGCTCATGCCTTGCCTCCCTTGGCCTTGGCGGCAGGCTTCTTGGCCGCAGGGGCCTTCTTGGCTGCCGGAGCCTTCTTGGACGCTGGCTTCTTGGCTTCCGGAGCGGGAGCCGGTGCCGGCGCAGGAGCTGGCGGCGGAGGCGGCGGCGTTGCGGCCTTCTCGTCACCCGGCAGGACATAGTCCGCCCCTTCCCACGGGCTCATGAAATCGAAGCTGCGCAGATCCTGAGCCAGCTTGACCGGTTCATAGACGACGCGCTTGTCCTCTTCGGAATAGCGCAGCTCGACATAGCCGGTCAGCGGGAAGTCCTTGCGGAACGGATGGCCTTCAAAGCCATAGTCCGTCAGGATGCGGCGCAGGTCGGTGTTGCCGTCAAAGATCACGCCATACATGTCGAACACTTCGCGCTCGAGCCAGCCAGCGACCGGCCAGAGGTGCGTGACGGTCGGCACCGGGGTATCTTCGGCGGCATTGACCTTGACCAGCACGCGGTGGTTGCGGGTCAGCGAAAGCAGCATGTAGACGACTTCGAACCGCTCGGCCCGGTCAGGGTAGTCGACCCCGGCGATCTCCATCAGCTGCTGGTATTCGTGTTGGTCACGCAGCAGTTCCAGCGCGTCAGCAATCGCCGCACGCTCAACCGTCAGCACGACCTCGCCATGCGCTTCGTGGGCAGCAATCAGCCGCGCACCCAGCGTAGCGCTGAGGGCATCGATCACGCCTTCGTTACTGGCAAAGCGCGGCGCGGAGTGGAGGACGACGCTCATCGCTCGATCGTCCCCACCCGGCGGATCTTCCGCTGCAGCTGCATCACGCCATAGAGCAGCGCTTCGGCAGTCGGCGGGCAGCCGGGGATATAGATGTCGACCGGCACGATCCGGTCGCAGCCACGCACCACCGAATAGGATAGTGGTAATAGCCGCCGCCATTGGCGCAGGAGCCCATCGAGATGACGTACTTGGGGTCCGACATCTGGTCGTAAACCTTGCGCAGCGCCGGGGCCATCTTGTTGCAGAGCGTGCCGGCGACGATCATCACGTCCGACTGG
>JACDQK010000291.1 GCA_015657645.1 Novosphingobium sp.
AAGCGAACAAGTCGTTCAGCCTGTTCCGCGGCCATTACAACATCCCGCTGATCCACAAGGATGTCTCCGCGCTGTTCATGGGCGGGCTGGAAGGCGTCACCGACCCTGAAGCCAAGCGCAAATTCATCGGCAAGACCTTCATCGACGTGTTCGAAGCCGAGGCCAAACAGATCGGCGGCGCGGAGTTCCTGGCCCAGGGCACGCTCTATCCGGACGTGATCGAGTCTGTCTCCTTCACCGGCGGGCCCTCGGTCACGATCAAGAGCCACCACAACGTTGGCGGCCTGCCGGAACGCATGAACATGCAACTGGTCGAGCCCTTGCGCGAACTGTTCAAGGATGAGGTCCGCGAACTCGGCCGCGAGCTGGGCCTGCCCGAGATCTTCGTGGGCCGCCATCCGTTCCCCGGCCCGGGTCTGGCGATCCGCATCCCCGGCGAAGTGACGCGCGAACGCTGCGACGTGCTGCGCAAGGCCGACGCGATCTATCTTGAGGAAATCCGCAACGCGGGCCTCTACGATGCAATCTGGCAGGCCTTCGCCGTGCTGCTGCCGGTCAAGACCGTCGGCGTGATGGGCGATGGCCGGACCTACGACAACGTCTGCGCCTGCGCGCCGTGACCAGCACCGACGGCATGACCGCCGATATCTATCCCTTCGACGCCACCTTCCTCAGCCGCGTCGCGACCCGGATCATCAACGAGGTCAAGGGTATCAACCGCGTGGTCTATGACTACACGTCAAAGCCCCCGGGCACGATCGAGTGGGAGTAGCGTGACACGGTCGGCGGATTTGCTAACCTGCTGATAATCAGCGGGGAGGCCGATCATGAGCGAACTGGTTGCCTATCATTTGCCGGGGCGCTGGGGTCTGGTTTCGGTAAGTCCGTTCTGCCTCAAACTTGATGCCTTCCTGCGGATGACGGAGATCCCACACCGCTCGGTCACGGCCGCCACGCCCTTTGCCGGGCCAAAGAAGAAGGCGCCGTGGATCGAGCATGAGGGCCGCACGATCGGCGATTCCGCCTTTATCATCGCCTACCTGATCGAACATTTCGGCAAGGATCCCGATGCCGCGCTAACCTCGGCGCAACGTGGTCAGGCCGTGGCGATCCAGCGGCGTGATCGAGGAAAACCTCTACTGGGCGATGGTTTATGACCGCTGGGTGCGCGCGGAGAACTGGCCGATCCTGAAGGGTTCGGTGCTGGGCGATATTGCCGCCCCGGTCCGCGCCCTGATCGCGCCGCTCGCGCGCCGGGGTGTGAAGAAGCAGCTCGCGGGACACGGCATGGGGCTGCATTCGGACGAGGATATCCAGGCCATCGCCCGCCGCGATCTGGGCGCGCTGGCTGGCATGCTGGGCGATCAGGACTGGTTCTTCGGGACCGAACCGACGCTCGCCGATGCAACCGTGTTCAGCCTGCTCGCCAATATCCGCCACGTCGAATTCACCAGCCCGATGCAGGCGATGATTGCGGGTCACGAGAACCTGGCCCGCCACACCGACCGCTTCCGCGACCGGTTCTACGGCTGAGGGCGATCCAGCAGATTTCCCTCGCCAGCCACACAATTGCTGTTAGCCTTTCCGCAGTTCCCGGGGGGAGAACGGATATGGCAAGCATTGCACAAGGCAGCCGGATCAGCGCGGCGCGGCTTCACTGGTTGGTGATCCTGATCGGATTGTCGGTCCTGCTCAACTATGTCGATCGCGGCGCCATTGGCATTGCCGCGCCGCTGATGAAGGCCGAGCTGAACTTGTCGGCGACCGGTTTCGGCACCGCGGTTTCGGCGTTCTTCTGGGTCTACGCTCCGCTCTGCCTGTTCGTCGGCTGGTTGTGTGATCGGTTCTGCGTCTACCGGATGTTCGCCGCCGGCATCGCATTGTGGGCCGTGGCGACATTGCTGACCGGTTTCGTCCACGGGATCATGGCGCTGATCGTGCTGCGGCTGATCCTGGGATTGGGCGAAAGCATTGCCTTTCCCGGCAGCTCGAAGATCTTTGCCGCAGAGGTTCCGGCCGCGCGGCGCGGCTATGCCAATGCCATGGTTGCCGCCGCGCTGGCCTTCGGCCCGGCGGTCGGCACGTTCAGTGGCGGTCTGATCCTGGCCGAGCTGGGCTGGCGGCCGATCTTCTGGATTTTTGGCGCGGTTACGCTGATCTGGCTGGTGCCCTGGCACTATGTCGCCGCGCCGCTGCGCACGCAAAGCGTCAGTGTGCCGGTCGCCGATCCGGTGCCACTAAAGACGATCATGCGGGTGCCGGCGGTCTGGCTGATGGGGGTGGGGCA
>JACDQK010000029.1 GCA_015657645.1 Novosphingobium sp.
AGGTCCCTTTGCGCTGGAGCTGAGCAGCGGCGCGCGTCATGGAATCGAGCCGGTGTGGGAGCGTGACCGCCATGCCGGTTTCCGCTTCGTCGACCCGCCGATCGATCTGGCCGCTTTGGTCGAAGAGTCGGGCCAGTTCCCCAAGCGGCAGCTGCGCCTGGCGGTCGACTATCCGGTCACCCTGGCCAGCCGCCAGGCCGAGTTTCCGGCGCGGCTACTGAACCTGTCGCAGCACGGCGCGTTGGTAACGCTCGACGAGCCGCTGGCGCTGCGTCAGCCGGTCGAGCTGCGTGGCGGCCTGTTCCCGCTGCGCCACGCCCGCGTGCGTTGGCGCCAGGGCGCGGCCCACGGCCTGGTCTTCATCGAAGGCTTCCTGCTCGACGAACTCGCCCTCTTGGTCGGCAAGCTCCAAAATCGTTCGCAATCATCACGTTTACTACCGCCCGTTAACCACTGATTAGGCATTTTCCTTCACGTCTGGGTGACGCCAGAACGAAGGGGGCCTTAATGTCGGTGCAGAGCTTTGCGAGCGGACATCAGCCGCGCGAGACCGCAGTGGACGTCGCGATCATCGGCGCGGGTCCGGCTGGCCTCACTGCCGGCTATCTGCTGACCAAGCAGGGCCTGACCGTCGCGATCATCGAAAAGGACAAGACCTACGTCGGCGGAATCAGCCGCACGGTCGAGCACGAAGGCTATCGCTTCGACATCGGCGGACACCGGTTTTTCTCAAAGAGTCAGCAGGTTGTCGACCTGTGGAATGAGCTTCTGCCCGACGATTTCATCCAGCGGCCGCGGATGAGCCGGATCTATTACGAGGGCAAGTTCTACTCCTACCCGCTGCGCGCCTTCGAGGCGCTGTGGAACCTGGGCGTGGTCCGTTCGACCCTGTGCATGATCAGTTTCGCCAAGGCCAAGGCCTTCCCGAACAAGCACGTCAAATCATTCGAGGACTGGACCGTCAACCAGTTCGGGCGGCGGCTCTATTCGATCTTCTTCAAGACCTATACCGAGAAGGTCTGGGGCATGCCCTGCGACGAAATGAGCGCCGACTGGGCCGCCCAGCGGATCAAGGGCCTCTCGCTGTGGGGGGCCGTCGTCGATGGCCTCAAGCGCAGCCTCGGCCTCAACAAGGCGCCCAACGACGGGATGCAGACCAAGACCCTGCTCGAAACCTTCCGCTATCCGCGGCTGGGGCCGGGCATGATGTGGGACGCCGCCCGCGACAAGATCGTGGCAACCGGCAAGGGTCAGGTGCTGATGGGCCACGGCCTCAAGCAGCTGGCCAGCGACAATGCTGGCGGCTGGCGGATGACCGCGACCGGCCCGGTCGGCGATGTCGTGATCCGCGCGGCCCACACGATCAGTTCTGCCCCGATGCGCGAACTGGCTGCCCGGCTGCACCCGCTGCCGGCCACCAGCTTCAACGCCAAGCAGCTCAAGTACCGTGACTTCCTGACCGTCGCACTGAAGATCCGCGCCGACGAGGACATGTTCCCGGACAACTGGATTTATATCCACGACAGCAAGGTCAAGGTCGGCCGGATCCAGAACTTCCGTTCCTGGTCGCCCGAAATGGTGCCCGATCAGGGCGTGGCCTGCGTCGGCCTCGAATACTTCTGCTTCGAAGGCGATGGCCTGTGGTCGATGCATGACGACGACCTGGTCGCGCTGGCCACCCGCGAAATGGCCCAGCTGGGCCTGGTTTCGGCCGAGCAGGTGATCGGCGGCGTCGTGGTCCGTCAGGAAAAGGCTATCCGGTCTACGACGAGGACTATGCCGCGCACGTCGATGCCATGCGCCGCGAGCTGGAGGCCGCCTGGCCGAGCCTCCACCTGGTCGGCCGCAACGGCATGCACCGCTACAACAACCAGGACCACGCGATGATGACCGCGATGCTGACGGTCGAGAACATCGTGGCCGGCAGCCGCATCTACGACACCTGGTGCGTCAACGAGGACGCCGAATACCACGAAGCCGGTGACGAAGGTGCTCAGCAGACGCTGCCGCCGGCCCGCGCCGAACTGACCGAAGACCAGGCCGCGGCGCTCGCGTCGGTCCGCGCTGTCCCGCGCAAGGTCGCCTGATCGTGAACGCCCTGATCGCTGCCATGCAATCGAAGCTAGGAGCCGCCAAGATGGCCACTGCCCCGCTGACAGCCCAGACCGGTAAGCTGCCCCGCCCGCCGATCCCGCACCACGAATGGCGCCATCTCGCCAACTGGCTGCTGGCCTGGGTGGTGCTGGCCAATCTGGGCTACATGCTGATGTGGATCATCGGCGCGCCGCCGCGCCACAGCGAGATCCTGGCGATCGGCGTGGTCGGGCTGATCGTCCGCACCCAGGTGCGGTGGGTCCAGTACCTCGCCTTTGTCGGCGTTTCGCTTTATAGTCTGCTTGGCTTCATCGCCGCGCTGTTCAACCTGGCAATCAGTTCGCTGTTATCCAGCGTCGGCTTCTTCATGGAGCTCGATCCCAGCCAGTCGATCGAATATGTCGTCGCCGGCTCCGCCGTGGTTCTGCTCTGCGGGATTGCCTGGAAGGCGCTGCACCGTCCGGCCAGCTTTGCCGACATCCGCGTCGTGCTGATTGCCGGGGCGGTCGTTATCTCGCTGTCGCTGTTCGACAAGTGGATGAGCTTTGGCATGCGCGGCCATTACAAGCGCCTGGCCGAAGTCGCGCGCCGTTCGAATCGGCCCGCAGCAAGTCGGGCCTGCTCAGCGCCGCCCATGCCGATGGCCGCAACGTGATGGTGATCGTGGTCGAATCGCTGGGCCTGCCCGAAGACAATGCTGAGCTGCAGAAGCTGCTGTTCGCCCGCTACAAGACCCCCGAGGTCAAGGCCAGGTTCGACCTGAGCTTCGGCAGCACCACCTATTACAATTCGACCACCGCCGCCGAGATCCGCGAACTGTGCGGGCGCTGGGGCGATTACAAAGAACTCGTCGATGCCAAGGACAGCACTTGCCTGCCAGCCGAACTGGCGCGCAAGGGCTATGAAACCCGCGCCTATCACAGCTTCACCGGCGATTTCTTCGACCGCCAGTTCTGGTATCCCAATATCGGCTTCCAGCACCTTACCTTTGGCCCGGAGCTGCTGGCCAAGGGCGCGGGCGATTGCGGCGGCGTGTTCCCCGGGGCCTGCGACCGCGACGTGCCGCGCCAGCTGGCTGCCCAGCTGAAGGCCGCAACCAAGCCGCAGTTCCTCTACTGGCTGACGGTCAATACGCACCTGCCGGTGCCGACTGGCAGTAATCTCAACGTCGATCGCTGCGCCCAGGTTTCGCCCGAGCTGTCGGAAAAGTTCCCGATGATCTGCCGCCAGGTCGGTCTGTGGTCCCAGCTTGACGCCGCGGTCGTCAAGGAAATCACCGCGCCCGATTTCCCGGCGACCGACATCCTGATCGTGGGCGATCACATGCCGCCTTACTTCGATCGCAAGACCCGCTCGCAGTTTGCCCCGGACCGGGTGCCCTTCATCATGCTGCGCTGGAAGGGCGAGGCCAAGTCGGCCAAGCCGCAACTGGCCGTGGCGACCCCGGCCAAGTGACCAATACTCTTATGCTCAACCGCACCATCCTGCCGCTGCTGCGGGCCCAGTGGTTCGCCTATCTGCTGGTCAGCGCCGTCGCGCTGGCCGGCGATATGGCCTGTTTCCTGGCCCTGCTGCACGCCGGGGTGACCCCGGCGCTGGCCGGGGCGGCAGGGTACAGCTTTGGCATCGCGGTCCACTGGATTCTCTCCAGCCGCCTGGTCTTCGCCCTGCGCGCGGCCCCAGGCGGCGCGGCGCGGACGCGGCAGAAGGCCGAATTCGTCGGTTCGGCGCTGATCGGGCTGGTGCTGACCACCTTCATCGTCGCGCTGGGCGATTCTGCCGGGATCGACCCGCGCCTCGCCAAGGGCGCGGCGATTGCCGTCAGCTTTACCACCACTTGGCTGCTGCGCAGTCGCATCGTTTTCCGCTAGACTGGCCGCCATGCTGCGCGCGCTGCTTGCCAAGGAGGGTCCGCCCACCCTGGCCCTGGTCCTGGTGATCTGGGCGGCCTGGGCGGCATTCCGGCTGGCCCTGCTGCCGCTGACCGGCACCCAGCTGCCCGATCCCGACGACTACATGCGGCTGCTCGAAGTCCGCGACCTGCTGGCCGGGCAGGCCTGGTTCGACGTGACGCAATACCGCATGGGCCCGCCCGATGGCGCGGCGATGCACTGGTCGCGGCTGATCGACTTGCCGCTGGCCGGGCTGATCCTGTTGTTCGATACGGTGCTGCCGCGCAGCCTGGCCGAGCTCTGGGCCATGGCGCTGGTCCCGCTGCTGTGGCTGCTGCCCGCGCTGCTGGCACTGCGCGACATCGCCAGGAGCCTGGCCCTGCCGCGCGCCGCCGCACTACTGACGCCGGTGCTGTTCCCGATGTTCCCGCTGCTGCCCGGCAATTTCGCCCCGCTGCGGATCGATCACCACACCGTCCAGTCGGTCGCCGCGCTGGCCTGCGGGGCGCTGCTGCTGCGGACCGGCTCGCACCGCGCCGCCCTCGCCGCCGGACTGATCGGCGCGGCCTGGGCGGTGATTTCACTGGAGGCGCTCCCACTGCTGGCGGCCCTGGCCGGGCTCTATGGGCTGCGCTGGGCGCTGGCGGGCGACCGCTCGCTGGTCTGGTTTCTGGGGGCACTGACGGCGGTGGCAACGCTGCTCTCGCTGACGACGCGGCCGTTGTCGGAACTGACCGGACCCTATTGCGACGTGCTCCGTCCGGGGCACCTGATGGCCTTTGGCGCTGCGACGCTCGCTGCGCTGGTTCTGCCACTGCTGCCGGGCAAGGCCAGCCAGCGCGGCCGCCTGCTGGGGCTGGGCCTCGTTCCAATCGCCGCCATTCCCGCCGCACTCAGCGGGCTGGGAGCCTGCGCCACCAACCCCTTCGGCCAGCTCGATCCGCTGCTGCAGACCTGGTGGTACACCGCCGTACTCGAAGGCCGCCCGGTCTGGCATCAGCCGCTGTCGATGGCGCTGACGCTGGTCTGGACGATCGTCGTGATCGGCGCCGGCTGGCAGCTGGCGCGCCGTGAGCGCGTTCAGGCCGAGCGCTGGGATCTGCTGACCGGCTATGCCCTCGCCGCCGGGGCCTATTCGCTGGTGATCATGCGCGAAGGGCTGGCCGCACAGTTACTCGCCATTCCCTTCGCTGCGCTGCTGCTGGCCCACTGGCTGCCCCGCGCCCGCGCCATTCCCGCCGCCCTGCCGCGGATCGCCGCGACCCTGGCGGTCGTTGCGCTGTGCACTCCGACCTTTGGCAGTGCCATGCTCAAGCCTTTCGACCAGGCCAGCGGCAGTGCCGCCTATACCCCGGTGACCGCGCTGGAGCAGTGCGATTACTCGGCGCTGGCCCGCCTGCCGCGCGCCACCTGTTCGTCCCGCTCGATCGCGGGCCGGAGATCCTGGTCCGCACCAGTCACACCGTGGTGGCCGGACCTTACCACCGCAACCAGACCCGGATGGTCGACGTGATCGCGGCCTTCACCGGCGATCCGGCCGATGCCGCGGCCATCGTCCGCCGCACTGGCGCGACCCATCTGATCGCCTGCCTCAGTTCCAGCGAAATCCCGACCTATCGCCAGGCACGGGCCGATAATCTGGCCAACCTGATTGCCAACGACCGCGCGCCGGCCTGGCTGGTGCCAGTGTCGGGGTTCGAGACCGGACCGCTCAGGGTCTATTCGGTCAGGTAGGGCGGAAGACCAGCGCGTCGCCGTTCATGCAGTACCGCTTGCCGGTCGGCTTGGGGCCATCGTCGAAGACATGGCCCAGGTGCCCGCCGCACTTGATGCAGTGCACTTCGGTGCGCGGATAGCCGGTTTCGAAATCGATCGACTTGCCGATCGAACCGGGCACCACGTCCCAGAAGCTGGGCCAGCCGGTCTTGCTGTCGTACTTGGTCGCGCTCGAATAGAGCACGTTGCCGTCCGCCGCACAGACGAACACGCCCTTGCGCTTTTCGTGCAGCAAGGGCGAGGTGCCGGGCACTTCGGTGCCCTTCTTGCGCAGGATGTAATACTGCTTCGGTGTCAGCCGCTTCTTCCATTCGCCATCGCTGAACGATACCGGATAGGCCTTGGCCTCGGCGTTCGAACAGGCGGCCAGGGCCGATGCAGCGGCCCCTGCGCCCAGCCAGCCCAGAAATTGCCGCCGCGCCTGCATCAGAACTTGCTCAGCGTAACGGAGAGCTTGCGGAAGCCGTGGACGAAGTTGGCCCGCACCCGCTCGACCTTGCCGGTCACGTTTACGCGCATCCGGCGCGCGTGCATTTCTTCCAGCAGGATCTTGAGCTGCAGTTCGGCCAGACGGGCCCCAACGCAGCGGTGGATACCATAGCCGAACGAAAGGTGCCGGCGGGCATTCTCACGCGTGATGTCAAGCTGGTCCGGGTTCACAAACACAGTCTCGTCACGGTTTGCTGAGAGGTACCACAGGATCAGCTTGTCACCCTTCTTGACCTGGTTGCCGAACAGATCGGCATCCTCGGTCGCGGTGCGGCGCATGTGGGCCAGCGGCGTGACATAGCGGATGCATTCCTGCACCGCGTTGGGGATCACCGAGGGATCGTTTTCGAAGATCGCGCGCTGGTCGGGGAACTGGTCCAGCCCCTGGACGATCCCCGACATGGTGTTGCGGGTGGTATCGTTGCCGCCAACGATCAGCAGCACCAGATTGCCCATGAACTCCTGCGGGCTCATGTGGTTCATCGCGTCCGAATGGATCATCATCGAGATGAGGTCACGGCCCGGCGCGGCGCCCATCCGCTCCATCCACAGCCGCTGGAAGTAGCTGGCCATTTCAAGCAGGATCTCGTGGCGCGTATCGGCCAGCTCGCGCGCCAGGCCCAGTTCAACATCGCCCGCCCAGTCCGACCAGAACGTCAGCAGGCGGCGGTCCTGCCAGGGGAAGCCGAACAGGATCGCCAGCATGCCGGTGGTCAGCTCGATCGAGACCTTATCGACCCAGTCGAACTCCTCACCCCAGGGCAGGCTGTCGAGCGTAGCGGCGGTGCGCATCCGCACTTCGGCCGCCATCTTGTCGATCTCACCGGGGGTGAAGGCCGGGGCGACGGTGCGGCGCTGGCCGGTATGTTCGGGCCGGTCATCGCGATGAACATCGGCAGACGGCGTTCCTCAAGATGTTCGGGCGTGATGTCGGCCGGCGGATCGCCGATCGTGATCCCGCCATGCTGCCACGACGAGGAGAACAGCTCGGGCAGCGATTCGACGTGCTGGATCGTCTTGACCGTGGTCACATTCCAATAGTCGCCATAGGGCGTGCCGGTGACCTTGTTGACCGGGGCCTTGGCGCGCATCTCCGCAAAGATCGGCTGCCAGCGGTCCTCGACATAAATGTCAGAGCGCGAGACGTCCCACGGATGAGTGTGGGTCGGCAGGTTCTGCCCATACTCCTTCAGCCAACCCTCAAACGCTTCGGTCGCGGTGGGCGAGCTGCGGTACTGGAACGGGGCATCTGCGATCTGGGTGGCCATGACGATTCCTCTTCTGCTGCGCATGGGCGCAATCAGTTTCCCATCAAGACTTACTTGGTCTAACTTACCTAAGAGTCAATAGTGCCTCCGGAATGGACCGGATTCAGCGCACGGCCCGTCGCGCGAACAGCCGCGCCCCCAGTCTTTGCCAGGGGCCCTTGCCATCGCTGCGGGCCGGCCCGCTCTTCATCACCCAGCGCCGGAACAGCGTTGCCCCGACCCGGACGAAGACCGTCACGCAGACCGCCTGCCAGGCCAGCGCCAGGACATGCGGCAGCAGCGCCTCGCTTTGCGCCGCGCGGGCCAGCATGGCGAAGGGTGAACTGAACGGCACGATCATTGCCGCCAGTTCCATCATCGTCCC
>JACDQK010000292.1 GCA_015657645.1 Novosphingobium sp.
CCATCTTGGCCGCGACGGTGATTTCGCGGCTCAGCTTGGAAAACTGCGCGGCGCGCTTCTTATCCTGCGCACCCTTGCGGTGCATGATGTTCTTGAATTTGGAATGGCCTGCCATGGGAATTTGCCGTCAGCTAGGGAGTGGAATTGAGCCGCCCCCTAGCCGACCGGCTCCGATCAGACAACCACGGCCGTGCCAGTGACGCTGACCATCAGCATCGAGCCATTGGCGCCGAGCACTTCGTAATCGAGATCGACCCCGACCACGGCATTGGCACCGAGACCATGCGCGAATTGCTTCATTTCATCGATGGCCTGCAGCCGGGCGCGGGCCAGCACGTCTTCGTAGGAGCCCGAACGGCCACCGACGATGTCACGAATGCTGGCGAAGAGATCGCGAAACATGTTCGCGCCGACGATCACTTCGCCGGTAACGACGCCAAGATACTGCTGGACCGGACGGCCCTCGATCGTGTGGGTGGTGGTAACGATCATGCGGGGCTCTCCTTTTCCCGGTGGTGATGCACCAGAGATAGAGACTGACTCCCGCCAATCAACCGCTTAGCCCAGCCCCAGTGCAGCCTTGTAGACATCGAGGATTGCTTCCATCTCGGCGCGGTCATCGGGCTTCATCTTCCGCAGGCGGACGATCTGGCGCATGATCTTGGCATCGTAACCCACGGCCTTGGCCTCGGCGTAAACGTCGCGGATGTCGTCGGCGATGCCCTTCTTTTCCTCTTCCAGGCGTTCCACCCGTTCGATCAGCAGGCGCAGGCGGTCGTCGGTGGTTTCGGCCATTGGGGGGTAAGCTCCGGTAACAGGGTGAATCGGTTGACCGGCTCTTAGGAGGCTGGAGCGTTCTTCTTCAAGCTCTCGGCCATGGCTTCGAGCTGCCCTGGCGTCGCTTCCCTGTGGAAACGTTCCTTCCATTCGGCTGTCGGCATGCCGTGGATCACTTCGCGGGCGCCCTCCTTGTCATAAGGCGCCCCGGCATCGCGGATCCAATCGGCCAGGCAGTTGCGGCAAAAGCCCGCCAGGACCATCAGATCGAGGTTCTGGGCATCGTGGCGATGGCGCAGATGGCGGACCAGCCGGCGGAAGGCGGCCGCGGCAACGGCATCGTCCAGCGCTTCAAGGGGATCTGCGGGGTTCGCATTCGTATTTTCGGAACAGCTCATGGGCATACCCTTGGGTTTTCGCAGCACCTTTGCCATAGGCAGGGCTGACAGAGGAACAAACACAATGGCTAAGTTCGATCCGCGCGGGCGCAAGATCAAGATCCTGGCAACCCTGGGCCCCGCCAGCCGCAGCCCCGAAATGATCGAAAAGCTGCTCCTCGCCGGGGCCGATGCCTTTCGCGTCAATATGAGCCACGGCGATCACGAAACCCACGCCCAGACGATCGCGGCGATCCGCGCGGTCGAAAAGGACCTGCACCGGCCGGTCGCCATCCTCTGCGACCTGCAAGGCCCCAAGCTGCGCGTCGGCCAGTTCAAGGGCGGCAAGGCCGTGATCCGCCATTCGGGCCACTTCACGCTCGACCGCAATCCCGAGCTGGGTGACGAAACCCGCGTCTGCCTGCCGCACCCGGAACTGTTCGCCGTGCTCAAGAAGGGCCAGCGGCTGCTGATCGATGACGGCAAGCTGCGGCTGAAGGTGATCGAGGCGAGCCAGGACGCGATCCTCTGCTCGGCCGAGGTCGGCGGGGTGATCATGGACCGCAAGGGCGTAAACGTACCCGATGCCGTGGTCCCGGTGCCCGCCCTGACCGAAAAGGACCGCCGCGACCTGTCCTTCGCGCTGGAACAGGGGGCGGACTGGATTGCGCTCTCGTTCGTGCAGCGCCCCGACGACGTCGCCGAAGCGCGCAAGCTGATGGGCGGCTCAGCCACCTCGCTGATGGCCAAGATCGAAAAGCCCGCCGCGATCGACCGGCTCGACGAGATCATCGAGCTGGCTGACGGCATCATGGTCGCTCGCGGGGACCTGGGGGTTGAGCTGAACCCGGAGGAAGTGCCGCCGATCCAGAAGCGGATCGTTGCCGCCACGCGCCGTTCGGGCAAGCCGGTGGTGGTGGCGACCCAGATGCTCGAATCGATGATCGAAAGCCCGGCCCCGACCCGTGCGGAAGTCTCGGACGTGGCCAACGCGGTTTACGATGGGGCCGATGCGGTCATGCTCTCGGCCGAAACCGCCAGCGGCGCCTGGCCGGTCGAGGCGGTCACGATCATGCACCGCATCGCCGGACAGGTGGAGCGCGACCCCGGCTATCGCCAGCAGGTCAGCTTTGCCGATGTTTTGCCCGATCGCACCACGGCCGACGCGCTGGCCCATGCCTGCGCCTCGATCGCCGAATCGCTGCCAATCTCGGGCGTGATCGTCTTCACCGGCTCGGGCAGCACGGCCCGCCGCGTCGCGCGTGAGCGTCCCGCCGCGCCGATGCTGGTGCTGACCCCGTCGACCAAGATTGCCCGCAAGCTCGCCCTGCTGTGGGGCGCCCATGCCGTGACCACCAAGGACATCGGCAGCTTTGAAGAGATGATCGCCAAGGGCAAGCGCATGGCGCTGCGCCACGGCTTCGGCACGGCCGGATCGAAGCTGATCGCGCTGGCCGGGGTTCCGTTCGGCACGCCGGGATCGACCAACCTGCTCCATGTC
>JACDQK010000003.1 GCA_015657645.1 Novosphingobium sp.
GGATCGAGCGCAGTGCCTGGTTCAAGGCCTCGGTCGCGCCGCTGGTGAAGATCACCCGCCCGCCCTTCGGAAGAAGGCTCGCCACCTGCTCGCGCGCGTGCTCGACGGCAGCCGCCGCAACCCGCCCGGCGCGGTGCATCGAGTGGGGATTGGCAAAGCCCATCGACTCCGGACCAGACAGCCACGGCAGCATCGCCGCCAGCGCTTCGGGCGCAAGCGGCGTGGTGGCCTGATGGTCAAGATAGATCGGTTTTGCGGTCATGGTTCGGAAAAGTTGCTTTTCGAAGGCCCGTTTCTATATAGCGCCTCTCTCCCGATCATAGCCCCATCTGGTCCGGCACGCCGTTTTCTCCGGCGGCCACGGGTGGAGCCGCCAAGAAGCAGGTACCAGGCCCATGCCCTCAGTCATCTTCCCCGGCCCCGAAGGTCGCCTTGAAGGGCGTTTCCAGCCCGCCAGCCGTCCCCGCGCGCCCGTTGCCATGATCCTGCATCCGCACCCCCAGGCGGGCGGAACCATGAACGATCGCATCACCATGGCAATGTACAAGACCTTTCAGGCCCGCGGCTTTGCCACCCTGCGCTTCAACTTCCGCGGCGTCGGCCGCAGCCAGGGCAGTTTTGACAACGGGATCGGCGAGCTGAGCGATGCCGCCGCCGCGCTCGACTGGGTCCAGTCGATCCATCCCGAAGCCAGCACGACCTGGATCGCCGGTTACAGCTTCGGCGCGCTGATCGGCATGCAGCTACTGATGCGCCGCCCGGAAATCCGCGGCTTCATCTCGGTCGCTCCGCCGGCCAACATGTACGATTTCAGCTTCCTGGCCCCCTGCCCTGCCTCGGGCATCATCATCCAGGGCGCGCAGGATACGGTGGTAACGCCGGGCGCGGTGCAGAAGCTGGTCGACAAGCTGCGCACCCAGAAGCACATCACGATCCATCATGACGAGGTGCCGCGGGCCAATCACTTCTTCGAGAGCGAGCTCGATGACATGATGCGCGCCGTCGACAATTACCTCGACATGCGGCTCGCGCCGGATTGCCCGATCCGCTGATGCTTTAGGCGGGCTTTTCGTCCGCCTTTGCCACAGGGGCTTCGCCGCTGTCGTACGGCACGGTCCAGATCGCGACATTGATCCCGGCAACCAGCGCCAGGATCACGAGCAGCAGAGCCTTGCGCCGCTCTCCCCGGCGCCATTGCAGCACGGCTCCGGCCAGCATCAGCAGGACGGCCAGGGTCAGCAGCGACAGGACGGTCGTGATCATCGCCTAGTCGTCGGCGATCGCAACCAGTGCGTCAAGCGGGTTGGCCTCGCCCCCCAGATCGAGCAGTGGACCAAGTTCAGCCAAGCAATCATCGGCCGACATGCGCCCAGCGCGGGCCGAAACGTAGCCGCCTGACAGCATGGCGAGCAGCGGCAGCACCTGCGCCACGATTTCGGCAGGCACCGCGCTCTGCCCGGCGGCTTGGACTACCACCTGCTGCGCCAGAGTCGGACCAAAAATGCGCGCCACGATCGCTTCGCCCGCATCCCGCATGGCGGAATCGTTCTGCAGCACGGCGCTAGCCAGCGCGCCGCCGCCCAGTTCCTCCAGCCAGACCAGCAGGCCGGTCAGGCCGGCGGCAAGGCTCTCAGCCTGCTCCACGTACCGCCGGAAGCCTGCGCGCACCAAGGGCAGCAATGCGGAAGACGCCGCCAGCGCCACAGGTGGGGCAATCTCCAGTTGCCGGGCAACGGCGACCAGTCCGCCACTGCGGCGCAGGACGTCAAGCAAGCCCGGATCAGGCATTCGGAGTACTCATCGGCTTGTTCTGCTTTATCTACCCGGATGCGACCCCTGGGCGCGGCGACATTAAGCGGATTGCGACCTTGCTGCCAGTTGTATCGCGTAGTTTCCCCAAAAGTTCCGCTCAGATTTGACAGGGGGTGAACGGCACCGCACGATAAGGCCATGGAAACCATGTCACTTTCGCGTCGCCATGCCCTCGGCCTCCTTAGTGCCTCTGCCGCTGCCGCAATTCTGCCGGGGTGCGCCAACCGCGTTGCATCAGCCGCATCGCCCGATAGTGCCGCAGCCTTGCTCGAATCGCTGGCCTGGCAATTGATCGAGCAGAGCCCCGAAGGCGCGACTTCGCTGGGGATCGACACCGGGGTCCATGCCGCGCTGCGCGGCAAGCTTAGCGATCGTTCGGCCGCCGGGCAGAAAGCCATGGCAGAGGTGCTGCGGCGCGGCCTCAAGCAGGTCGAGGCGATCAATACCGAAGCGCTCGATCCTGATACCCGTACCAGTCTGGCCGTTGTCCGCAGTGCCTTTCGCACCGCGCTGAAGGGCCTTGCCCTGCCCTATGGCGATGTTGCCGTGGGCGGATGGCGCAACACCCCCTATGTGGTGATCCAGAATGTCGGCGGCTACCTCGACATTCCGCGCTTCCTCGACAGCGACCACCCAGTGCGCAATTCCGCAGACGCCGAGGCTTACCTGGCGCGACTGGGGGCCTTCCCGGCGCTGCTGGAGGGTGAACTTGACCGGATCCAGTCGGCCCGGAGCATGGGCCTGGTCCCGCCTGCCTTCCTGCTCGACAAGGCGATCCGGCAGATGGATGCCCAGCTTGCCAGCCTGCGCGATGGTGGTGAACTGACTCGCTCGCTGGCGCGCCGCACCGCGACCATCGCTGGCGACTGGGATGCGCGCGCCAAGGCCATGGCGACCGGGCCGGTCGCGGCGGGGCTAGAGCGGCAGCTAGCAGAGCTCAAACTGCAACGCACGCTCGCCACCAGCGATGCCGGCCTTTGGGCCCGCCGCGCGGGGACGAATGGTATGCCTGGGGGCTCTCCGCCAGCACCACGACCGGCCATTCGCCCGACGAAGTCCACCGGATCGGCCAGGAACAACTAGCCATGCTGCATGGCCGGATGGACCCGATTCTGCGCTCGCTCGGCTATACCAGTGGCACGGTGGGTGAACGGATGACTGCGCTGGGCAAGGACCCGCGCTTTACCTTCCCCAACGACGACAAGGGCCGGGCCGAGATTATCGCGCTGATGCAGTCCAAGGTTGACTACATGCGCGCCCAGGCACCGCGTGCCTTCCGCAATCCGGTGAAAGGCAACCTCGAGATTCGCCGTCTACCGCCGGCCGAGGAAGCCGGCGCGCCCGGCGCCTATGGCGGCGCAGGCTCGATCGATGGCTCGATCCCCGGCAAGATCTGGATCAACCTCGGTACGACCGAACTGCATAGCCGCTACAGCCTGCCGACCCTGGCCTTCCACGAAGGGATCTTCGGCCATGTCTGGCAGGGCGAATATGCCAACCGCCTGCCACTGATCCGCACGCTGCTGGCCTTCAATGCCTATTCCGAAGGCTGGGCGCTCTATGCCGAGACCTTGGGTGACGAGCTGGGCGCCTATGACGGCGATCCGGTCGGCCAGCTTGGCTACTTGCAGTCGATCGCCTTCCGGGCCTGCCGCCTGGTGGTCGATACCGGCCTCCACGCCAAGCGCTGGACCCGTGAGCAGGCGATCGACTGGTTCGCGAACACGAATGGCTCAGGCCGCGCGGAAGTTACCAGCGAGGTTGATCGCTATTGCTCGTGGCCGGGCCAGGCCTGCGGCTACAAGATCGGTCACAGCGAGATCCTCAGCCAGCGCGAGCGGGCCAAGGCGGCGCTGGGCGCAAAGTATGACCTGCGCGACTACAACGATGCTGTGGTCGGCGGCGGCAATGTCCCGCTCGATGTCCTGACCCAGAACGTCGAACGCTACATCGCCGCTGGAAAGGCCTTGCGGTAAGCCAGCCAGACCAGAGGTGGCTGCACCAGCTCAATCGCTCCGAGCCCTAAGAAAAGGGGGATCGGCGGGCCCACCGCAGCCCACGAGATCAACCTCGCGATCCCGCCGAGGAAGAACACGAACTGCATGGCCAACATCAAGCCACCGCGTGGTCCAAGGTCACGCACGCACCAGATGTGTGCGGCTCCGAAGCCCAGAAACAGGGTGGCATAGAACCGGTCTTCGCTGTCCATTGTCGCATTGACTGGGACTGATCCCGGAATAGACGCAGGCCCGAACACGATGTGCAACAAGGCGATGCCAATGCACACCGCGCCGAAGAGCGCTAGGTAGCCCCTCAGCGCGGCCGCCATCTGTGGCTAACTCTTGCCGAACAGCTTGCCGGCCATGCCGAGCACGTCATCGATCGGATTGCCATCGCCGTCCTGATCGAGCCACTTGAACACACCGGCCAGCTGCGGGTTGTCCTGCAGCGTCTGAGCATATTGCGCGAGGCTGCCCTCGCCGCCGATCTGTTCGACGATCTGGCTAAGCATGCCCGTATCAAGCCCCGTCTTGGCCGCTGCGGCAGCGATCGTGTCACCCGGCTCGGCATGGCTCTGGCCCAGCGCAGCAATGGCCTTTTCAGCCAGTTCGGGTGGCAGGCCGAGCTTGCTGGCAAGGTTGCCGACATCGGCATGGCCGGCCTGCGAAAGGATCGTATCGAAAATACCCATGGTTGCGACTCCTGAAAGGGGAGCCGCATCATGGGCCGTTCAAGGCCGGGAGCAAGTGTAAAGACTTGCAACCCGGTCTGAATTTATCGAATCAGGCGGCGGTGGGGGCTGCCTGGCGCACAGATTCATCGACATGATCGGCAAATTGCGCGAAGTTGTCGATGAACTTGCGGACCAGTTCTTGCGCGGTCTTGTCGTATTCCGCGGCATCGGCCCAGGCACCGCGCGGGTCGAGCAGCTTGCTATCGACGCCGGGAACGGCAACCGGCACTTCGAAGCCGAAGTTCGGGTCCTTCTTGAACTCGGCATCGTTGAGGCTGCCGTCGAGCGCCGCGTTAAGCAGCGCGCGAGTGGCCTTGATCGGCATGCGCTTGATGCCCGGATCGTCGCCGGCCGCCCGACCAGCCGGTGTTGACCAGCCAGCACTGCGCTCCGCCTTCGGCAATCCGCTTCTTCAGAAGGTTGCCATAGACGCTGGGATGGCGCGGCATGAAGGCAGCGCCGAAGCAGGTGCTGAAGGTTGCCTGCGGCTCGGTCACGCCGATTTCCGTGCCGGCAACCTTGGCAGTGTAGCCCGACAGGAAGTGGTACATCGCCTGCTCGGGCGTGAGCCGCGCGATCGGAGGCAGCACGCCAAAGGCATCGGCGGTTAGGAAGATGATGTTCGACGGCGGCGGGCCGAGGTTCTTCTCGCTGGTGTTCGGGATGAACTCGATCGGATAGCGCCGCGGGTGTTCTCGGTCTTGCTCGAATCGGTGAAGTCGAGCTCGCGGGTCTCCGGGTCCATCGCCACGTTCTCGAGGATCGTGCCGAACATCTTGGTGGTCGCGTAGATTTCCGGCTCACCCTCGGCGGAGAGGTCGATCATCTTGGCATAGCAGCCGCCTTCGAAGTTGAAGACCGCCTGGTCCGACCAGCCGTGCTCGTCATCACCGATCAGCGTACGGCTGGCGTCGGCTGAAAGCGTGGTCTTGCCGGTGCCCGACAGGCCGAAGAAGATCGCGCTGGTGCCGTCGGCACCGATATTGGCCGAACAGTGCATCGGCATCACGCCCTGCGCCGGCAGCAGGAAGTTGAGCAGACCGAACACGCCCTTCTTCATCTCGCCCGAATATTCGGTGTTCCCGATCAGGATCAGCTTCTCGGAGAAATTGACCGAGATCACGGTATCGCTGCGGCAGCCGTGACGCTCCGGATCAGCCTTGAAGCTGGGCAGATTGATGATCGTGTATTCCGGCGTGAAGCTGGCAAGTTCATCGGCGGTCGGACGAACCAGCAGGGTGCGGACGAACAGGTTGTGCCATGCCATCTGCGTGATCACGCGCACGTTGACGCGATATTCCGGCTGGCTGCCGCCAAACAGATCGGCCACGTAGAGCTCTTCCTGGTCCTTCACAGCGGCCAGGAAGTCGGCCTTCAAATTGGCCCAGTGCTCGGTCGACATCGGCTGATTGATGGTGCCCCAGTTGATCGTGCTTTCAGTGACGGCATCGCGGACGACGTACTTGTCCTTAACGCTGCGCCCGGTGAACTTGCCGGTATCGACCAGCAGCGCACCGTCCTTGGTCAGCTGCCCCTCGCCGCGCTTCAGCGCATGCTCCACCAGCGGCGCGGTGCCGAGGTTGGCGAAGATCGTGGCATCGGTGGCAATACCCTGGTTGGCGAGCGGGTAGGACAGCGCAGCGGTCAAGGTCGTCTCCGTGGTCATGGCGCAGCGCTGGGGCACTCCGCCGGGGGTTCTGCATACGAATGCAGGGATTCGTCAGGGCGCATAGCGATGCAGGCCGCACCCGTCAAACCACCGCGCGACTAAACCAATCCAGTTGCCGTCGAAATTCGAATGCGGGGGGCAACCCTACGCGCAAGATTGTCACCAGCCGGTGAAGGCGGTAACCGGATCACCCCCAACCGGACGCCGCAACGGATCCCATGGAAGCCACGCCCGCCAGCCCTCTCCAGACGATCGCGCTGGTCGATGACGACCGTAACATCCTGACCAGCGTGTCGATCGGGCTGCAAGCCGAAGGTTTCGCCACGCGGGTATACTCCGATGGCGAGACCGCGCTGAAGGCGCTGCTCGAAAACCCGCCGGACTTGGCCGTCTGCGACATCAAGATGCCGCGCATGGACGGCTTCGAACTGTTGCGCCAGCTGCGCGCCAAAAGCGCCCTGCCTGTCATCTTCCTGACCAGCAAGGATGAAGAAACTGACGAGGCACTGGGCCTCTCGCTCGGTGCCGACGACTACATCACCAAGCCGTTCAGCCAGCGGTTGCTGGTGGCGCGGATCCGCGCAATCCTGCGCCGCACCGAACTGGTCAAGGCCGAGGCGGCCCAGACCGACGGCGAAGCCACACCGGAAGCCCAGCCGAGCACGGTCATTATCCGCGGCCCGCTGGAAATGGACCCGGCCCGCCACCGCGTCACCTGGCGCGGCGAGCCGGTTTCGCTGACCGTGACCGAGTTCCTGATCCTTGAAGCGCTGGCGACCCGCCCTGGCGTGATCAAGAGCCGCAACCAGTTGATGGACGCGGCTTACAGCGACGACGTCTTCGTCGATGACCGCACGATCGACAGCCACATCAAGCGCCTGCGCCGCAAGTTCCGGGTGGCCGATCCGGAATTTGCCGCGATCGATACGCTCTACGGCGCAGGCTATTCGTTTAGCGATGGCTGAGGCGGTCCGACCCCGCCCCGCACGACGGCGCGACTGGACCCGGCGCGCCTCGCTGACCGCGCGCATCCTGGCGGTCAATATCATCGCGCTCGGACTGATGGCCGGGAGCCTGTTCTACCTCGATTCCTATCGCAACCAGCTGTTTGCCGAGCGATACCAGCTCGCACGGGCAGAAGCGGAGATCGCCGCGCAAGGCCTGGCCGCCGCCCCGCGCCCCGAACGGGCCGCGCTGATGGTGCAGATCGGCCGCGAGCAGACGCTGCGGCTGCGGCTCTACGATGCCAAAGGACGCCTGCAGCTCGACAGCTTCAAGCTCGCTGCGCCGACCTATGCCCTGGTCGATCCGGCCAGCGAGCCGTGGTACCAGCACGCCGCCCGTTGGCTTGATGCGGGGATGAACTTCCTGATCGGCAATGCGGCCGGCTCAGCCTATGTCGATCCGGCGCTCGACAGCAGCAGTGCATGGCCTGAACTGGCCCTCGCGGCCCGTAGCAAGGCCACCGTGGTCGAGCGCCGCGCCGCCCCAGACGAAACCCCCGTGATCAGCGCCGCCACACCCGTCGGCAGCTCAGGCGAGATGCTGCTTACCACCCGCAATGCCCGTGATGTGACGCAAAGCGTGCGCGATGCCCGCCAGACGCTGGCGATTGTCCTGGCTGTCACCCTAATCATCTCGATCCAGCTTTCGCTGTTCCTGGCCCGCACCATCGTCCAGCCACTGCGCGAGCTGGTCCGCGCGGCAATCCGGGTCCGGCTGGGGCGCGAGCGGCAGGTGGTGGTTCCCCGCCTGCCCGAACGGCGCGACGAGATCGGCCTGCTGGCCCGCGCCATTTCCGACATGTCGTCGGCGCTGCGCCACCGGATCGATGCAGGCGAAAGCTTTGCCGCCGATGTCGCGCATGAGATCAAGAACCCCCTCGCCTCGCTGCGCTCCGCGCTTGAATCGCTTGGCAAGGTCAAGGACGAAGCGCTGCGTCAGCAATTGACGGAGATCGCCGCGCACGATCTGCGCCGGATCGACCGGCTGATCACCGAAATTGCAGAAGCCGGCCGGATCGACGCTGAACTCTCGCGGACCCGCTTCGTGCCGGTCGATATGCTGGCTCTGGCCCAGTCGCTCGTGGCCGCGCGGGCCGAGCGGGCCAGCGATCCCAGCTGCCGGATCGTGATAACGCCGAGCGGACCTGGGCCCTGGGAAGTACCGGGCGATGCTGCCCGGCTTGAGCGCGTGCTCGAAAACCTGCTCGACAATGCCGTGTCCTTCTCGCCGCCCGGCGGGACGGTCGCGGTCACGCTGCAACGGCACGGCGACCTGCTTGAACTGGCGGTCAGCGACGAAGGCCCTGGTATCCCTGAAGAGGCACGCGAAAAGGTGTTCGAGCGGTTCCATTCGCTGCGGCCACAAAGCGAGGACTTCGGCAGCCATTCGGGCCTGGGCCTGGCCATCGCCCGGACCATCGCCGAGGCGCACGACGGCGCGCTGCTGGCCCAGGACCGCGCCGATGACCGATGCGGGGCCTGTCTGGTGCTGCAGCTGCCCTTGCCGGAAGTGGCCGAGGATGCCGA
>JACDQK010000293.1 GCA_015657645.1 Novosphingobium sp.
CAACGGCATGGCGGCCGGGATCTGGCGCTGGGTGGGCTAAACGGCAGAGCGGGGGAATTAGGCCCGCGCTTCCTCCACCCCGGCGCTGTTATGCCGCAGCGCTTTCAGCACGGCATCGACGATCTGCGGGGCGTTGAGGCCGGCCTCGTCGTATTGCTTGTCGGGGTTGTCGTGATCCTGGAACGTGTCGGGCAACCGCAGCGTGCGGATCTTGAGGCCGGCGTCGGTCAGCCCTTCGTCGCTGGCCATGGTCAGGACGTGGGCACCCAAGCCGCCGATCGCGCCTTCTTCAACCGTTACGATCACTTCGTGGCTGGCCATCAGGCGACGGATCAGGTCGGTGTCGAGCGGCTTGGCAAAGCGCAGGTCGGCCACCGTGGTGGACAGGCCCTTGGCCTCCAGCACTTCGGCGGCTTTCAATGCTTCGGCCAGACGCGTGCCCAATGAGAGCAGCGCAACCTTGGTCCCTTCACGCACCACCCGGCCCTTGCCGATCTCCAGCTGCTGCGGCACCTCGGGCAGCCGGCACGCCCACGCCATTGCCGCGCGGATAGCGGAAGGCGATCGGGGCCGCTGTCATGGAGCGCGGCGGTGTAAGTCATGTGGACCAGCTCGGCCTCGTCAGCCACGGCCATCACCACCATGTTGGGCAGGGTGGCAAGATAGGTGATGTCAAAGCTACCAGCATGAGTCGCGCCATCGGCGCCGACCAGCCCGGCTCGGTCGATCGCGAAGCGGACCGGCAGGTTCTGGATCGCGACATCGTGGACCACCTGGTCAAAGGCGCGCTGCAGGAAGGTGGAATAGATCGCGGCGAAGGGCCGCATCCCCTGCGCGGCGAGGCCGGCGGCAAAGGTCACCGCGTGCTGCTCGGCAATGCCGACATCGAAGCTGCGGTCCGGATGGGCCTTGGCGAACTTGTCCACCCCGGTGCCGCTCGGCATGGCGGCGGTGATCGCGCAGATCTTCGGATCGCTGTCAGCCAGCTTGGCCAGGGTCTCGCCAAAGACGTTCTGATAGGCCGGGGCCTTGGCCACCGCCTTGACCTGTTCGCCGGTGATCACGTCAAACTTCTGGACGCCGTGATACTTGTCGGCGCTCGCCTCGGCCGGGGCATAGCCCTTGCCCTTTTGCGTCACGACATGGATCAGGCACGGCCCTTCGGCGGCATCACGGACATTCTCCAGCACCGGGATCAGGTGATCGAGATTGTGCCCGTCGATCGGGCCGACATAATAGAAGCCCAGCTCTTCAAACAGGGTGCCGCCCATCGCCAGGCCGCGCGCGAACTCATCGGTCTTGCGGGCGGCGACATGCAGCGGTTCGGGCAGCTTGCGCGAGATCTTGCGCGCCACTTCGCGCAGTTCAAGGAACGGGCGCGAGGAGACGATCTTGGCGAGATAGGCCGAGAGCCCGCCAACCGGCGGCGCGATCGACATGTCGTTATCGTTCAGGATCACCACCAGCCGGTTGCCGGCATCGGTGGCGTTGTTCATCGCCTCATAGGCCATGCCAGCGCTCATCGCGCCGTCGCCGATCACGGCAATGCCCTTGCCCAGCTGGCCCTGCAGCTTGTTGGCAATGGCAAAGCCCAGCGCGGCCGAGATCGAGGTGGAGCTGTGCGCCGCGCCGAACGGATCGTATTCGCTCTCGCTGCGCTTGGTGAAGCCCGACAGGCCCCCGCCAGTGCGCAGGGTGCGGATCCGGTCGCGCCGCCCGGTCAGGATCTTGTGCGGATAGGCCTGGTGGCCCACGTCCCAGATCAGTTTGTCATCCGGCGTGTTGAACACATAGTGGATTGCCACGGTCAGTTCGACCACGCCCAGCCCCGAACCCCAGGTGGCCGCCGGTGGTGCCGACGGCGCTGATCATTTCGGTGCGCAGTTCATCGGCCAGCTGGCGCAGCTGTTCAGGTGCGAGCTTGCGCAGATCGGCGGGCAGATTAAACGGTATCGAGCAAACGGCGTGGCAGGAGACTGAACTCATGACCTTGGGCCTTACACGCTTGAATTGTTAGGTGTCGATTGAGAACTATCAAGGCAGGTTCGGTGCAGGACCGAAAGGAGATTCGCCATG
>JACDQK010000294.1 GCA_015657645.1 Novosphingobium sp.
CCAGGATACGCTTTGCCATGCGGTCAAGCCCCTACACCGTTACGCCAGAGACTGCAATTATTCGCCGAACCCCAATCCCCGGCTGACCCCTTCGCTTTGGCGCTTTCCGCGCTCGTCTGGGTGCTGTCCGATGGTCCGCGCGCCGAGCGGCTCCTGGCCTTGACCGGGCTTGATGCCGATGCCTTGCGCGCCGGGGTGGACGATCCGGGCCAAATGCCTGCAATGCTGGCGGCCGTGCTCGACTTCCTCAGCGCCTACGAACCTGACCTTTGTGCCGCAGCCGATCATTTGGGGGTTGCACCCGGGGCCCTGATCGCGGCACGGGATGCGCTGACATGACAAGACCCCTGATCATCTCCGATTGCGACGAAGTGCTGCTGCACATGGTCGTCCCCTTTGCCGAGTGGCTCGATGAGACCCAGGGCGTGACTTTCTCGATGGTCGGCAACGACTTTGCCCGGGCGGTGCGCTGGAAGGACAGCGGCGAGCTGGTCGAAGGGCCGAAGATCTGGGAATTCCTGCAGGGCTTCTTCGACAACGAGATGCACCGCCAGACCCCGATTGCCGGGGCGATCCACGCGATGAACACCCTGGCCGAGCACGCCGACGTGGTGATCCTGACCAACCTGACCGACAAGCACAACCAGGCTCGCGCTCAGCAGTTGGCCAATCATGGCATCCACGCCCGGGTCTTTACCAACCAGGGGCCGAAGGGCCCGGCGCTCCAGGCGATCCTCAACGAATACCAGCCGAGCCACGCGGTCTTCATCGACGACCTGCCGCAGCATCACGGTTCGGTGAAGGAGATCGCCCCGCAGATCGACCGGCTGCATCTCTGCGGCGAGCCAACATTGGCGCCGCATATTGCCTGCGCTTTCGAGGCGGGCCATGCCCATGCCCGGATCGATACCTGGGAGCATGCCTTGCCGTGGCTGCTCGAACGGATTGGAGTGACCGCATGACCGACGCTGAAGTCGACGCCAAGCTGGCCGAACTGGGCCTGACCCTGCCGCAAGCCGCCGCCCCGGTCGCGGCCTATGTGCCGGTGGTAATTTCGGGCGGGCACGCCTTCGTTTCGGGCCAGGTCTCGTTCGTCGACGGCGCGCTGCTGAAGGGCCGGCTGGGCGACGACCTGACGGTCGAGGACGGGATTCGCGCCGCGCAGGGCTGCGGACTGATGATCCTGGCCCAGCTCAAGGCTGCGCTCGGTTCGTTCAACCGGGTCGAGCGGATCGTCAAGCTGGGCGGCTTCGTCAACTGCACCGGCGATTTCACCGACCAGCCCAAGGTCGTGAACGGCGCATCGGAGTTGATGGTCGCGGTGTTTGGCGAGGCGGGCAAGCATGCCCGCGCCGCTGTCGGCGTACCCGCGCTGCCGCTGGGCTGTGCGGTTGAAGTGGATGCCATCGTTGCCCTTCGCGGGACTTGATAACTGGCTCAGCCCACCGCCGCCCCCGGCCAGAGTAGGCTGGCTGGGTGAGTGGGACTATGCCCATCGCGGCCTGCATGGCGCCGGCCTGCCGGAGAACTCGCCCGCCGCCTTCGCGGCCGCGATGGCGCGGGGCATGGGGATCGAGTGCGATATCCAGCGCTCACGCGATGGCCACGCCATGGTCTTCCACGATGCCACGCTTGAGCGCCTGACCGGCGAACAGGGCCGGGTGGCTGACCGCAGCGCCGAGGAGCTGGGGAAGATCACCCTGACCGGTGGGACCGGCACGATCCCGACCTTGCGGCAATTGCTCGATCAGGTCGCGGGCCAGGTTCCGCTGCTGATCGAAATCAAGTCGCCCAAGGATTCGCCCGGCCGGATCAGCGCGCTGTGCCTGTCGGTCCGGCGCGTGCTCGAAGGTTATCAGGGCGCCCACGCGATCATGAGCTTCGATCCCCGGATCGTCGGCTGGTTTGCGCGCCATTCGCCGCTGACCGTGCGCGGCCTGGTGGTGACCGAGGAGGATGACAAGGCGCTGCCCGGGATGATCCGCCGCCGCCTCTCGCTGTGGCACTCGCGGCCCGATTTCCTCGCCTATGACATCCGCGACCTGCCCAGCCGTTTTGCTGGCGGTCAGCGCAAGCGCGGGCTGCCGGTCCTGACCTGGACCGTGCGCACCGCCGAATACCGCGAACGGGCCGTAGCCCATGCCGACGCTCCGATCGCGGAGGGTGCCGGGGTCCTGTGACCACCGCGGTCGAGGCCCGCATTGCCCGCGGTGTCGGCGATCTGCCGGCGGATGAGTGGGATGCGCTGACCGGCGGCAATCCGTTCCTGTCCCATGCTTTCCTGACCGCGCTGGAAGAATCAGGCTCGGTTGGCCCCGGCAGCGGCTGGGATGCCGTGCCGATCACGATTGCCGGTGCGGATGGCAGGATCGCCGCCGCGCTGCCGGCTATCTCAAGGCCCACAGCCAGGGCGAATATGTCTTCGACCACGCCTGGGCCGATGCCTGGCACCGCGCGGGTGGCAGCTATTACCCCAAGCTGCAGATCGCCGTGCCGTTCACCCCGGCCACCGGACCGCGCCTGCTGCTGGCTGATCCGGCGCTCGCCACGCCGCTGCTGCGCGCGGCGGAACAGGTCTGCGAGGATAACGGGCTATCCTCGGCTCACGCTACCTTCATCGCGCCCGAGCAAGTGCCGCTGTTCGAAGCGGCTGGGTGGATGCTGCGCAGCGACATCCAGTTCCACTGGGAAAACCGCGACTACGCCAGCTTTGATGATTTCCTAGCGGCGCTTTCCAGCCGCAAGCGCAAGGACATCCGTAAGGAGCGGGCGGCAGCGCAGGAGGGGGTGGAGATCCGCCATTTGACCGGCGCGGCGATCCTGCCTGAGCATTGGGATGCCTTCTGGGCCTTTTACCAGGATACCGGCGCGCGAAAGTGGGGCCGGCCCTATCTGACCCGCGAGGCCTTCACCCTGTTGGGCGAGCGGCTGGCCGATCGGATCCTGCTGGTGATGGCCTTCATCGGCGAGACGCCGGTGGCGGGTGCGCTCAATTTCATCGGCCCGGATACGCTCTACGGGCGGTATTGGGGGGGCGAGGCTCGACAAGCCGTTCCTGCACTTCGAGCTGTGCTATTATCAGCGATCGATGCAGCGATCGCGCTGGGCCTCAGCCGGGTCGAGGCGGGGGCCCAGGGCGGGCACAAGCTGGCACGAGGCTATGAGCCGGTGGAAACCTGGTCGGCCCACTATATCGTGCACCCCGGCTTTCGCGCGGCCGTGGCCGATTTCCTCGACCGCGAGCGGCAGGGGGTGGCGCAGGACCGGCTCTATCTGGCCGAACGTGCGCCCTTCAAGAAGGAGTAGCGCTCAGGCGGCCTTGCGGACCGTGGCCGAAAGCCATTCGCGGGCGCGGCGCTGGGCTTCGGCGATTTCGCGGGCGGTCATCTCGTCGGAAATGTCGGCGCGGCAGAGCGCGGCTTCGGAATGGCCCGAGGCGGCGGCGAGGTTGAACCACTTGTGCGCTTCGATCAGATCGCAGTCGACGCCGTGGCTGCCGGTCGAATAGGCGACCCCGAGATCGTAGTAGGCGCTGACATCGCCCTGGGCGGCAGCGGCGAGGCAGGTGGCGACCAGCAGGTCTTCGCTGGTGGCTTCAAGCGCTTCGGCCGAGGCAAAGGCGGCGGCGTGGTTCCAGGTAGTGCTCATTTCATTGACCCCCTATTCGGGCCGGGTGGTGATCCCGGCTGACGAGGCAACTCTTGCGGATCGTGGTCAACAAAAGGTTAACAAGCGAAAAAGTCTTTTTGCGGACAGGCAAATGGCTGGTGAACAAGCGTTGCCAGTAACCCATCGCAACACACTTCCGGCCCGCCATTGCCGCTTGTGCAGGCCCATGCTGCTCACTATAGGCCCGCACACGCCGGCGTTCGGTAGCCTACGGGAAAACCCGAGGCAGCGGGGACCTCGCTGGGTTCGGCTGGTGTCAGGTGGAGAGTTTATGGCGACGATTCTCGGCGATGAAATCGATGTTCTTGCCAAGGCCAAGCGGGCGCTCGGGGATGGCTATGTGCCCAGCGACGCTGATGAATACATGTCCGAAGCGCAGCTCGACTATTATCGGCGGTTGCTGCTCGAATGGAAAAAGCTGATTCTTGCGGCGGCGCAGGACACCCTGCAATCGCTCCAGGACGGCCCGATCCGCGAGCCCGATCTTAACGACCGCGCTTCCAGCGAAACCGACTGGGGGATCGAACTGCGAACCCGCGACCGCCAGCGCAAGCTGATCGCAAAGATCGAATCGGCGCTGCGCCGAATCGAAGAGGGCGAATATGGCTATTGCGAGGTTACTGGCGAGCCGATCGGCCTGGGCCGGCTTTCCGCTCGTCCGATCGCGACGATGACGGTCGAAGCGCAGGAAGCCCATGAGCGCCGCGAGAAGATTTCGCGCGACGACTGATCGGTAACAACCTTTCTGGCTGCGTTAACCGCTTTTTTGCCGTTACCGTTTAGCTTTCGAATATGGCGTACCAGCTATAAGCAGCTGGAGGGACGCTCTGGTTTGGTTTTTAGGTCAGGCAATAGGTAGGCAATGGGCGGAAACGAACATCGTCAGATCGTGCGCGATAGCCTGTTTCTCATGGCTGATCTGCGTATCGATGGTGTCGGCGGGGACCACAAGGTTCGCGTCCGGAACGTCTCGGCCGGCGGGCTGATGGCTGATGGCGGCCCGGCTGTGCAACGCGGCGCCCTGGTCTGGGTCAACCTGCGCAATGTCGGCTGGGTCGAAGGGACTGTTGCCTGGGTGCAGGACAATCGCTGCGGCATTGCCTTCCGCGATGAGATCGACCCCAAGCTGGCCCGCGCTCCGGTGACGCAGGGCGAGGGCACGCCGCGCTATGTGCGCCCGCCCCTGGCCGCCACCGAGCCCAAGCACCTGCGTAAAATCTGAACGGCTGTTGGCAGCGCGCGATAGGCGCTGTCGAAATCCGCTGTGATCGGCTAGGTGCGGTAGACGATGTCGCCGCGTCCATTTTCAAGCCTTGTCGGACTTGCCCTGGCCCTGCTGCTGGCCGGTTGTGACAACGCGTCCGACCGGGCGGTCCAGGTAGCAGTGATCGGCGATCCCGGCTCTCCCTTTGCCGGTGGTGCCCGCTTGCCTCTCGCTGCCCAGCTGGTCCGTTCGGCCACGGCCGAGGGTCTGGTCGGGTTCGACGAACGCGGCCGGGTGATCCCGGCCTTGGCCGATCGCTGGATCGTGACCGACGATGGCCTGAGCTACATCTTCCGCCTGCGCGATGGAACCTGGCCGGACAAGACCCAGCTGACCGGCGACACGGCGCGGGCCGCGCTGCTCCAGGCGATTGCCGGCGTCCGCGGTACGCCGCTTGGCGCAGACCTTGCCGCGATTGACGAAGTTCGGGCGATGGCCGGGCGCGTGATCGAGATCCGCCTGCACCAGGCTCAGCCCGATTTTCTGCAATTGCTGGCCCAGCCCGAGCTGGGACTGCTGCGCAAAGGCCGCGGTGCGGGCCCGATGCGGCTGACCCGTGACAAGGACGTGGCCCTGCTAAGGCCAGTCCCGCCTGAGGATCGCGGTCTCCCGCAAGTCGAGGATTGGGACAAGCTTAGCCGCAAGCTGCAGCTCGAGGCGCTGCGTGCCAGCACGGCGATCGAGCGGTTCAATGCGGGTGAAGTCGATGTGGTGCTGGGCGGGCGGCTGGCCGATTTCCCGCGGCTAGACGCCAGCGGTGTGTCGCGCGGGGCGATCCGGCTCGATCCGGTGGCGGGCCTGTTCGGGCTTGCCGTGGTCAATCCGCAAGGCTTCCTGGCCGAACCCGAGCGGCGCGAGGCGTTGGCCATGGCGATTGACCGCGAGGCACTGGCCAGCGCGCTCAATGTCGGCGGATGGACGGCGACAACCCGGATCGTCAATCCCGGGGCCGGCGATGATAATGGCACGGTCGGTGAGCGCTGGCCTGGCCAGTCGCTGGAGGAACGGCGCAGCGTAGCGGCAAACCGCGTTTCGGCCTGGTCTGACGGCAAGCCGCCGCGACTGCGGATCGCCCTGCCGGCGGGCCCGGGCAGCAAGGTGCTGTTCGGACGGCTGGCCGACGACTTCAAGGCGATCGGCGTTGAAGCGGTCCAGGTGCGCGAGAATGCGCCAGCCGACCTGCGGCTGGTTGATACCGTGGCCCGTTATGTCCGTGCCGGCTGGTTCCTTAACCAGCTGAGCTGCGCCAATGTCCGGATATTGTGCAGCGCCAATGCCGACCGGCTGGCGGGCCAGGCGCTGCTCGAGCCCGATCCGGCCAAACGCGCCGACTTGTTTGCCCAGGCCGAGGCGCAGCTGACCATCGCCAACAGCTTCATTCCGTTCGGTGTGCCAATCCGCTGGTCGCTGGTCAGTGGCCAGACCACCGGCTTCATGCCCAATCCCTGGAACGTCCATCCCTTGATGCCGTTGGCCATGCTCCCCAAATAGGCAGCGCGGCCGCTGTGGCCTCGTGTTTGATGATGGGATTGCCGATGGACGTTCAGAGGCCTGCTGCCCGCCCCCGCCGGCTTGAACCACTGACAGCGGACCTGCCGCTGGGCACCGATCCGCTGTCGGTCCGCCGCCGGGTCGAGGCGTTGGAGCGTCTGCTCGAAGGGATGATCGAGATCCCGGTGCTGCGCCGCAAGGTCGGGCTCGACGCGATTGCCGGCCTGGTTCCGGTCGCAGGCGATCTGGTGACTGCCGCGATGGGGCTCTATATGGTCTGGGAAGCGCGCAATCTGGGGATGCCGCGCTGGCAGCTGTGGCGGATGGTCGCCAATGTCGGGATCGATACGGCGGTCGGTGCCGTGCCGCTGGCGGGCGATCTGTTCGACCTGCTTTATCGCTCCAACACCCGCAATCTGCGGATCATCCGCAAGCACCTGGACCGGCATCATCCTGCCGCCCAGATCATCGAACGCTGAATGTCCCCTCCGCGACTCGCCGGATTTCTGCCGTTTACGAGAAATTAACCTTTCCTCTTCATTGGTCATATGGTTAATGACAAGCACTGATCCCGCTTAGGGGGTCATTGCCGGACCACGGGGCAAAGGGGGATTACCCATGCGCGTACTGCTGATCGAGGACGAGCCTACCACGGCCCGCGCCATCGAACTGATGCTGACCACTGAGGGCTTCAATGTCTATTCGACCGATCTGGGCGAAGAGGGCTTGGACCTCGGCAAGCTCTATGATTACGACATCATCCTCCTCGACCTGAACCTGCCCGACATGCACGGGTATGACGTGCTCAAGAAGCTGCGCGTCGCCAAGGTGCAGACCCCGGTGCTGATCCTGTCGGGTATTTCGGAAATGGATTCGAAGGTCCGCTCCTTCGGTTTCGGCGCTGACGATTACGTCACCAAGCCGTTCCACCGTGAGGAACTGGTTGCCCGCATCCATGCCGTGGTGCGCCGCTCGAAGGGCCATTCGCAGTCGATCATCCGCACCGGCAAGCTGGCCGTGAACCTGGATGCCAAGACCGTTGAGGTCGATGGCGCCCGCGTCCACCTGACTGGCAAGGAATATGCGATGCTTGAGCTGCTCTCGCTGCGCAAGGGCACCACGCTGACCAAGGAAATGTTCCTCAACCACCTTTATGGCGGGATGGACGAACCCGAACTCAAGATCATCGACGTGTTTATCTGCAAGCTGCGCAAGAAGCTGGCGCATGCCTGCGGCGGTGAAAACTATATCGAAACCGTCTGGGGCCGCGGCTATGTGCTGCGCGATCCGGGCGAAGAGGCTGTCGCCGCCTGATCATAGTACCCGTTGGTTTGAAGGCGGCCCGCTTCCCTGGAAGCGGGCCGTTTTCGTTTGCGGCGGCTGGGCTCAGCCGATGCGGTTGAAGTAGGTTGTTTCCAGCTTGGGCATGGCCTGGCCGGCCCAGACGATCGTTTCGGTCATCGATTTCTGGTCCTTGGTCACGGCATAGACCCGGGTCGAGACCGGCGCGCCGTTCTTGCCCAGCGTCATCACCAGAGTGTTCGGGGCCGGCTGGCGCAGCGAGACTGTGTCGATGAAGTCCATGTTACCGCCGATCGGCACTGCGACACCATCTGCGGCTGCGGTCGATTCCGCGCGCCGGGTGGTGCCATCGGGCGCCACGATTTCGACCACAGTGCTCCATTTCCGGTCCTTACCGAGCTGGAAGGAGATCGTCACCGCCTTGGGGCGCTCTTCGGCCGGGATGCGCGCGACGTCGAGTGACCAGCGCCCCACGAGCGGGCTCGATTTGACAGCAATGGCGTGGGCCGCCGGGCCTGGCGCGACCGGCTCCGCCGGGTTGTTGGCCGCGAGCATCAGGCCAAGGGCGGCGGCTGGCAGGGTTAGTAGCATGGCAATCGTTCCTTTCGACCATGGGCGCCCCGTTTGGGGCTGTTCATGATGGTCGAGCAGGGCAGGCGGTTCGGCCAGATCGATATTCTTGTCCCAGATTTTCTGGGCATCGAGCATCCGCGCCAGTTCGCGGCTGCTGCCCACCCCGGTCTTGCGCCGGGCATCGCGCAGGCGCTCATTGATTGAGGCTTCCGATTTGCCCAGGCGCGCGGCGATCGACTTCACCGTATGACCGGCCGCCAGCAGACGCAGGACCTCGACTTCCTTGTCATTCAGCGCGGTGGTTTCGGCAGGCATGGGAAACTGAACCGTCATAGCGCCTGATCACCACAAGCGCTGCGGAGCGTCCATCCCAATTTTCTTGTGCGAAGCGCCTGGCCGGGCCGGGAGCCGCTGTGCTTGACCCCTGTTGGTCCGGCTGTCAGAGGCACCGCCCATGACCGCGCACAAACCCGGCGATCCGACCACGATCAACCGCCTTTATGGCCGCTCGAAGGGCAAGCCCCTGCGCGCCGGGCAGCAGGAGCTGGTCGATCAACTGTTGCCGCAGATCGCGTTACCGGCGGAAGGTCCGGTGACAGCGGTCGGCCTGTTCGGCCAGGATTGCCCGCTCCACTTCGAGATCGGCTTCGGCGGGGGTGAGCACATGGCGGCGCGGGCCGACATGCTGCCCGATCACGGCTTTATCGGCGCGGAGCCGTTCCTCAACGGGGTCGCCCAGGCGCTGACCCATGTTGCAGGCGATAACGGCGCGCACCCGCCGCTCGGCAATGTCCGGATCTGGCATGGCGATGCGCTTGACGTGCTGCGCCGCATTCCGGACGGGTCGCTCTCATTCCTCTATCTGCTCCATCCCGATCCCTGGCCCAAGGCCCGCCACGCCAAGCGGCGGATGATGAACGACGGACCGGTTGTTCTGTTCGCGGCCAAGCTTAAGCCCGGCGGGGAGTTCCGCTTTGGCACCGATCATGCGGTCTATGTTCGCCACGCGCTGATGGTGATGCGCCGCCATACCGATCAGTTCGAATGGCTGATCGACAAGGCGCAGGACTTCCAGAAGCGACCCGGCGGCTGGCCCGAAACGCGCTATGAACACAAGGCGCGGACCGTCTATGGTCACGAGGTCTGGTACTTCCGCTTTCGCCGCCGCTGAAACTGTGCCGATCTGACGCGCCGCCAAGGTTGCCGCCCTGCCGAGCCCGAAACGGGTTAGAAGCGGGCATCGGCATAGCGAAAGGTCGCCTGGCATGCGCAAGACCCTATCTCTGATTGCGGCACTGACGCTCGCGGCCCCGGCTGCGGCGATGGTCGACGACTGGCCCGTCCTGGCCGAAGCGAGCGACGCCGATTGCGCGCTGACGGTCACCGGCAATGGTCGCTATGTCCTGATTGCCGCCGAAGGGCTGGGTGAAGGCAGCGCGGCGCGATATCAGCTGCGCAACGGTGACATGACCCCGATCGACTGGTCGGTCCGCGCCGACGCCGCCGGGCGTTTTGCCCGCTACTACATCCCCTTCCGCTGGGGCCAGCGCGGCGGCACGGTGCAGATTGTGGTGACGAGCGAGACCTGCAGCTTGTCGGCCAGCTTCCCCTGGCAGCGTTATACTGGCTGAACCGGATCAGGCCGCCGCAGGATAATTTCGCTTCGGCGCACCACGGAAAAACTATGTGGCAACCGCTCGCTGCAAACTCTAGCTTTTTGATCGACAAAGCCCTCAGAGGAGTCGGTCATGGATTTCGGCAGTATCGATCTTGCCTACCTGCTCCCCTTCATCGCTGTGGGTTTTGCAGCCCAGTTGGTCGATGGCGCGCTGGGCATGGCTTTCGGGGTGATCTCGAATACACTGCTGGTCGGCGTGCTCGGTGTGCCGCCGGCCCAGGCCTCGCAGCGGGTCCATCTGGTCGAATGCTTCACGACAGCGGCCTCGGGCATCAGTCACCTGCTGCACGGCAACATTGACGGCAAGCTATTCTTTCGTTTGCTGATTCCGGGAGTGATCGGCGGCATCACCGGCGCCTATGTTCTGACCTCGCTGCACGCCGATGTGGTCAAGCCCTTCGTGCTGACCTACCTGGCGGGCATCGGGCTCTACCTGCTGTGGCGGGGCCTGATGTATCCGCCGCGCGTGCGCGAAGCGAAGTTTGTCGCACCGCTTGGGCTGGTCGGCGGTTTCCTTGATGCGGCCGGTGGTGGTGGCTGGGGGCCGGTTGTGACCTCGAACCTGCTGATCCAGGGTGCTGACCCGCGCAAGGTCGTGGGCACGGTCAATTCGGTCGAATTCTTCCTGACGCTAACGATCAGCGCAGCCTTCATCTATCATCTGGGCTTTGCCGATGTCGCCGGAGCAACGCTGGGCCTGCTGATTGGCGGTGTTGCGGCGGCCCCGCTCGGCGCCTGGGCAGCCAAGCATTTTCCGCCGAAGACCATGCTGATCCTGGTCGGGATCGTGCTGACGCTGACCAGCGGCTACGGCGTCTACCGCGCCTGGGGGTGAGAGTGCCTGTGATGCGGCCCGCAGTCAGGCGGGCATAACAATCAGCCGGTTACGCCGGCGGCCGCCAGCACGGCCAGGGTCAGGATGTCCGGCGCAATTGCCGTCATCGGGATCACCTGGACCGGCTTCTCCATCCCGATCAGCATCGGTCCGATCGTGGCGTTGCCGGCCAGTTCGCGCAGCAGCTTGGCCGAGATATTGGCCGATTGCAGCCCGGGCATGACCAGCACATTCGCTGGCGCGGTCAGGCGGCTGAAGGGATAGTTCTTCATCACCGTGGGGTTGAGCGCGGCGTCGGGGGCCACTTCGCCCTCGTATTCGAAGCCCGGCTGCTCGGCATCCAAGATAGCCACTGCCTCGCGGATCGATTCCAGCCACCGTCCCGGCGGGTTGCCGAAGGTCGAATAGGACAGGAAGGCCACGCGCGGCTCGTGACCCAGGCGGCGAGCCACGGCAGCGGTTTCCTTGGCGATCACTGCCAGTTCCTCGGCGCTCGGCCGTTCGTTGACAGTCGTATCTGACAGGAACACGGTATAGTTCTTGCCGATCATCAGATGGATGCCAAAGGGCAGTCGCCCTTCCTGCGGTTCCAGCACCTGGCGTACTTCGCGCATGGTCTGAGCAAAGGTCCGGGTCTTGCCCGTCACCATCGCATCGCCCACGCCCAGCTTGAGCAGCAGCGAGGCAAAAACATTGCGGTCCTGGTTGACCATCCGGCGCACGTCCCGCTCCAGGAAACCGCGCCGCTGGAGCTTGGCATAGAGCGTCTCGACCATGGCGGGCACATGCTCGCTCACCGCCGAATTTTCGATCTGGTAGCTATCCGGGTTCTCAACCCCCAGCTCGATCAGCTTGGCCTTGACCTGATCGGTGCGGCCGACCAGCACCGGCTCGCCATAGCCGAAATCGCGGTACTGGATCGCGGCGCGCAGCACGACTTCGTCCTCGGCTTCGGCAAAGATCACCCGCTTGGGGTTGGCCTTCACCTGCTCATAGACCTGGGTCAGCACCGAGGTCGTCGGGTTGAGCCGGGCCTTCAGGCTGTGGCGATAGGCGTCGAAATCCTCGATCGGTTTACCCGCCACGCCGGTATCCATCGCTGCCTTTGCGACAGCAGAGGACACCATCTCCATCAGCCGCGGATCGAACGGCGCCGGAATGATGTAGTCAGGCCCAAACTGGTATTTCTGCCCGTAAGCTGCCGCAACCTCCTCGGGCACCTGCTCGCGCGCCAGTTCGGCAATCGCCTTGGCCGCGGCGATCTTCATCTCTTCGTTGATCGTCGTCGCGCGCACATCCAGCGCGCCGCGGAAGATGAAGGGGAAGCCCAGCACGTTGTTGACCTGGTTGGGATAGTCCGACCGGCCAGTGGCGATGATCGCATCGGGGCGGACGGCCTTGGCATCCTCGGGCCGGATTTCCGGATCGGGGTTGGCCATGGCAAAGATGATCGGCTTGGGGGCCATCCTGGCGACATATTCGGGCTTCAGCGCACCGGCGGCGGACAGGCCCAGGAAGATGTCGGCGCCAACCAGCGCCTCTTCCAGATCGCGCGCGGCAGTGTCGATCGCGTGGGCGCTCTTCCACTGGTCCATCCCGCCTTCGCGGCCGCGATAGATCACGCCGGAACGGTCACAGACGGTCACGTTTTCGTGCCGCACGCCCATCGACTTGATCAGTGCGGTGCAGGCCAGCGCCGAGGCCCCGGCCCCGTTGACCACTACCTTGACGTCCTTGAACTCGCGGCCCGTCAGGTAACAGGCGTTGACCAGTCCGGCGGCGGCAATGATCGCCGTGCCGTGCTGGTCATCGTGCATCACCGGGATCTTCATCCGCTCGCGCAGCGCCTGCTCGATCACGAAGCATTCGGGGGCCTTGATGTCTTCCAGGTTGATGCCGCCGAAGGTCGGCTCCATCATCGCCACGGCCTCGATGATCGCATCGGGGTCTTCGCTGGCCAGCTCGATGTCGATCGAATCGACGTCGGCAAAGCGCTTGAACAGCACCGCCTTGCCTTCCATCACCGGCTTCGAGGCCAGCGCACCGAGGTTACCCATACCCAGGATCGCGGTGCCGTTGGAGATCACGGCAACAAGGTTGCCCTTGGCGGTGTACTCATAAGCGTCGGCTGGATTGTCCGCGATCGCCTGGACCGGCACGGCCACGCCCGGCGAATAGGCCAGGCTGAGGTCGCGCTGGGTCGCCATCGGCTTCGAGGCGATGATCTCGATTTTCCCCGGGCGGATCGTCTTGTGATAGAACAGGGCCTCACGCTCGGTGAAGCTCACCCTGCTGTTCTCGTCCCGCGGACTCGTTTCGTCGGACACCTATGCCTCCCTGGATCGGGGGCAGCCCTAACGGAACTCGCTGCGACGGGATAGGGGAAAGCTGCCCCGCGCAGCTTGGGCGAATCGTATTCAAGCGGCTAACCGGTTGAAGATGAGCGGCCCCGCCACCCCGATGATGACGCAGTATCTGGCGCTGAAGGCCGAAGCGCCCGATTGCCTGCTGTTCTACCGCATGGGTGACTTCTTTGAGCTGTTCTTCGACGATGCCAAGCAGGCCGCCCAGATCCTCGATATCGCGCTGACCAGCCGGGGTGAGCACCTCGGGCTCCCGATCCCGATGTGCGGGGTGCCGATCCATTCGGCCGAAGGCTACCTCGCCCGGCTGATCAAGGGCGGCTGCCGAGTGGCCATCGCCGAACAGGTCGAAACGCCCGAGGAAGCGAAGAAGCGCGGCGGATCGAAGGCGCTGGTTGCGCGTGACATCGTCCGTTTCGTGACTGCCGGGACCCTGACCGAAGAGGCCCTGCTCGAACCGCGCCGCGCCAATGTGCTTGCCGCGATCTGCGAAGTGCGCGGGACCTGCGGGATCGCCGCTTGCGACATCTCGACCGGGCGGATGGAGCTGGAGGAATGCCCGCCTGACCGGCTTGGTGCGGCGCTGGCGCGGTTGGGGGCGAGCGAGGTCGTCGCGCCCGATGGCTGGGATGCCTGCCCCACCGATGCCATCCCGCGTCCGGCCAGCACCTTTTCGAGCGACGGCGGCGAGGCGCGGCTGAAAGCGGTCCATGGCGTCGCGACGCTTGATGGCTTCGGCCAGTTCTCGCGCGCGATGCTGGCAGCGGCGGGCGGCCTGATCGCCTATCTCGACCATGTCGGGCGCGGACGACTGCCGCTGCTGCTGCCGCCAGTCGTGCTGGGACAAGCGGCCCATCTGGCGATGGATGAGGCGACCCGGGCCAGCCTCGAGATCCTCGTATCCAGTCAAGGCACCCGCAAGGGGAGCCTGGTCGAGGCGCTTGATCGCTGCGTGACCGGCGCCGGCGCTCGCCAGCTGGCCGAGGACCTGGCCGCGCCGCTGACCGATGCCACCACGATCGAAGGCCGGCTCGATCTGGTGCAGTGGCTGCACGACGATGCCCTGCTGCGCGGCGATCTGCGCGCGGTGCTACGCGCCGCGCCCGATGTCGGCCGCGCCCTCGGGCGGGTGGTCGCCGGGCGGGGCAGCCCGCGCGATCTGGGCCAGCTGCGCGATGGCCTGGCCGAAGCGCGGCGGATCCACGATCACTTGCAGCATCGGACGGATCGCCCGGCATTGATGGAGGCTCTGCTGCCAGCGCTGGCCGGACACGGCGCGTTGGTCGATCTGTTCAGCCGCGCGCTGGTGCCCAGCCCGCCGACCGAGCGCAGTCAGGGCGGCTATGTTGCCGAGGGCTATGACCATGCGCTTGACGAGTTGCGGCGGATTTCCGGCGATGCGCGCCGGGCGATCGCCATGCTGGAGGCGAAGTACCGCGACCAGACCGGGATTGCCGCGCTCAAGGTCCGCCACAACGGTGTGCTCGGCTATTTCATCGAGGTTCCGGCGGCCAAGGCCGACCCGCTGATGGCGCCCGACAGCGGCTTTACCCACCGCCAGACCATGGCCGGGGCGGTCCGCTTCAACGCTGTCGCGCTCCATGCCGAGGCGAGCCGGATCGCCGAAGCCGGCGGCCATGCGCTGGCGGCCGAGGAAGCCCACTTCGAGGAACTGGTCGGCGTGGCGGTCAAGGCCAGCCAGGCGATTGCTGGCACCGCAGCCGCGCTCGCCCGGATCGACGTTGCTGCCGCCCTGGCCGAGCGCGCAGCCGAGGGTGGCTGGGCCCGGCCCGATGTGGTCGAGGATGCTTGCCTTGAGATCACGGGCGGCCGGCATCCGGTGGTCGAGGCGGCGCTGGCCGGCAAGGGCGAGCGGTTCGTGGCCAACGATTGCCGTTTGCTCCCGCAAGACCGGCTGTGGCTGGTCGGCGGGCCGAACATGGGCGGCAAGTCGACCTTCCTGCGCCAGAACGCGCTGATCGTGCTGCTCGCCCAGGCCGGCAGCTTCGTGCCGGCCGAGGCGGCGCGGATCGGGCTGGTCGACCGCCTGTTCAGCCGGGTTGGCGCTTCGGACAACCTCGCCCGCGGCCGCTCGACCTTCATGGTCGAGATGGTCGAGACCGCCGCTATCCTGGCCCAGGCGAGCGAACGCAGCTTCGTGATCCTTGACGAGGTCGGGCGCGGGACCTCGACTTACGATGGTCTGGCGCTGGCCTGGGCCGTGGTCGAGGCGGTGCATGGGGTCAACCGGTGCCGCTGCCTGTTTGCCACGCACTACCACGAACTCGCCCGCCTGGCCGAGAGCTGCGAGGCGCTGTCGCTCCACCATGTCCGGGCGCGTGAGTGGAAGGGTGATCTGGTGCTGCTGCACGAAGTGGCCGAGGGGCCAGCGGACCGCTCCTATGGCCTAGCGGTTGCCAAGCTCGCCGGGGTTCCGGCACCGGTGGTGTCGCGCGCCAAGGCCGTGCTGGAGCGGCTGGAGAAGGGCCGGGCCGAAACCGGCGGACTGGCCGCAGGCCTTGGCGACCTGCCGCTGTTCGCCGCGGCGGCCGAGGCCCGGGCCGACCTGGTCGACACCCTGCGCGAGCGGCTCAAGGGGCTCGATGTCGATGCCCTCAGCCCGCGTGAAGCGCTAGACCTGCTCTATGAGCTGAAGCGTGAAGCCGGGGCCGAGGACTGAAGGAAGGCTTCGTTAACAACCGCCTGCTATTTTCCTGACCATGTTCGGGACCAAGATCACGACCGTGCCCCTAAGCCGCTGGCAAGCGGCGGCGTGGTCGCTTGGGCACCAGTCGCCAGGGCACAAGGATCGCTGATATGGACCGATTGTTCCGTGACTGGCGCTTTGCCTTGCTGTGGGTAGTGGGCATCAGCGCGCTGGCAGCCGCCTTTTTTGCGCGGGGCGGCGGGCACGAAGAATTGCTGGCCAAGCCCCAGCCCGAAGCCTCGGCGACTGCGCCCGCCCCGGCCGCAAGCCCGGCTCCGGTCGCTGCGCCAGTTGCCGATGCCGAGGACGAACAGGAAAAATTCGGCGAACCGGTGATGGATACGACCGGCTTCGAACCGAGTCCGCCGGAACCCGACGAGAGCGCCAGCGCCTCGCCCCAGGCGACTAGCGCACCAGCTCCCGAAGAGCAGTAATCGCACGCGCCAGGATGGCGTCCTGCTGCCAGCGTTCGGCAGCACGCGTTGTCGCGGCTGCACCCAGCTTGGCGCGCCGCGCGGGATCGTCGGCCAGGGCCGTGATCGCGGCCGCGAGCGCGGCGGCATCGCCTGGTGAAACGCAGACCCCGCAGCCTTCGACTTCGCTGTAGAGCCCGGTCCATTCCTCAGTCGTCGCTACCACCGGCTTGCCCGAGGCGAGCATGTTGGTGAGCTTCGAGGGCAGGACCAGGTCCGCCGCGCCCGCGATCTGCGGCAGCAGGTGGAGATCGGCCATGGTCAGCATGGCACCCATCCGCTCGGCCGGCTGCAGGTCGTGCAGCTGGACATTGACCAGGCCCGCAGCCCGCACCTCAAGCGGCTGGCGGTTGGGGCCTTCACCGCAGATGACAAAGGCAATGTCCTGCCGGTGCTGAAGCAGGCGGGCCGTGTCGATCAGGATCTCGATCCCCTGCTTGCGGGCGATATTGCCCGAATAGAGCGCCACGATCTTGTCTTCGAGCGACCACTGCGCGCGCTGGCTGGTGGCCCCGGCCGGGTCCGGGGCAAAGCTGGCGTTCGCCCAGTTGCGCAGCTCCATCCGCCGTTCGGCGGGAATGCCCTTTTCACCCAGCTTGGCGACCATTTGCGGGCTGATGGTCGAGACCCGATCGGCCTGCCGCAGGATCCAGCCCTCGGCCCAGAGCGCGAACCGGGCCTTGAGGGTAGTGGGCCGCATGAGCCCGGTGGCGAAGGCAGCCTCGACCTCGAAGTCCTGGACGTGGATCCACAGCCGCGCGCCGCACAGCCAGGCGGTCAGGATCGCGGCCAGTGCACTCAGCAGCGCCGGGGCGACGCAGAACACCACTTGCGGGCGCTCGCGCAGGGCGATCCGGACCGCCGGGATCAGCGCGGTGATCGCGAAGCTGATCAGGTGGGCAAAGCGCCGGATCCGATCGGGTCCTGCGGCACGTAATGCGGGCAGCGCACCAGCCTGACGCCGTTCTCCTCCGCCTCCAGCCAGCCGCCGCCATAGGTGGGGTCGGCCTTCCACTGCGGGTAATAGGGCTTGCCGACAAGGGCCGTAACCTTGTGGCCGGACTGGACCAGCGTCTCGCACAGGCCGGCCGTATAGGGGCCGATGCCGACCGGCTCGGGCGCATAGTTCAGCCCGATGACAAGCAAGGAAGGCGGACCCATCGCCGTTCGTGGCAGCGCGGGATCAGTTGCGCTTGGGAACGGCGAAAGTGCCTGAGACCCGGCCGCCGGTCTGGGCCGAGCCGCGGCCATCAACGCTGGAGACCCCGCTGTTGAGATCGATCACCAGGCGCCCCCCGTTGAGCGTATCGCCGCCCCGCCGCAGCGCCACATTGCCGGCCAGGGTGATGACCCGGCGGTTGAAATCGTAGATCGCCACGTCGCCGCGCGCGCTTTCGCTGCCGCGGTTGACGTTGACCCCGCCGGTCGCGTCAATCCGCTGGATCTGCAGGCTACCCTGGTCGGTAAAGGCCACGGTCGTCCGGTCTGCGCTCAGCTGCAGGCCGCCCTGGCTGATCTTGACATTGCCGGCCAGGACCACGCGGTCCTGGCGGTCCTGCAGTTCGATCCGGTCAGCGGCATAAGTGACCGGCGCATTGCTGTCATGCCCGCCCAGCGCCTGGGCATCGGACCGGCCGATCGCAGCCAGGCCAACCGCGCCAATCGCGAATCCGGCGAGCAGCGAGCGCAGGGCAATCCGGGTAATCGATGCTTCGGCCATCACGGCATCCTCATCTTGCCCGGGGTCATCACCAGCCGGGCATTGCCTTCCAGCGCAATCGTTCGCGCGTTAAGGTCAGCCACTAACCGTTCGGCGGAAAAAGTGCCAGCCGGTATGGCGCCGTTTACCCCGCCCTGTCCGACAACCCGCTGGCCTTTCAGATCGATTGCGACATGCCCCGTCGTCATCCGGTAGCCGTCGGCGGCTGTAAAGGTGACTGGCCCGTCGACATCGACCGCCTCGCGGTTGTAATCATAACTGCCGCCCTGCGCGGCCAGCTCGGCCGGGCCGTCGCTCATCAGGATCCGGGCGACCAGGCCCTTCATCCGCACGATCGGATCGGCGGCCGAGACCTGGACGGCGCTGGCGGCGGTGACGGTGAAGGGCCGGCCTTCGTTGTCCTCGCCCCGGTACATCGCCTGTTCGACCACCAGCCGGTCCCCGGTCGTCGCGACCTTGTTGCGGTCAAGCAGGAAGCTGATCTCGCCGCGCGGGAACAGCGGGCCGAGCAGCATGGCGGCGGCCACCACCCCGACGGCACCGGGCAGCCAGCGCGCCAGGATCCGGATCAGCCGGTCATGCGCACCCCCCCGGCGCGGCCCATTGGCGGCGCTGGTTGCGGATCCGGTCGGCGGCTTCGGTCATGGCGGTCCTGTGCTTCAGCTCACGCTTCGTGGCTGAAGATGTCCTTGTCCGGCCAGCCGGCGAGGTCGAGCCGGGCGCGGTGCGGGAGGAAATCGAAGCAGGCCTGGGCCAGTGCCGTGCGGCCCTCGCGCTCCAGCCGCTCAACCAGGATCGTGTGCATGGCGTGGAGATAGCGCACGTCGGACGCGGCATAGTCCAGCTGGGCATCGCTCAGCACCGGCCCGCCCCAGTCGCTCGACTGCTGCTGCTTCGAAAGCTCCTTGCCCAGCAGCTCGCGGACCAGGTCCTTGAGGCCGTGGCGGTCGGTATAGGTCCGCACCAGCTTGCTGGCGATCTTGGTGCAGAACACCGGGGTGGCGGTGACGCCCAGGTAATGCTCGATCGCGGCGAGATCGAAGCGGGCAAAGTGGAACAGCTTGACCCGCGCCGGATCGGCCAGCACCGCCTTCAGATTGGGTGCGGCATAGTCCGAACCGGGCGAAAACCGCACCAGGTGCTCGTCGCCTTGCCCGTCGGACAGTTGCACCACACACAGCCGGTCACGCGGGGTGATGAGCCCCATGGTTTCGGTATCGACCGCGATCGGGCCGGGCGCAAAGACATCGCCGGGGAGGTCTTCTTCGTGGAGATGGACAGCCATAGGCCAAGGTGCTTAGGCCGATTGCCGCGGCGATGAAAGCCCTGCTGTGGGAGCAAGACGGCGATGGCAAATGGCGATGCAGTGCCGGAAAGCTGGCGGCCCGTGCTGGACCCGGTGCTGGCCAGTCCTGTCGCGCGCCAGCTCGGCGGGTTCCTCACGGCCGAGGAGGCCGCCGGCAAAGCCATCTATCCGCCGCGCGGCACCCGGCTGGCGGCGCTGGACCTGACCCCGCTCGATGCGGTCAAGGTCGTGATCCTGGGGCAGGACCCCTACCACGGCCCGGGCCAGGCCCACGGCCTGTCGTTCTCGGTGCAGGACGGGGTAAAGGTGCCGCCCAGCCTCGCCAACATCTACAAGGAGCTGGCCAGCGACCTCGGCCTGGCCGTGCCGCGCCATGGCAACCTGTCGCACTGGGCCCGGCAGGGCGTGCTGCTGCTCAATGCCGCGCTGACGGTCGAGGATGGTCAGCCCGCTTCGCACCAGGGGCGCGGCTGGGAAGCGATCACCGATGCGGTGGTTGCTGCCGTTGCCGCCAAGGCCGAGCCTTGCGTCTTTCTGCTCTGGGGCAGCCACGCCCAGCGCAAGGCCCAGTCGGTGCCGGGGCTGATGCAGAGCCATCACCTCGTCCTGACCGCCCCGCATCCCAGCCCATTGTCCGCTCACCGCGGCTTCCTCGGCTGCCGGCACTTCAGCCAGGCCAATGCCTTCCTTGAAGCCAAGGGGCGGGGCGGGGTCGACTGGGCGCTCTGACGGCGGGCCAGCGTTACGCTGAAGTTGACACAGTTGACACTGAGTCCGCTTCTTCCAACAAGCCAGAAACCGCAGAAATGCCGGATTTCAGCCCGTATCCGGACAGGTCCGTCCACTCGAGCGGAGAAAAATCTTCCGCGCATCAACCATGAGAAAGAGCCCGCGCAGGATAGCAGGCTCAGGCGATGTAGGAAAATGGCCGCGCATCAGCCCAGCCGCCGCGCCATCCCGGCGGCCAGCAGCGGCCCCAGCTCCGGGCCCTGCTCAGGATAGAGATAGGGTTCGATCAGCTCGGCCTCGATCACCGCCAGCCGTCCGTCGTCCAACCGGACCATGTCGATCCGGGCATAGAGCGGCGGCTGGGCGAAGGGCAGCGAAGCCATGATCGCCTCCGCCGCGGCGCGGTCCGCCGGGGCCGGATCGAGCGGGGTTTCGACTCCGCCGTAGAGCGACTGGATCCGGTAGTCGCCGCCGGTCGCCTGCTTGAGCAGGGTGTGGCTGAGCACGCCATCGACGAAGATGAAGCTCAGTTCGCCCTCGCGCTGGATCGCCGGCAGGAACGGCTGGATCATCGCGGCCTGGTCCAGCGACCAGTCGGCCGGTGGAAGATTGTCGCGGCTGAAACTGTCCTGCCCGATCGCGCCCGCGCCGACCCGGCGCTTTACCACGACCCGGTCAGTGCCGAAGTGATCGAAGGCGGTCAGAATGTCTTCCGGGCCAGCCCGTTCGGGCCAGAGCGTCGGGATCGTCACCGCGCCGCGCTCACCCAGTTCCTTGAGGTAGAGCTTGTCGGCATTCCAGCGCACGACCTCGAGCGGGTTGCAGACCATCACCTCGGCCGCTTCCAGCTCGCCCAGCCGGGCCAGGAACTCATCCTTGGCCTCGGTATAGTCCCAGGGCGTGCCCAGGATGGCGAGATCGAACTGGGCCAGTTCGGCCAGCGGCGCGCGCCAGTCGATATCGGTCACCGTGCCCCGGTCACCGACCCCGGCGCGGACCGCGCCCAGGTAGAGGTCATGCTCAAAGGCATCCGGGCGGCGGCTGGGCGAACCGGGCAGGGTCGCGGGACAGGCAAGGAAGGCGATCTTCATGGCCGCCGCCTAGCCCGGCCATGGGCGGTCTGCAATCGCGCTCCGGCTTGAGCGCGAACCGGCGCCGTGGAATAACGCGCGGCATGTTCCGCCACGTCCTCCTCTATGGTGCCGCGCTCGCCGCGCTGGCCTTGCTGGTCGAGTGGCTGGACTGGCGTCACACCACGCGCGATCTGTCCACCTCGTTCTATATCCTCGCGATTGCGCTGCTGTTTGCAGGCCTCGGTATCTGGCTGGGGAACCGCCTCGCGCCGCGTCCGCGCAGCGCGCAGTTCGTCCGCAACCAGCGGGCAATGGCGGAACTGGGGATCAGCCCGCGTGAATGCGAAGTGCTGGAACTGCTCGCCGCCGGCCACGCCAACAAGGTGATCGCGCGGCAGCTGGCGATCTCGCCCAACACCGTCAAAACTCATCTCGCGCGGCTGTTCGAGAAGCTGGGGGCAGAGAACCGCACCCAGGCGATCGGCAAGGCCCGCGCGCTCGAATTGTTGCCGTAAGATCGGGTGGGCGCGGCCAAATCACCCGTTTGGGCGATGGATCGGACCCGCTGAGCCGGATAGCTGGATGATCCTCGAACACATGGAGGAATGACGATGCAACGGATTATCCTGACTTACGGCGTGATCGCCGGGACAATCGAACTGGCGCTGCTGGCGCTGTCGATGGGGCTGATCGGCGAACACGGCAGCCTGGGCATGGTGCTCGGTTATCTGTCGATGCTGATCGCGATGAGCCTGGTCTTCGTGGGGGTGAAGAAATATCGCGACGAGCACCTTGGCGGTGTGATCCGCTTCTGGAAGGCGCTGGGCGTCGGCCTGGGCATCGCGGGCATGGCCTGCCTGTTCTATGTGCTTGGCTGGGAAGCCTACCTCTGGTCGACCGACTACAGCTTCATGGAAAAGTTCACCGCCAGCGAACTTGCCAAGCTGCAGGCGGCCAAGGCCAGCGCGGCGGAGATCGCCAAGTTCAAGGCCGACATGCAGGGCTTTGCCGAGCTCTATGCCAATCCGGTGACGCGGATGCTGGTGACCCTGTCGGAAATCTCGCCGGTCGCCGTGCTGGTGCCGCTGATCAGCGCCAGCCTGCTGCGCAAGCCGGGGTTCATGCCGGCGAAGGGTTGAGCCTGATGGGGCGAGCTGCCGCTCAGCGCGGCAGTTCGCTCACCCCCATCAGCGCCTCGTCAACTGAGCGGGCGGCCTGGCGGCCTTCGCGGATTGCCCAGACGACCAGGCTCTGGCCGCGGCGCATGTCGCCGCAGGCAAAGATCTGCGGATCGCTGGTGCGATAGTCGATCACGTTGGCAGCGACATTGCCGCGCCCGTCGAGTTCGACCCCGGCCTGGTCGAGCAGGCCCTGCTTGCGCGGGCCGACAAAGCCCATGGCGAGCAGGATCAGGTCGGCCTTGAGCACGAATTCGCTGCCGGCGACTTCCTGCATCCGCCCCTCGACCCATTCGACCTTCACGCATTCGAGGCCGGTCACGTCGTTTTCACCCACGACGCGCTTGGTCAGGACCGACCAGTCACGCTCCACGCCTTCTTCATGGCTGGTCGAGGTGCGCAGCTTGAGCGGCCAGTCCGGCCAGGTCAGCGCCTTGTCTTCCTTTTCCGGCGGCTTGGGCATGATCTCAAGCTGGGTGACCGAAGC
>JACDQK010000295.1 GCA_015657645.1 Novosphingobium sp.
CGATCCGGGCAGTGGCATGGCCGCCTCGAAGGACACAGGCAATATGCGGGCGAGCGTCGGCTCACCGCGACAAGTGCAGCCGGTGCGATCTGCGGGGCGATCTCCTTCACCGAACCATGGTGCTGCGGCAGGTCATCGATGAAGACCGCGTGGCTCGGCTTGTATTCGTGCAAAATCGCTTGCAGCGCCGGCCCTTTCGGCCCCTGGTTGGTGAAGACCCGGGCATGGATGCCGTGGTTCGCCAGCTGCTGGGCGCGGGCTTGGTTGTGCTTGTCGGTCAGGTTGGTCAGGATCACCACGTCGGCATGCTCGGCCAGCGTGTTCATGGCGTGCACCGCACCGGCAATCGGGTTCTGGCGGTGCATCTCGTTATCGAAGAAGCCCTGCAGGAATTCCCAGATCTTCGGACCTTCGACCAGTTCGCCGCTGTCCTTCCAGCGCACCGCCCGGGCAAAGTCGTTGCCGACCATCGAAAAAGTCACACCCTGGGTCTCATCGAGCCACTGGGCAAAGGGGACGACCATGTGCAGCAGCACTTCGTCGCAATCGGAAATGATCAGGGGTCTTGTCATATCAGCGAATCCCGTGCCGCGATCAGGGCACCGGGTGCAACCCCCAAATGTTCGGCTGCGGCACAAAGGTCAGGTTCGTGGGCCGCCAGAAATTCCAGCACCGCGCCCAGTACGGCCGGATCGCCCACTCCGGCACGCAAGGCATCGGCATCAAGCCCGGTCAGTGCCAGCAGCCGCTCGGCGCGGGGTCCGTCGCCCAGCACCCAGCCGAGCGCGCCAAGCGCCAGAACGAAGGGGTCAGCCGGGGATTGGGGTTCGCGAATAATTGCAGGTCTCTGGCGTAACAGTGTAGGGCCTTGCCGCATGGCAAAGCGCATCCTGGTTGTCGAGGACAACGACCTCAACCGCAAGCTCTTCTGCGACGTGCTGAAGAGCCAGGGCTATGCCGTGGAACCCTGCGCTGACGGGCTTGAAGCGCTGGACAAGGCGCGCAGCTTTGTCCCCAACCTGATCATCATGGACATCCAGCTGCCCAACATTTCCGGGCTGGACCTGATCGAGGCGGCCAAGGCCGACGCCGTGCTGCGTTCGATCCCGGTGCTGGCCGTCACCGCCTATGCCGGCAAGGGCGATGAGGAACGCATCCGCGACGCCGGGGCCGAGGGCTATCTGGCCAAGCCGGTCTCGATCGGGCCGTTCATGGCGGCGGTGCGGGGGCTGGTCGAAAAGGCCGTGGCTTGACTTTCCGGCCCATTCGCCGCTTTTCCGCCCCATTCATCGGCCAGAGGGCCGCAAAGCCAATTGGAGCATAACCATGGATCGCGCCGCCACTGCCGAGAAGATCGCCGGGATCATCGAACCCTTCAACAAGAAGGGTCTGGAAATCACCGATGCCAGCACCTTTGCCGGGGATCTGGAATTCGACAGCCTGACCGTCATGGATTTCGTCGCCGCGATCGAGGACGAGTTCGACATCATCATCAGCATGAACCAGCAGGCCGAGATCGAAACCTACGGCCAGCTGATCGATGCCGTGGTGAAGCTGCAAGGGTAACACCCCGATGACCGATCTGTTTTCCAAGTTCGACCCGCTGATCGAGCTGCGCACCAACCTGCTCTCGCAAGGCCAGGAAGATCCGTTCAACCTGGTGATGGAGCGGGTGGTCTCGCCCACCGAAGCGATCTGCAACGGGCGCCAGACGATCCTGCTGGGTACTTACAACTACATGGGCATGACCTTCGATCCCGACGTGATCGAAGCGGGCAAGCAGGCGCTCGACGATTTCGGCGCCGGCACCACCGGCAGCCGCGTGCTCAACGGCACTTACTCGGGCCACAAGGCGGTCGAGGAAGCGCTCAAGGAATTCTACGGGATGGACCATGCCATGGTCTTCTCGACCGGGTACCAGGCCAACCTGGGGATCATCTCGACGGTCGCCGGCAAGGGCGATTACATCGTGCTCGACATCGATAGCCACGCCTCGATCTGGGATGGCTGCAAGCTGGGCGATGCCGAGGTCGTGCCGTTCAAGCACAACGATATCGAGGCGATGGACAAGCGGCTGGGCCGCATCCCGGAAGGCGCCGGCAAGCTGGTAATCCTGGAAGGCGTCTATTCGATGCTGGGCGATATCGCCCGCTCAAGGAAATGATCGCTGTCGCCAAGAAGCAAGGCGCGATGGTGCTGGTCGACGAGGCGCACTCGATGGGCTTCATCGGCGAACATGGCCGCGGCGTGGCCGAGGACCAGGGCGTGCTCGATGATGTCGATTTCGTGATCGGCACCTTCTCCAAGTCGGTCGGCACGGTCGGCGGCTTCTGCGTTTCCAACCATCCGAAGTTCGAAATCCTGCGGCTGGTCTGCCGGCCTTACGTGTTCACCGCCTCGCTCCCGCCGAGCGTGGTGGCAACCGCCGCCACCTCGATCCGCAAGCTGATGCACGCCGGCAACAAGCGCGCGCACCTGTGGGAGAACTCGAAGATCCTCCACAAGGGGCTGACCGAGGCCGGGTTCCAGCTGGGCACGGCTGAGCCGCAATCGGCGATCATCGCGGTGATCATGCCGGACCTCGAAAAGGGTGCGGCGATGTGGGAGGCGCTGCTGAAGGAAGGGCTTTACGTCAACCTGGCTCGCCCGCCAGCGACGCCGGCCAACATGACCCTGCTGCGCTGCTCGCTCTGCGCCGAACACACCGCTGAACAGGTCCAGACCATCATGGCATGTTCAAGCGCGCCGGAAAGGCCGTGGGGATCATCTGATGCCGCGCCTCGCGGGCAAGCGCTGCGTGATCACCGGGGCAGCGCAGGGGATCGGCAAGGCAATTGCCGAACGCTTTGCGGCCGAGGGGGCGACGCTGCTGCTCGCTGATATCGAAGGGCCGCGGGTCGAATCGTTGGCGGCAACGCTGGGCCAGCAAGCTTTCACCGCCGATGTCTCGAAGAAGGCTGAGGTCGAAGCGCTGATCGCCCGCGCCGAAGCGCTGTGGGGCGGGCTTGACGTGCTGGTCAACAATGCCGGGATCACCCACCCGGCGTCACTCGACGATCTGACCGAGGAAGACTTCGACAGAGTCTTCGCCACTAACCTCAAATCGGCGCTGTGGGGTACCCAGGCCGCGGCGCGGCTGATGGGGCCGGGCAGCGCGGTGATCAACATGAGCTCGGTCAATGCCGTCCTCGCGATCCCCAACCAGATTCCCTACGTGGTTTCCAAGGGCGCGATGAAGCAGCTGACCAATGTCACTGCCCTGGCGCTGGCCGCCAAGGGCATCCGGGTAAATGCGATCGGCCCCGGCTCGATCATGACCGACATTCTGCGCGGGATCATTGCCGAGGACGAAGCAGCGGGGGCCCGGATCATGTCCCGCACCC
>JACDQK010000296.1 GCA_015657645.1 Novosphingobium sp.
GCGCGCGATGGTAGGCTCAGGCCGGTTGGAAACCGGCTGTTAGAGTGCAATGGCATAAGCCTGCCTGACTGCGAGACTGACGAGTCGAGCAGAGACGAAAGTCGGTCATAGTGATCCGGTGGTCCCTCGTGGAAGGGCCATCGCTCAACGGATAAAAGGTACGCCGGGGATAACAGGCTGATGATTCCCAAGAGCTCATATCGACGGAATCGTTTGGCACCTCGATGTCGGCTCATCACATCCTGGGGCTGGAGCAGGTCCCAAGGGTTTGGCTGTTCGCCAATTAAAGTGGTACGTGAGCTGGGTTCAGAACGTCGCGAGACAGTTTGGTCCCTATCTGCCGTGGGCGTCGATACTTGAGAGGAGTTGCCCCTAGTACGAGAGGACCGGGGTGAACATGCCTCTGGTGTACCTGTCGTGGCGCCAGCCGCGCAGCAGGGTAGCTATGCATGGACGGGATAACCGCTGAAAGCATCTAAGCGGGAAGCCTCCCTCAAGATAAGGTATCTTCGAGTCGTGATAGACCATCACGTTGATAGGCCGGATGTGGAAGCGCAGTAATGTGTGGAGCTAACCGGTCCTAATAACTCTGATCATGCTTGGGAATTCCACCATCAATGACAGCCCTGCTGTCTGCGAAGGTTGGACGATCTCACAGCCAGAGACGCCTTAAAACGTACGTCAGTGAAACATCTGGCAAAGTGCATCGATTAAAAACCGTATCCGCCTGCTTTATTGCTTGGTGACCATAGCGTCAGTGACCCACCCGATCCCATCTCGAACTCGGCCGTGAAACCTGACTGCGCCGATGGTACTAACGCTCAAGCGTTGGAAGAGTAGGGCGTCGCCAGGCATTATAGCAGGCGGGCACGGTACAAACCCATTCACATGTTTCTGAAAAGTCGCTGCCGGTCTGACCGCGCGGCGGCTTTTTCAGCTTCTGCCAAGGCGGCTCAATCCGTCTGGCACTGGTGACGCGGGGTGGAGCAGCCCGGTAGCTCGTCAGGCTCATAACCTGAAGGTCGTAGGTTCAAATCCTACCCCCGCAACCACACAGAACCCCGCTTCGGCGGGTTTTTTGTTGTCCGCAGATCAGTCGCTTGGCCGCTGGGTTGAGGATCGGGCACACGGTGACGCACATCGGATCTAGCCAAGGTGCTTAGGTCGGCGAGTAAACAGGTCCTGACCCTAGTCCTGCAAACCGGCGGAACGATTGGAACGCATTCAGTGCCAGATTGAAACACCAGGTGCATCCCACCGGCAGGACCCGCCATTCCCTATTGTTAAGAAGAGACTAACCAGTTAGGCCACCACTTTCTGGTGCCGTAAGCGAGCTCTTTGGGTTGGCATAAGCATCAAAGGGGCTTGGCGCTCAACGTGCCGTGACTCCTGCATTATCAGACGTTGGAGTACCTATGAAAAAGACCCTGCTGATTGGCCTTGCTCTTGCCGCTGCGCAATGGGAAGCACTGCACACGCCGCCACGGTAATCGTGACCAATGGCGGCACCGCGACCTTCAATGCATCAAAGGTCAGCACTCCGGGCAGCAAGGTTGTCACCTTCAACGGCGCCGCGCCAGCGGGAGTTGTCGTGACCCTCAGCGGCGCTTCGCTCGTGACGGGAAGCGTCTCGGGCCAGTATGCTCAGCCGTTCGGCAGCGATGGCAGCAGGTACCTCTCGGTCTTTGGCGGAACTTCGGCGACGATCCGTGACATACTTGTGCCTGGCTACAAGGCGCTAAGCTTTTACCTCGGTTCGATCGACACTTACAACAGCTTCCAGCTGCTGAGCAAAACCGGCAGCGTGATCCAAACCTTCTCGGGTTCCGCTTTTCTAGGCGGTCCGAGCGGTAACCAGGTGCTGCCGAACACCAACCGGCTTGTAACTATTACCCGCAGCAATGGGGACCCGTTGATCGGTGGGATCCGTATCCTGTCGAGCCAGAATTCGGCTGAAGTGGACAACGTGCGGTTCATCTCAGCGGTGCCTGAGCCGTCGACCTGGCTCATGATGATCCTGGGTGTTGGCATCGCCGGTGCCGCGCTGCGTCGCCGCCGCCAGACCATCGCGGTCAGCTACGCCTGATCTGTCCGGATCAAGCACACTGAATAGCAGAAAGCCCCGGCACCGCCGGGGCTTTTTTGTTGTTCGGTTAACTTGGCCCGCGATAGGAACGCCGCAATGCGCGCAAAGTCCCGGCCGGATTCCGGCCTGATCCTTCCGGTGGTGATCGCCCTGTTGCTGGCCCTTGGCTTGGCGCTGGGCTTGTCGCTTGACGAAGATCCGGCCGATCGGACGACGGAGCTGGCGCGCTTGCCGGGCCTGCCGGCCGATGCCCCGCTGCTTACCGCGCCGCCTTCGCTGTCGGACATGGATGCGGCCCGCGCCCGCAATGCCGCCGTGCCCTTCGTCAAAGGCCCCGTCACTCCGGCGCCGCGCTTTGCCTTCAAGGGCTCGCCCGAAGACCGCCACCGCGCGACCGAATGCCTCGCGCTCGCCGCCATGGCTGAGGCCGGAGCCAGCGACATCGGCCAGCGCGCCGTCATCCAGGTCGTTGCTCAACCGCGTGCGCCATTCCGGCCTTCGCCAAGACGGTCTGCGGACGTTGTCTTCCAGGGCAGCGAGTCGTTGCCACCGGATGTCCAGTTCACCTTCACTTGCGATGGCTCACTCGCCCGGCGCTATTCGGACAGTGCCTGGCTCCAGGCCCGGATCCGCGCCGGCGAGGCGCTCGGCGGCTACGTGTTCAAGCCGGTCGGCCTCGCCACGCATTACCACACCGATTGGGTCTATCCCTACTGGAGCCCCGAGCTCGAAAAGCTGGCGAAGATCGAGACGCACCTGTTCTTCCGCTGGCCCGGCTTCTGGGGCACCAAGCCCGCCTTTTCAGCAGCCTATCGCGGGGGTGAGGCCGATCCTGCCACCCTGTTTGGCGCGGACACTGCGCTTCTGCCAGAGGCCGCGCCACTGCCCACCGCCGTGCCCGACGCGCCGAAGATCGATAGCGGCACGGTCGTGATGCGCGCCACTGCCGGGAAGGCCAACTTCATCCTGCTGGCGGGTTCGGCTTCCGCCGATGCGCTCGCCGCTGCCCGAGCGGTCTGTAATCAGCCGGGGACCTGCCGCGTGCTGGGCTGGACTGACCCGGCGGCGATCCCGCAGGCCTTCCCGATCCCGCCAGCGGCGCGCGCCGCATTACAATTCAGCTATACCCGCGACCCCGGCGGGGCCGAGATTGTGCTCTACGGCTGCAGCCACTTTACTGGTGTCCCGCGCGAACAGTGCATCCCGCGGGCGCGGTAAGGCTCAGTCGCTGAACTTGCCGCCAGACGCTGCCAGCTTTTCCAGCAGCGGTGCGACCGGCAGGCCATGCCGCTTCAGGCCATCGGCGATCTTGCCCAGGCCTTCGTGATCGGCCCAGTACATGATCCCGCCGGTCCAGGCCGGCCAGCCATAGCCGTTGAGCCAGACCAGATCGACATCCCCGGCGCGCTGGGCGATGCCTTCCTCGAGGATCAGCGCTCCTTCCGCGACCATCGGATAGAGCAGCCGTTCGAAGATCTCCTGCTTGCTGACCTCGCGCTGCGCGACGCCGCTCTTGCTGGCGAAGTCGGCGATGATCGCCTTCACTTCGTCCGACGGACTGCGGCTGCGGTCTTCGGCGTAGTCATAGAAGCCCTTGCCGGTCTTCTGGCCCCAACGCCCGGCGGCACAAAGCGCTTCGCGGATCGTGGTGACCTTGCTGGGATCGCGGTGCCAGCCAATGTCGAGGCCGGCGAGGTCGCCCATCTGGAACGGCCCCATCGGGAAGCCGAAGTCGAGCAGGACCTGGTCGATATCGTAATAGGCCGCGCCTTCCATCAGCAGGGCATTGGCCTGTTCCTGTCGCTTGGACAGCATGCGGTTGCCGATGAAGCCGTGGCACACGCCCGAGACGACCGGGACCTTGCCGATCTTGCCGGCCAGCTGCATCACCGTGGCGAGTTCGCTCGCGCCGGTCTTGGCGCCGCGCACCACTTCGAGCAGTTTCATGATGTTGGCGGGCGAGAAGAAGTGCATGCCCAGCACGGCCTCGGGCCGCTTGGTCGCGGCGGCGATTTCGTTGACGTCGAGATAGCTGGTGTTACTGGCCAGGATCGCGCCCGGCTTCACGATGGCATCGAGCCGCCCGAAGACGTCCTTCTTGACCTCCATCGATTCATAGACCGCCTCGATCACCAGGTCGCAATCCGCTAGGCTTTCGAACTCCAGGCTGGGGGTCAGGCGGGCCATCGCCGCTTCGGCCATCGCCGCCTCGATCCGGCCGCGCTTGACGCTCGCTTCATAGTTCTTGCCCATCACCGCGACGCCGCGGGTCAGTGCCGCTTCCTCGCGCTCGACAATCGTCACCGGGATCCCGGCCGAGAGGAAGTTCATGGCGATCCCGCCGCCCATGGTGCCCGCGCCGATCACGCCGACCTTGTTGATGGCGATCAGCGGTGTATCAGCCGGAAGATCGTCGATCTTGGCGCAGAGCGCGAGGGCAGCGGCGATGTGGTCCTTGGCGCCGGGCAGGGCATCGGTCATGGTCTCTCTTCCTCTCAATTCACTTGCCGGTCGTAGCCCGCCCAATAGGGCGCGCGCAATTCGCGGCGCAGGATCTTGCCGCTGGGATTGCGCGGCAGGGCTTCGATCGTGTCGACCGACTTGGGCACCTTGAAGCCGGCCAGTCGCTCGCGCGCCCAGTTGATCACGCTGTCCGGATCGATGGTGTGGCCGGGTTTGGGCACGCAGATCGCCTTGACCGCTTCGCCCCACTTTTGATCGGGCACGCCGATCACGGCGACTTCCAGAATGTCCGGGTGGCCATAGATCCCGCTCTCGACCTCGGCTGGATAGACGTTTTCGCCGCCAGTGATGATCATGTCCTTGGCGCGGTCGTACATGTAAACGTAGCCGTCTTCATCCATGTAGCCGACGTCACCAGTGGCGATCCAGCCATCGGCGTCCATCGTGCTGGCGGTGGCTTCGGGCAGCTTCCAGTAACCGAGCATGTTGTTGGAGGAGCGGGTGACGATCTCGCCGATTTCGCCCACGGCCATGGCCTGGCCATCCTGGCCGCGGATCATCACTTCCACGCCCGGCAGCGGCTTGCCGGCCGAGCGCATCCGCTGGTTGCCTTCGACCGAATGGTCCTCGGGCGGCAGGGTGCAGATCGTCCCGGTGGTTTCGGTCATCCCGTAAGCCTGGATGAAATCGGCCCCGAACATGGCGATGCACTGGCGCAGCAGTTCGAGCGGGATCGGCGAGGCGCCGTAGAGGATATAGCGCAGACGGCTGAAATCGGTCTTGGCGCAGTCCGGATGCTGGAGCAGCAGTGCCAGCGCGGCCGGCACGATGAAGAACCGCGTCACGCCGCGATTGACCACGGCATCGAACACGCGGGTCGGCTCGAATTCGGACAGGACCACGCCCGGCAGGCCCGCCGCCAGCGACATGACGCCCAGACCCGTGCCGCCGATATGGGCGCAGGGCATGGCGACCAGGATCGCTTCGTCCTCGTCCATCAGCGAATAGGGGTGCGGGTTGTCGATCCCGGCCTTGCGGAGGGCAAAGAGGTTGGCGTTGGAGAGAATCGCGCCCTTGGGATTGCCGGTCGTGCCGGAGGTGTAGAGCTGTAGCACCGCATCGTTTGGACCCGAAGGTTCAAACTCGGTGCGCGGGGCTTCCTTCATCAGCTTGCGCGCCTCATCAGCGGTGAAGCAGCGCAGCAGACCAGGGCGCTGGCCCAGCGTATTGGCGCAGGCTTCGAACCCGTCACCCAGGAACAGCACCTTGGCTTCGGCATTGTCGATGATGAAGGCGGCTTCGGGCTCGGCCAGCCGCCAGCCGACCGGGGTCATCACAATCCCGGCGCGCGCCGCACCGAAGAACAGGGTGAAATAGGTCGTGGCGTTCTTGCCGAACCAGGAAATGCGGTCACCCTTTTGACGCCCATCGCGAGCAGCGCCGAGGCGACC
>JACDQK010000297.1 GCA_015657645.1 Novosphingobium sp.
GGCAAGCCGGAATATGTCGATTCGGTCACCGAAGAGCCGGAAGACGGCGGCTTTGGGTTTGACGATCTCGACGCCACGGCCTCTGATAGCCCCGAAGAGCGCAAGTATCGCCAGGCCTGCCAGATCGTGTTCGAAAGCCAGAAGGCCTCGGCCTCATGGCTTCAGCGCCAGCTGGGCGTGGGTTACAACACCGCCGCCAAATGGGTCGAGCGGATGGAGGCCGACGGCTTCGTCGGCCCGTCCAACCACGTCGGCCGCCGCGAGATCTACCGCGACCGCGACGGAAACCCGCTCTAGCTGGTCTTGAGTTCGTACTGCCCGGCGATCGCCTTGAAGTGCGTGCGGGCATAGCTGCGCGCCGCGGCGACCGTGTCAAACAGGGTGTCCTGCATTACGGCAGTGACCAGCGGATAGCCTTGCGAATTGTAGCGCACGTCGCGGACCGAAAGCCGCACGTGGCCCTCCGCATCGCGGTTGATCAGGAACGGGCGGATCATCTCGTCTCGGGACATTCAGGCTCTCCTTGGGAGGCAAGCGCCAGCGCGCGGCGCTCGGCCTCGCGGCGGTCGCGTTCGGTGGCGGTGTGGATGGCCCGGTCGGCCATGGCCTGCCAGGCAGCCTGGGCCTTGAGCTGGACCTCGCGTTGGTTGGCCAGGGTTGCCGACTGGGCGTTGCGGCCACACTGTTCGGCCTGGTCGAGGTAGAACTGGGTGGAGGTCGACATTGCCATTCTCCTCGGTTGTGCCCCTCAGCGGCGCTGTTGACGCCGCGGCGGTGCCCCCGTTGTGAAGCCCGGCCCGCGATCGCGGAACACGATCCGACCCTTGCTGAGATCGTAGGCCGTCATTTCGACCTTGACCCGATCCCCGACGACCGAGCGGATGCGGAACTTCCGCATCTTGCCTGAAGTATAGGCCACGATGTGGTGCCCGTTTTCGAGCACCACACCGAACCGGCCGTCGGGGAGGATGTCATCGATCTGGCCGTCGAGGGTCATTAACTCCTCTTTGGCCATCCGATCAGGCCGCCGAAAGGTTCACGGCCGAGGTGCGGCCGCGCTGATCGGTTTCCAGTTCGAAATTGATCCGCTGATCCTTGTCGAGCGTCGACATGCCCGCAGCCTGGACGGCAGTGATGTGGACAAAGCTGTCCGTGCCGCCGCCATCAGGCGCGATAAAGCCAAAGCCCTTGTCGGTATTGAAGAATTTTACGGTGCCAATAGGCATGATGCGGTCCTTTCACGAAACCTGCAGGACCCAGGCACGACGTGCGCCTGGGGCAATGTGGCGTGTAAGGGGAGTTGGGGCATCGACTGCCGAAAGTCCCGTCGCAGGCGACGTAGCCCGGACCCTATGCGCCTTCCTGCCCGAAATAGCAAACTTTGCCGCGCTGACGCTCGGCCGCAGGCCGCTCAGACCGCTAGCGCAGGGCGCCGCAGCGCCAGCCAGAGCAGGGGAATGGCAGACAACGCCAGCAGGTCGGCCCCGACTAATGGCCAGGTCCAGCTCAGCGCCGATCCAGCCGCGACCAGAGCATCACTGGCCATGCCAATGCCCAGTCCGACCGCGCCCAGCGCCAGGATATTGACCCCCAGCATGTTGCACCCAGTCGAGGTTGCCTTGAGCCGAAATGGCAATTGCTCCTCGATCACGGCAAAGATCGGGCCGTAGATCACGGTCATGAACAGGATCGAGCCGACCATGCCCGCCAGGAACGCCGGTGAGCCGCCCGGGGCCAACCGGTAAAGCACCAGCAGCGGCACCAGCAGGCACAAGATCACCAGGATCGAACGGGCGTGGTCCCAACCCAGGCGCCGGTGCGCCCAGTCGGTCACCAGCCCTGCGCCGAAGGTTCCGGCCAGGCCGACCGTCACGAACATCAAGCCATAGGTGCTGGCCGCCACGGCCTTGTCGTAACCCTTCTCGCTGACCAGCCACAGCTGCACGAACGGACTAGTGCCAGTGTGGGCATGGGCGGCAATCAGCCCGAGCGAGGCGTAAAGCACGCGCGGACGGGCGCGGGCAATTTGCCACAACTCTGCCAGGTTGCCGCGTAGTGTTGGCCTGGCGCCCGCTGCCGGCGGATCATCCTGCAACCGCAAGATCGCAAAGAAGGCAGCGATCCCCAGCAGCCCCATCGCCATGAAGGTGCCGCGCCAGCCGAGCACCGGGCCCAGCAGGCCGGCGATCAGGAAGCCGCCGCCAATCCCCAGCGGGATGCCGGCAAAGAACAGGCCGATTGCCGCCGCCTTTTGCCGATCGGGCGTGCGCGCCAGGATCACATTGGTGGCGCAGGGCACAAGCGTGGCCTCGCCCGCCGCGACCAGCGGCCGGGATAGCAGCATGGTCCAGAACCCCTGCGCAAACCCGCCCAGCGCGGTGAACAGGCTCCATACCCCGACGCCGCCGGCCAGGACCGGCACGCGACCGAAGCGGTCGGCCAGCACCCCTGCGGCCAAGGCGGCAAAGGCATAGACCCCGCTGAAGGCCAGGCCCGCGATCAGCGCGAACTGGCCGCGGCTGAGCGACAGGTCATGGATGATGTCGGCGGCAAAGGCGGCGACCAGCTGGCGGTCGATCTGGTTGAGCACGTGCAGCGCCAGCATGAACAGCACCAGCCCCCAGGGGGTGCGCTGATCGGCCGGACCCTGGCTCAAGGCTGGGTGTCCAGCGCCGGCACGGCGTCGAGATGATCGGTCCAGTCATAGGCCGAGCCGTGCCAGATCTGCAGGCTCGGCTGCAGCAAGCGGGCCTGCCGCGCCGTGCCGAGCCGCAGCGAATAGGTCTCCGCCGTGTCAGCCTGGGTACCGTAGAGCGATGTTCCGCAGTCCCCGCAAAAGGCCAGGGCCCGTTCGCGCCCGCTGGCCGCGGTCTTGTGATAGAACTTCAGCGTTCCGGCCAGCAGCGTGAACTGGTCGCGCGGCACCAGCGTGCCCCAGCGGAAGGCACCGCCGCCGTTCACCTGGCAATCGGTGCAATGGCAGACCATGATCGCCGCCGGATCGATCACTGCCTCATAGCGGATCTGGCCGCACAGGCAGGCGCCATCGATCTTCATTCGGCGGCGAGTGCCATATAGGGCTCTGGCGCGACCTTTTCCGACCAGCTCGCCACCCGGTGAAGCCGCCGCAGCTGGGTGCCGATATCGGCCGAGACGCCATAGTGGGTGGTCCCGAAATTGTCCCACAGCGCCACGTCGCCCGGCTCCCACTGGTGGCGGACCTGGATCTCGGGGATCTTCGACATCTCGTTGGCGATCTTGATCAGCGGTTCGGACAGCTCGGTCTCATAGCCGTGGACCCGCTGGACATAGGCATTGCCCACGAACAGGCAGGGCTTGCCGGTGGAGTGGTGGCGGATCACCGCCGGGTGCACGGCATGTTCGCGCGATCCCATGATCCGCTCGATGATCCCCGCATCGCCAAAATCGTGACGCAGCATCAGGTAGACCGAATCGTGCTCGACCTGGATGCTGGAGAAGAGTTGCTTCAGCGCCTCGGGCAGCCGTTCATAGGCCGCGCTCATGCTGGCCCACATCGTGTCGGCCCCGAACGGGACCTGCTCGGCCTGGAGGATCGACATGATGTTGGGGTGCTTGCGGGCGGTCACGTCGTGGTGCCACAGGTCGGTCGTCGACTTGGCGTTCTCGGTCTGCAACCGCTGGATCACCACCACTTCGGGGTGGCCTTCATCGGCCTTGGTCGGCGCGAAAGTGTGCTTTTCCAACTGGTCGCCAAAGGCCAGGGCGACACGCTTCATCGCATCGAACGACAGGTGCTGGCCGCGCCCGAACAGCACGCCATAGGTCCACAGCGCCTCGCGCAGTTCTGCCAGGCCGGCATCGTCCAGCTCGGCCAGGTTGCAGCCTTCGATCCAGCCGCCGATCACCGGCGTACGCGGCACGACGCGGAATTGGCTATAGTCGCGGGTTTGGAGCAGTTCGGCCATCTTGGTCTCTCCCGATTGCTTTGTTGTGCTGCCAGCCTAGCGCTGCCGAGCAGGCCTGGTTGACATATCGGGCCAGTTGCTTGACATCTCGGGACATGGAATCCGCCCGATGACCCTGCTGGCCCGCAGTGCAGTGCTCGAAGGGCTCGACGTGGTGGCGCGCGAGCGCGGGCTGTCGCCCGCCGCCCTGCTCCGCGCGGCCGGTATCCCAGAGCAGGCGCTGCGCGAGCGCGAACTGCGGATCCCGACCCAGCAGGTCGCGGCGCTGCTGGCCCTGACCGCCCGCCAGGCCGGGATCGACGATCTGGGGCTACGGCTGGCGCTGGTCCGGCGGCCCTCGGTGATGGGTCCGCTGCGCCTGCTGCTGCGGGAGCAGCCGACCGTCGGCCAGGCCATCGCGGCCCTGGCCAGGTTCAGCTGGGCGCAGATCGAGGGGCTGGGCCTGACGATCGAGGACGATGGCGAGATCGCGCTGCTGCGGCTGGCGATCGACCCGTCGCTGGCCCTGGCCAATCGCGAGGCGAGCGAACTGACGCTGGCCTCGCTCACCGCGCTGCTGCGCGAATTCATCGGGCGGGACTGGCAGCCGGAAATGGTGCTGTTCACCCATGCCCGTCCCGCCAGCCTGGCGCGCCACCTCACCTGTTTTTGGCCGCGTGCCGATGTTCGCGCAGGAGCAGACCGGGCTGGTCGTGACCAGCGCCGAGCTGCGCCAGCCGATCGAAGGCGCCGATCCGGGCGCGGCGGCCCTGGTTGAGCGCATGCTGGGACAAGCCGGCCCGGGACCGGCCGCGCGGGAGGCGGACCGGGTGCTGACCATGATCCGCGCCGCGCTCAGCCGCGGCGATTGCCGGGCTGAGCGGATTGCCCAGCGGCTTGGCGTCGACCGCCGGACCCTCCACCGCCGGCTGGCGCGCGACGGCACCAGCTTTACCGCACTGGTCCAGCAGGCCCGGAGCGAGGCGCTAGGGTCACTGGTCGCGGCCGGTTACAGCAAGACCGAGATCGCCGGACGGCTCGGCTTCTCCTGCCTCAGCGCATTTTCGCGCTGGTCGCGCGGGGTGGCCCAAAGCTGAGCGGGCGCTTGCCTTCGCGGCCGCATCCGGCGAAAGGCGGCTCATGATCCGCCTGACCGACCTGGCCCTGCCGCTTGACCATGAAGCCCCCGCGCTCGAAGCGGCGGTGCTGGCCAAGCTGGGCATTGCCCAGGAAGACCTGGTGCGCTTCGCTGGTGTTCCGGCGCGGCAACTGATGCGCGCAAAAAAGACGCGATCAAGCTGATCAACACGATCGACGCCGTGTCCGACGGATCGA
>JACDQK010000298.1 GCA_015657645.1 Novosphingobium sp.
CCCTCCTCGTCGCCAGTGATGATGAAGCTGATCGTTCCGGCGTCCTGCGGCAGGCCAGACACGGCCGAAACCATCGCCGCGATTGCGCCCTTCATGTCGACCGCGCCGCGGCCATAAAGCAGCTCGCCGCGCACCTCAGGGGCAAAGGCGCCGCTGGTCCAGCCTTCGCCCGGCGGAACCACATCGAGGTGACCGGCAAAGGCGAAATGGCGGCTGCCGGCGGGGCCGGGCCGGATCGCGAAGAGGTTCTCGACCGGCCCGTCGGGCGCTTCGCCCGCCAGGAACCGGTGCACCGCAAAGCCCAGCGGGGCGAGCTGGCTCTCCAGGCAATCGAACACCGAGCCCGTAGCAGGCGTCACGCTGGGTGCAGCCATCAGCGCTTGGGCGAGCGGGAGGACGGGCGGCAGGGTTGTGGTCACTTGGCCAGAGCTCCATCCAGCAGGCGGGCGAGGCGCAGACCGGCCTGGCTGATCCGCTGGCGCAGGGTCGGCAGGCTGGCCTCGATATCCTCGTTGGTCCAGACTACCTCCTTTGGCGCTTCGCCGCCGGCGCAGGGATCGCGGTCGAAGGCTTTGGCGTAGACCAGCCCGCGTGCCAGTTCCCAGCTTTCGCGGCCCCAGTCGGCCACTTCGCCAGTGTCAAGCGCGGCGCGTTCTTCGGGCGTATAGCGGCGGATCAGCGGCGGCACGGCGCTGGTGATCCCGCGCTCGGCCATCGGGCCGTCCCAGACTGAGTGCAGGTTGCGGCCAGGGGCGATCCCATACTTGGCCGCCACCTGGTTGCCGCCGAGATCGTTGTTGTCGCCCGAATGGAGCGGCATGTGCAGATCGCCGACGAAATGCGTCAACCAGGCCAGGGCTTCGAGCCGCTGGGCGGCGGGCAGGCTCTTGTCGGCAAGGACGCGGCGGTTGCGCTCAATCTGGCCCGTCACGCAGTTGCCGCCGGAACAGTTGGCGCGCGGGTCATAGGGGCGGCAGACGTTCATCGTCTGATAGTGCCAGGCGAAGGAATAGGCCCAGCGCCAGCCTTCGCGGCGGATGCAATCGGGCCAATAGCTCGCTTCTTCCAGGCTGCGCACGCGGCAATAGGGTGTGCCCAGCCCCTTTTCCGAGCGCAACAGATCACGCACCGCCTTGCGGGTTTCGGGCGAGACATTGGCCCAGGCGATGCTGGCGGTCGAATGGTGGCCGAATTCACCCCAGGCAAAGGCCGGACGTGCCGCCACCGCCGCCATGGCGGCCAGGACAAACGCAAGCCACCGCATCACTTGGCCTTGCCGCCTCGACCCGGAATTTCCCATTGCTCGATCACCCAGTCTTCTTCTTCGGCGGCGGCGACCCAAGCCTGCAGCCATTCGTGTTCCCAGACCGCTTCCATATAGGCGAGGGCGAAGCCCGGAACACCTATCCCATAGGTCATGAACCGGCTGACGACCGGCGCATAGAAGATGTCGGCGGCGCTGAAGGTGCCGAACAGGAACGGCCCCCCGCGCCCGAACCGGGCCCGCGCCTCGGCCCACAGCGTCAGGATGCGGACGATGTCGCCGCGCGCTTCCTCGTCGATCTCCCAGCCCTGGACCTGACGGCGAATGTTCATCGGGCACTGGCGGCGCAGTGCGGCATAGCCCGAATGCATTTCCGCGACCATCGAGCGGGCCATTGCGCGGGCATCATCGGCCTTGGGCCAGAACCGCTCACGCCCGACCCGGTCAGCCAGGTATTCAATGATCGCCAGACTGTCCCAGACTACGGCATCGCCGTCCCACAGCACCGGGACCTTGCCGGAGGAGGGCGCGATCTCGTCCCGCTCCTTCTTCTGGTGATCCCAGTCCTCGCCATAGAGCGGGACCTGGATCTCCTCGAAGGCCAGGCCGGACTGCTTGACCGCCAGCCAGCCGCGCAGCGACCAGCTGGAATAATTCTTGTTGCCGATGATCAGCTTCATGGGCGGCAGCGCTAGCCGTTCAGCTTGACGCTGTCGAGGCTGAACGATTAGGGCCGCGTCATGGAACCCGCCAGCCTGCCGATCTGCGTCGCGGCGCTCTACAAGTTCACGCCCTTTGCCGATCATGCGGCCCTGCAAGCGCCGCTGCTGGCCTGCTGCCGCGTGGCTGGCGTAAAGGGCACGCTGCTGCTGGCGCATGAAGGGCTTAACGGCACAATTGCGGGCACCGATGCCGGGATTGCCGCAGTGCTGGATCATATCCGCGGCCTGCCCGGCTGCGCTGAGCTTGAGGTCAAGTTCTCACGCGCGCCCTCCATGCCGTTCCACCGGATGAAGGTGCGGCTGAAGCGCGAAATCGTGACGATGGGCCAGCCCCAGATCGATCCACTCGCCTCGGTCGGGACTTATGTCGCCCCGGCCGACTGGAACGCGCTGATCGCAGATCCGGACACGATCGTGATCGACACCCGCAACGACTATGAAGTGGCGATCGGCACGTTCCAGCGCGCGATCGATCCGCAGACCGCCAGCTTCCGCGACTTTCCGGCGTGGTTCCGCGCGCGGCGCGAGGAATTGCTGGGGCAAGGCCAGACGCCGAAAGTGGCGATGTTCTGCACCGGCGGGATCCGCTGCGAAAAGTCGACCGCCTTCCTCAAGGCCGAGGGAGTGGAGCGGGTCTTTCACCTCCAGGGCGGGATCCTGAAGTACCTCGAAGAGGTGCCGCCTGAGGCGAGCCTGTGGCAGGGCGAATGCTTCGTCTTCGACCAGCGGGTCAGCGTTGGCCATGGACTGGTGCCGGGCAGCTTCGCGCTGTGCCACGCCTGCCGCCGCCCGGTCAGCCCCGAGCAGCAGGCCGCGCCGGAATACGAGGAAGGCGTAAGCTGTCCGGCCTGCTTTGCCGAGCGGACCGAAGAACAGCGCGCCGGCTACCGCGAACGCCACCGCCAGGAAGCACTTGCCGCCAAGCGCGGCGCGGCCCATGTCGGGGCCGTCATGACCGAGGAGCCTTCATGAGCCTGCGCCCCTTTCATCTCGCCTTTCCGGTCCACGACCTGGCCGCCGCGCGTGCCTTTTATGGCGAAGTGCTGGGCTGCCCCGAGGGCCGCTCGTCCGAGCAATGGGTCGATTTCGATTTCTTCGGCCACCAGCTCGTCGCCCACCTTGCCCCGGACAATGCCGGTCGCGATGCCGCGCGCAACCATGTCGATGGCCATGGGGTGCCGGTGCCGCACTTTGGCGTGGTGCTGACGCTGGAGGACTTCGCCGCCCTGGCGGAGCGGATGCGCGGCGCCGGCGTGAAGTTCGAGATCGAGCCCTACACCCGCTTCAAGGGCCAGAACGGCGAGCAATCGACCATGTTCTTCCGCGATCCCAGCGGCAATGCGATCGAGATCAAGGCTTTCGCCGATCTGGGGCAAATGTTCGCCGCCTGACAAAGCCGCGTGACCTGACCGCCCGGATATGGCTTTATGCCGGGATGCGGGATGGGAGCACGCGATGAAGCTGTGGGGTGCGGTAATCGGCGGGCTGTTCGGGTTTGCCGGGTCCGGCGAGTTCGGGCTGGTGTCGGGCGCGCTAGTGGGTCTGCTTGCGGGGATCTGGGCCGAAAGTGCGGTGCGCCGCCTGGCCCGTGACACCTACCGCGACGTGCTTGGTGCGGACCTGGACGAGATCGTTGCCCGCCGGGTTGCGGCCGAGCTGGATGCCCGTGGTGCGGTGCCGCCTGCACCAGAGCCGCTCCGCGAGGCTCCCGCTGCCAGCGTTCCCCGGGTTCGCGCTGCGGCCCGCACGGTTGCCCCGCCGCCAGCCGTTAGCCAGCCGCTGCCCGAGCGAGCAATGGCTGAGACAATTGAACTGCCGACGCGCAGTTATGAGCCGCCTGAGCCGGACCTGATCGAACGCGGCTTTGCCGCTGCCCGCAATTGGCTGCTCGGCGGCAACACGATTGTCCGGGTCGGCCTGGTCATCCTGTTCGTCGGCCTCAGCTTCCTGGCCAATTATGCCGCCAATGCCGGGCTGTTCCCGATCGAGCTGCGGCTGGCGAGCGTCGGGGCGTTCGGCGCCGCGCTGCTGGGGGTCGGGTTCAACCGCCGGGTCCAGCGGCCCGAATTCGGCCTGGCGCTGCAAGGTGCCGGGGTGGGCGTGCTCTACCTCACGGTCTTTGCCGCCGCGCGCCTCTTCGAGGTGATGCCGCCGCTGGCCGCTTTCGCGCTGATGATCGTGATTGCCGCGCTCGGCTGCGCGCTGGCGCTGCTGCAGGATTCGAAGCTGATGGCCTTGGCCTCCTTCGCCGGCGGCTTTGCCGTGCCGGTGCTGCTGGGCGGAGAAAGCCCCACGCCGCTGCCGCTGTTTACCTATGGCACGGTGCTCAACCTTGCGATCCTGTTTATCGCCCGCTGGAAATCCTGGCGCGAGCTTAACCTGCTTGGCTTCTTCGCCACCTTCATCATCGGCGGGGCTTGGGCGGCGGCGCGTTATGGTCCGGAGCAGTTCTGGGTCTGCCAGCTGTTCCTCGCCGGCACGGTCGCGATCTACCTGATCACTGCGCTCCTTTATGCCCACAACACCCCCGGCCGGTTCGGGCTGGCGGCGGATTCGACCCTGCTGTTCGGCACGGCGATTGTGGGCTTCGGGTTCCAGACCCAGCTGGTTGCAGACCTGCCCTATGGCGAGGCCTGGGCGGCGCTGGCCTTTGGCGCGGTCTATGTCGCGCTGGCGGCCTGGGTCTGGCGCAAGCCCCGGCCCGAAACGCGGCTGCTGGGCGAATGCCTGATCGCAATCGGGGTGGGCTTTGTCACGCTGGCCATCCCGCTCGCACTCGAAGTCCGCTGGGCCGGTGCGGCCTGGGCGCTCGAGGGGGCAGGAGCGTTCTGGGTCGGCATGCGGCAGGCGCGCTGGATGCCGCGCGCTTTCGGGATCGGCCTGGTCGGCGTCGCGGCCATGCTGATGCTGGTGACGATCGAGCCGAACATTGCCGCGCTGCCCTTGCTCAACACCGGCTTCATCGGCCCGCTGCTGATTGCCGGGCCGCTGCTGGCCATCGCCTGGTGGCTGCGCCGTCCGCTCGAACACAGCGGCTCCGACTGGGCGAAGAGCTATGCGCCTTACGAAGCGCGCCTCGGTCCGCCGCTTTACCTCGCTGGCTTTGCCTTCGCCTGCATCGCGCTGGTGCGCGAAGTGACGCGGCAATTGCCGGCCGTCACCACCGAGCTGGGGCCCGTTCCGGTCTTCCCTGGCGCGCTACAACAGTTGTTGGCCGCGCTGGTCGTGACAGCGGCGATGTGGCTCTCGCTCAAGGTTGCAAAGCGGTTTGACTGGGCCGTGGCCGGCTGGCCCGCATTGTTCAGCCTGCCGCTGCTGGGGGTCACGCTACTGGTCCAGGCCGCGGCCGGGAACCATGTGTTCGACTGGCCGGACGTGTTGCCTTGGCTGGCGGCGCTGGCGCTCCACGTCGATATTGTTCGCACCCGCGATGCCTTGCCGGTAAGTGCGCAGGGCGAAGTGCATGGCTTTGCCCAGGACTGGATTCACGCTGGCACGGTCTGGCTGCTCACCGGTGTCCTGGCCAACACGCTGTTCCTTGGGATCGCGCGGGCGGACCTGTGGAAGACCTCGTGGGCCGGGGTCGCCTTCCTGGTCGCGGCCACGCTGGTGCTGTTGCTGCTCACCCGGATCGGTGAGGCGGCCCAGGCGGGCAAGGCACTGGCACAGCGCTGGCCGCTGGCCGGACGGATCATCGCTTATGCCTGGACCGCTGCCGTTCCGCTGGTGCTGCTGGTCTATGGCGGCGCGCTGGTGACGGCCGTTGCGGCCGAAGGCGTGACCGCGCCCTTGCCTTACATCCCGCTGCTCAACCCGGTGGACCTCGCCGTACTGCTGGCACTCGCCGCGCTGGCGCTGTGGCACCGGATGGCTAGTGCGATGACGCCAGCGCCCGATGGCGCAGACATGCTGCGCGGCCCGCTGGCCCCCGCTCTGGCAGCGCTGCTGGGCTTCGCCGCGATCAACGCGGTGTGGCTGCGCACCGCGCATCACTGGCTGGGGGTGAACTGGGATCCGACTTCGCTCGCCGCCAGTGGGGTGGTCCAGACCGGGATTTCGATCCTCTGGACCCTGCTGGCCATGGCGCTGATGGTCTTCGCCCAGCGCCGCGCGCTGCGGACGCTGTGGCTGGTCGGCGCGGCCCTGCTGGCGCTGGTGGTGGCGAAGCTGCTGCTGGTCGACATGTCGAGTGCCGAGGGCTGGCAGCGGATCGTCACTTTCATCGCGGTGGGCATACTGATGCTGGTGATCGGCTATTTCGTCCCGCTCCCGCCGCGTAAGGAAGAGGCCAAATCATGATCCGTCACGCGCTGACCGCTCTGGCCGCCGTCGCCCTGCTCGGGGCCTGTGCGAAGGAAGCGCCGGGCGATCCCGCCAAGCCGGCCAGCTATGCGACAAGTTTCGCCGTCACGCCGGCAGCAGGCGCGCCCGAGCAGCGGATCGCCGTCCCGGTGCAGGCGTTGCTCGCGCTGCGCAACCCGACCAATTCGGACCTGCGGCTGTTCGACAGCACCGGGCGATCGCTGCCAATTGCAATGGTCTGGACATCCGCGCTAGCCACGAAGGAGCAAGCCGTACCGGCCTATCCAGTGCTGGGGCAGACGGCACCGAGCGCGGACGGAGTTGCGCTGACGATCGGCACCGACAGGGTTGCACGCGTGGTGCCGCTGGCGGGCGCGGCGGGCCCCGAGCGGCCCGTCGCAGCGCTTCTCGATACGCGTAGTCTTGCTGAGCCAGCCAGCGCGCTGCTGCTCGATCTCGATTATCCCGAGGGCCAATTGGTCAACCTGACGGTTGCCGCCAGCGATGATCTGGCGACATGGGATGTGCTGCGCGGCTATACGGTCTTCCGCTCCGGCGGCAGCGAAATTGCCGGTCCTGTCCGCATTCCGCTGGGCGATATCGCGCTCAAGAACCGCTATCTGCGCGTCACCTGGGGCGAGGCAAAGGGCGTGGCGATCCGGCAGGCCACAGTGCAGAGCCGGATCGGAGCGGCGCGGCAATTGGCCGTTGTTCCGACCAAGGGCGCCCAGCTTGCCAACCCGCACGAATTGCAGCTGGCCCTTCCGCCGGGCGAAAGCCCGAGCGCGGTGCGGGTCAGCCTGACCGGCGGGGAAGGAGTGGTTCCATTGACCTTCGCGACCCGTTTTGGCCGCGATGATCCCTGGCGGCCGTCCGGGGTGGCAACGCTGCGGGGTGAAAACTTTGCGGTTCTGCCGCTTAGTGACGCGTCGCCAGCCGTTACGGTTGGAACCGACGTTCGGATCGAGGCCGACAAACGAACCCCTGGCTTTGCCGCGGCGCCCAAAGTCGAACTGCTTTACGCGCCTGTCGAGCTGGTCGCGCGGTTCAGCGGCAAGCCGCCCTATCGCCTCGCTGCCGGACTGGAAAACGCCGAAGGTGTGTTCCTGGCAGTGGAGGACATTGCGGGGCGCGGTGATCCCGCCAAGCTCCAGCTCGCCGCCGTCGAAGCGGGTCCGGTCGCGACGGTAGAGCTTGCGCCGCAGCAAGCCGGCCTGCTGGATGGGCGCAAGGCGGCGCTGTGGCTGTCGCTGCTGGCCGGGGTCGGGATTCTGGTCTTTGCGGTGCTGCGCCTGCTGCGCAAGGCACCGCCGGCGTCAGAGTAACGCGTCTTCCAGAATCGCGCCGCGCAGCTCGGCGATGCCCATGCCCTTTTCGCTGCTGGTGACGTGGACCACCGGATAGGCGGCGGAATGCTTGCGCGCTTCGGCCTGGGTCGCGGCGGTCACGGCAGCCAGCTCGCTGGCCTTGATCTTGTCTGCCTTGGTTAGGACGATCCGGTAGCTGGCAGCTGACTCGTCGAGCATCTTCATCATGTCGATATCGACCGGCTTAGGGCCGTGGCGGCTGTCTATCAGCAGCAGCGTGCGTTTCAGCACCACTCGCCCACGCAGGAAATCGCGGACCAGCTGCTTCCATTGCTGGACCACCTTGAGCGGGGCCTTGGCAAAGCCGTAGCCCGGCATGTCGACCAGACGGAAGAGCAGCGGATCGCCGATGTCGAAGAAGTTGAGTTCCTGCGTCCGCCCCGGCGTAACCGAGGTGCGGGCGAGCGCCTTGCGGCCGGTCAGGGCATTGAGCAGCGAGCTCTTGCCGACGTTGGAGCGCCCGGCAAAGGCGATTTCCGGCACGTCCGGATCGGGCAGAAACTGCAGCCCTGGCGCGGACTTCAGAAACTCGACGCGCCCCGCAAACAGGCGGCGCGCCCGTTCCACGGGGTCATCGATCTGATCCATCGTCCTACTTGGCCTTTGCCTGCTCGCGCGCCCGCTTGGCATCGGCCGCGTCCTTGGCGGCCTGTTCCTTCAACTGCGGATGCTTGGAGTAGAGGTAGCTCTGCTGGGCAATGGTCAGCACGTTTGAGGTGATCCAGTAGATCAGCAGGCCGGCGCGAAGGGGGCCATGATGAACATCATCAGCCAGGGCATGATCGCGAAGACCTGCTGCTGGACCGGGTCCATCTGCGCCGGCTGGAGCTTGAACTGCAGCCACATGGTGACACCCAGCAGGATCGCCAGCACGCCAATACCCAGGAAGGCTGGCACCTCGAACGGCAGCAGACCGAACAGGTTGAGCACATGCAGCGGATCAGGCGCCGACAGATCCTTGATCCACAGCGCGAAGGGCTGATGGCGCATTTCGACTGCCAGGATCAGCACCTTGTAGAGCGCGAAGAACACCGGGATCTGCAGGAAGATCGGCAGACAGCCCGCGAGCGGGTTGACTCCTTCCTTCTTGTAGAGCGCCATGATCTCTTCCTGCTGCTTGGGCTTGTCGTCCTTGTAGCGGTCCTGGATCGCCTTCATCTTCGGCTGGATTGCGCGCATTGCCGCCATGGAGGCGAACTGCTTCTGCGCGATCGGGAACATCACCCCGCGCACGATCAGCGTCAGCAGGATGATCGCGACGCCGAAGTTGTGGACGGTGCGGAACAGCGCATCAAGCAGCATGAACAGCGGGCGTTCGAACCAGCGGAACCAGCCCCAGTCGATCGCCAGGCTGAACTTGGAAATGCCGTCCGCCTCATAGCGGTCAAGCACCTTCATTTCCTTGGCGCCCGCAAACAGCTGCGTGGTGCGCTTCAGGCTCTGGCCCGGAGCAACAGTGCCTTCCGGATAGAACAGGTTGGCCAGGAAGATCTGGTTGCCCGGGGTGCGGAAATCGGCGCTGGCGGGAGCCTTGTTCTCGGGGATCAGGGTCGACATCCAGTAGACGTCGGTGAACCCGACCCAGTCGGTCCGGCCGTCCTTGGTCACCTTGCCGGTCTCGGCGATATCATCATAATCGGTGCCGAAATCGACCACTTCGTCGTAGGCGCCGAACGGGCCGGCGTGGACATTGAAGCTGTCAAGCGCGGCGGTCTTGCTGGTGCGGTTGAGCTGGGCGACGGGCTCCAGCGTCAGCGGGGCAGTGCCGGCATTGGTCACACCCTGCTCGACCGTCAGCATATAGTCGGCGTCGATCTTGTAGGTCAGGGTGAAAGTCGCGCCGGTCGGATTGGTCCAGCTCAGCGTCACGGGCGTCTGCGGGGTCAGCTTGGCGCCGGCGGGCGCGGTCCAAACGGTCTGCGGGCCAGGCACCTGGCCGGCTGCGCCCAGCCAGCCGAACTGGGCAAAATGCTGGGCCGGGGTGCCGGCGGGCGAGAAGATCCGCTGCGGTCCACTCTTCGGGTCGAGTGCGGCAGTGTGGCGGACGGTGACGAGGTCATCGACCACGCCGCCAACCGGATTGAGCGAGCCAGTCAGGCCCGGCGCGGCAATCAACACGCGGCCCGGCGTAGCCAGGATCGTCTTGATGTCGCGGGCTTCCTCGGCGATGTCAGCGGCGCTGGTCAGCCCGCCCTCGCGGGTCGGCTTGGCCGCGCCACTTGCCGCCGCACTAGAGGCGGCGCTGGCCACCGGCTGGGCTTGCCGGCATTGGGATAGAAATAGCGGACGCCCGCATCCCAGCCAAACAGCAGCAGTGCGCTCAGCACTACGGCCAGGATCAGGTTGCGCTGGTTATGGTTTTCCAAGGAAAGGCCCCTAGTCGTATTCAGTCAGGTTCAGGTGGCGAGCGATGCAGTGCTGTTCAAGGCACCGGGTCATAACCATGCCCACCCCACGGGTGGCAGCGCATTAGCCGCTTAGCCGCCAGCCAGCCACCCTTAATCGCGCCGTATTTCTCGACTGCCTGGATCGCATATTCCGAGCAGGACGGCGCATAGCGACACGAGGGCGGCAGGATCCGCGACGGACCGAGCTGCCAGCCGCGGGCGATGAGGATGAGCAGGCGTTTCATTTGCGCTTGCGGGGCGGATCGCCCTTGCCTTCGGCCGCGCGGGTCAGGGCGCGGCCAGTTCCTGTCGCAGCAAGGCGAAATCCCGCTCTACCCCGCCTTCGCGGCCGATCAGGACGTGATCGTGATCGGGTAGTCCGGCCACTGGCAGCGCCTCGCGCAGCAGTTCGCGGAAGCGGCGCTTCATCCGGTTGCGGACCACGGCATTGCCAATCTTCTTGGTAACGGTGATGCCATAGCGCAGGCCGTGCCCCTCGTTCGGGCGGGCCAAAAGCACGAAACCGGGGCGTGCTATGCGCAAGCCCCGGTTGGCAGCCAAAAAGTCAGCCCGCCGCGTAAGGACGGACATTGGCAGTGATTCGCTCAGGCAGAGAGCTTCTTGCGGCCACGCGCGCGGCGGGCGGCAAGCACCTTGCGGCCGCCGACAGTGGCCGTGCGGGCGCGGAAGCCGTGGCGGCGAGCGCGGACAAGGTTGCTGGGCTGGAAGGTGCGCTTCATGATAACCTCGAAAAACCGAACAAAAAGGGCCGCCGCGTGGGCGACCGCATTACAGGGGCGGGCCGTTAAAGCGCGCTGGGACTTGAGTCAAGGGATTCGCGCTCAGTTCAGGCTGACCCAGCGCGCCATTTCCGCGCCGCTGAGCCACTTGGCATCGCTGAACGGAACCGAGTTGGTCATGGCATAGAAGGCCTGGGCCTGCGCCGGGGCCATGCCCATCTCGCGGTAGTAATCAAGGTAGGCCCGATTCTCGGGCGCATCAGCCGGATAGTCGCGCGCTTCGCGGCCATCCTCGTCGGCCCAGGAATGGACCGCGAACTCGGCCGCGGGATCGGCAATCCGGCGCGATCCGGCCAGGAACAACTCGACCCCACCCGAACGGACCGAGCCGCCGGCCGGGACAAGCGTCGCAATCCCGCGAGCCCGGATCATCCGGCCGAGCCGCAGGTTGGCGCGGTCATCCTCGGTGCCGGGACATTCGATCATCTCGATCAGCGAGATGCCCGGATAGGCCTTCAGCATCGCCGCGAATTGCACCGGGCTGGCGCTGTCGGTCACATCGACCAGCGCGGCGCGGGTCGCGTCGAGCACGCGGAACGGGCCGTAGGCGGCGATCCCCTTGGGCGCCTGGACCTGGAGCGGACCGACGAAGCGCTCGGACCCTGCCGGTTCGACGATCACTTCCTCGGTCACCGTCTCGACCACGGTCACTTCCTCGGCGCGCAGCGGCTGGACTGCAGCGGCGAGCAGAGCGAGGAACAGGGCGAGGCGGCGCAGGATCATGCCCCTTCATCGCGCGCGCGGTCTTGCAGCTTTGCCAAGGCAATCGGTTAAGTTCAGGTAACCACCGGAGCGGAGCGGCTTTTCCTCGACAGCGCGGCGGCTCCGGGGCATCACCTAAGTGTTTGTAACAGGGGGTGTGCTTGGTCGCGCTGGTCCAGACGGTTGCCTATCTCGGGCTTGAGGCACGCAGCGTCGAGGTGCAGTGCCAGATCGCGCCGGGTCTGCCGCGCTTCAATCTGGTCGGCCTGCCCGACAAGGCGGTGAATGAAAGCCGCGAGCGGGTGCATGCCGCGCTTGCCGCCATGGGCCTGGCGCTGCCGCCCAAGCGGATCACGATCAACCTCTCCCCGGCTGACCTGCCCAAGGAAGGCTCGCACTATGACCTGCCGATCGCGCTGGCGCTGCTGGCGGCGATGGGCGTGACCGACGCCGAACAGATCGCAGACTTCGTGGCGGTCGGCGAACTGGCGCTCGATGGGCGGATCGTCCCGACGCCGGGCGTGCTGCTGGCCGCGCTCCACGCCTCGGGCGCGGACAAGGGGCTGATCTGCCCGGCGGCGCAGGGCGGAGAGGCGCGCTGGGCCAGCGGCATCCCGATTGTCGCCGCGCCTGATCTGGTCAGCCTGCTCAATCACCTGAAGGGCACTGCCCGCCTGCCCGATCCGGTGCCGGGCGAGGTCGAAGCTCCGGCACGCGGTCCTGATCTCAAGCAGGTCAAGGGTCAGGAAGTAGCCAAGCGCGCGCTCGAGATTGCCGCTGCTGGTGGCCACAACCTGTTGATGATCGGCCCGCCAGGTGCGGGGAAGAGCTTGATGGCGGCCTGCCTGCCCGGCATCCTCCCGTCGCTGAGCCCAGCCGAGGCGCTGGAGGTCTCGATGGTCGCCTCGGTTGCCGGCACGCTGGAGGAAGGGCGAATCAGCCGCACGCGCCCGTTCCGCTCGCCCCATCACTCAGCCTCGATGGCGGCGCTGACTGGCGGGGGGCTGAGGGTGCGCCCCGGCGAGGTCAGCCTCGCTCACCTCGGTGTGCTGTTCCTCGATGAGCTGCCCGAGTTCCAGCGCGCCGTGCTCGATTCGCTGCGCCAGCCGCTGGAGACGGGTTCAGTCGATGTGGCGCGGGCCAATGCCCATGTGACCTATCCGGCGCGGGTCCAGCTGATCGCGGCGATGAACCCGTGCCGCTGCGGCTATCTTGGCGATCCGGCGCTGGGCTGCAGCCGCGCGCCGCGCTGCGGGGCGGACTATCAGGCCAAGGTCTCCGGCCCTCTGCTTGACCGGATTGACCTGCATGTTGAGGTCGATCCGGTCAGCGCCGCCGATCTGGCGCTACCGCCGCCGAGCGAAGGCAGCGCTGAGGTGGCCGCCCGGGTCGCCGCCGCGCGGGCGGTGCAGGTCGCGCGGCTCGATGGCACCGGCAAGACCAGCAATGCCCAGCTTGATGGCGATCTGCTGGAGGCCCACGCCACGCCGGACGAAGCCGGCCGCAAGCTGCTGATGCAGGCGGCCGAGGCGATGCGGCTATCGGCGCGGGGCTATACCCGGATGCTGCGCGTGGCGCGGACCATTGCCGATCTGGCGGGCAGCGAGGGGATCGGGCGCATCCATGTGGCGGAAGCGCTGAGTTATCGGCGGGTGGTGGGACGGAGTTAGAGCGCGCGGAGCTTTCGCTCGGCCTCGTCCTTCGACCAGTTCACATCGGCCTGGTCGCGCCATTCGAGCTCCATCGGGCTGAGCACGCGGCCGTCCTGGGCCTGGATTGCGATCAGGCGGATCGGCATGCCGTCACGCTCGTCACACAGTACCGGGTTCGAAGGGACGCCAGCGCCATACTTCTCACCCCACTGGCGCAGCGCCAGCATGGCGGGCAGCAAGTCCAGCCCCTTGTCGGTCAGGCGATATTCGATCTTGCGGCGATCGTCGGGCAGGGCCTGGCGCTTCATGATGCCGTGTTCGACCAGCCGGGCGAGGCGGTTGGACAGGATGTTGCGGGCAATGCCCAGCGCGCCGAGGAATTCCTCGAAGTGATGCAGCCCATTGAAAGCGGCGCGCAGGATCATAAATGACCAGCGTTCGCCCATAACTTCCAGTGCGGCGGGCAAGCCGCAGTTGCCAATTTCGTCGAGTGGCTCACGAAGGTTGCCCATCGTCGTCATCCCCTTTGTCCCTGGGTCGCACCCTAACCCAAAACTGGCTCGTATGCCGACAAGAAAATCTTTGGCTGCGCTGCACAGTTCTAGTTGCAACTGAAAACCATATCGACGATTAGGTAGTGATTCGACAACGCAAATCGGTGTCTCCCTCCCATGGACCCCTTCGGATCCCTGCGTGCAGACACGAAACGTGAC
>JACDQK010000299.1 GCA_015657645.1 Novosphingobium sp.
GGGCCAGCGCAAAGCTATCGATGTTGAAGGCCGCAACGATCTGGTTCAGCGGCAGCGGCGGATCCTCGGCAAAGGCCTCGGCACCGAGCAGCCCGATTTCCTCGGCCGTGGTGGCGAGGAAATAGACGTCGCGGTCCATGGCCGGGCCCTTGGCCAGGCGGCGCGCAATCTCGGTCAGCGCGGCAAGGCCGCTGGCATTGTCGATCGCGCCGTTGCAGATCAGGTCCTCGGCCGGTGCCGCCGCGCACTCGCCGAAGTGATCCCAGTGCGCGAGCAGCAGCACGGCGCCGCTTTCGGGCCGGCGACCCGGCAGGCGCCCGATCACGTTGTGGGTATTGATCCGAGTCTCGCGGGTGGTCGCCTCCAGCGTCACCGCCAGATCGAGCAGCCTGGCGGAAAAGTCCGGCCGCTCGGCCAGCGCCTTCAGCGCGGCGAAATCGAGCGGGCCACCGGCTAGCGCCCGCTGCATCCCCTCGGCTGTGATGAACGCCTCAAGATCGCCGCCCAGCTCCTCGGTCGCCAGGGCATAGCCCGAGCGGCCCCGGCGGGCGCGGACCTGCTCGAGCGTCCGCTCCGCGTCGAGCACGGTCATCACCCCGGCCGCACCGGCTTTGAGCAAGGCGTTCTGCCGTTCCGAGGTCTCATTACCGCCATCGAGCAGCAGCGCGATCCGCCCGGCCAGCTCAGCCCGGCCAACCTCGGCCGTCCCCTTGCCCACGAACAGGATCGGCGCGCTGTTGACCAGCGTGCGCTTGCCCGAGGTGAAGACCTCGGTCGATCCGGGCGGCACGAATTGCGGGCGCCCCTTGCGGGAGAAGGTCGCGCTGCTCGCAGCCGGCTCGCGCGCCACCAGCTTGACCGGCGCGAACCAGGCGTTGCGCGGATCGTTGGTGCCGGATTCCAGCCCAATGTCGAACCATTGCTGGCCCAGATAGCGCAGCGTCTTGGCCTCGCCCTCGGTGCCCGGTTCGCGCCCGTCATAGGCATCGCTGGCCAGTTCGGTCACATGGGCCAGCAGCGCCGCTTCAAGCGCCTTGTCGCGCCGCTGGGCCTGGGCCGGGGTAAACGCCAGCGCGGCCGCGATTGCAGCCAGCGCCAAACGGTTCATCGCACCCCAACAACGTTTCATCGCCCCCAGTCCTACAGCAGACAAGCCTGCGGACAAGCGACTTTGAAAAGCCGCCATGCAGTTAAACCGCAGTGGTGGCAGGAAGGTTACACTTGCCTGAATCTTTTTTTGTTATTCGGCGGTCCAGCCGCCATCCATGGAGATATTGGCGCCGGTCATGTTGCCCGCTTCATTGCGGCACATGAACACCGCCAGGGCAGCGACTTCATCGGGCTGGACGAACTTCTTGGTCGGCTGCTTGGCCAGGAGGACGTCGTTGATCACCGCCTCGCGGCTGAGGTTGCGGGTCTTCATCGTGTCGGGAATCTGGTTCTCGATCAGGGCGGTCCAGACATAGCCCGGGCTGATGCAGTTGGCGGTGACCCCGCTAGTCGCCAGTTCCAGCGCCAGCGACTTGGTGAAGCCCGCGACGGCGTGCTTGGTCGCCACATACGGCGCCTTGAACGGCGAGGCGACCAGGCTGTGGGCCGAAGCGGTCGAGATGATCCGCCCCCAGCCGCGCGCCTTCATTCCCGGCACGGCGAGGCGGCAGGCATGGAACACGGCAGAAAGGTTGAGCGCGACGATCGCATCCCACTTGTCGACCGGAAACTCGTCAACCGCGGCGACGTGCTGCATCCCGGCATTGTTGACCAGAATGTCGACCTCACCCGCCCCGGCCATCAGCGCCTCGACCCCGGCGGCGGTCATCAGGTCAGCCGCGACATGGCGCGCGTTCATTTCCTGGCACAGCGCGGCAATCTCATCATCCGAACCGAAGCCGGAGAGGATTACTTCGGCCCCTTCGGCATGCATCGCCCGGGCGATGGCCAGGCCAATGCCCGAGGTGGAACCGGTAACCAGCGCGCGCTTGCCCTTCAGAAACATGCTCGACTCCAATACGATGTTGCGAGACAGTCCATTGCGGATGGGGTGCGCCCCTGTCCAGTACGAACAGGCCGA
>JACDQK010000300.1 GCA_015657645.1 Novosphingobium sp.
CATTAATCAATCCTAGCGCTAGCACAGGGACCTTGCCCCCGGCTGAAGCGGCAAGGTTAGTAAAGTGTTCCGCCTCAGGCAGGGGCTCCGCCCGATCCGCTGGCATCGGCCTCAGTGGCAGGACGGCTCTCGAAGACCTTGTCCACAAGGCCAAATTCCTGCGCCTCGGTCGCTGACATCCACGTATCGCGGTCCATCGCGTCGGCAACTTCCTGCTCGGTCTTGCCGGTAAACTTGGCATAGAGCTCGTGCATCGTCTGCTTCAGGCGCAGGATTTCGCGTGCCTGGATTTCGATATCGCTGGCCATCCCGCGCGCACCGCCCGAGGGCTGGTGGATCATGATCCGTGACTGCGGCAGGGCAATCCGCATCCCCCGGCTCACCAGCGGCGAGCAGGAACGAACCCATCGAGCAGGCCTGGCCGATGCAGACAGTCGAAACGCGAGGGCGAATGTACTGCATGGTATCATAGATCGCCATGCCGGCCGTCACGACGCCGCCGGGCGAATTGATGTACATCGAGATATCCTTGGAGGGATTCTCGCTCTCCAGGAACAGCAGCTGGGCGACGATCACCGAGGCCATGTGGTCCTCAACCTCGCCAGTCACGAAAATGATCCGCTCACGCAGCAGGCGCGAGTAGATGTCGAAGCTGCGTTCGCCGCGGCTCGACTGTTCGACCACAACCGGAATCAGCGCGCCGGTGATGGGGTCCCGGGTAAAGTTGCCCCCATTGTTGCCAAAAACGGCGCCGGGCTGGTTGAACGGGTCGAACATGGAAATCCTCATATGATTGGTCTGCGCCTATGTCGGCCCTGCCCGCGCGATGTTCAAGGGCGTTAACCGATTGATGTTTGCCCCCCCTCTGACCATAAGCTGGCACTGCGTTAATTCTTCCAGACCGGAGATGATGAATGCCCAGCCGGCCCACAGCCTTCACGACCTCCGCCGCCCTGCTTGCCCTCGCCTTCGTCACTGCGCCGGCCGCCGCCGAAACCCCGGCCCAGCGCGCGGCCGAGGCCAAGGCCTATCTCACCGTGATTGCCAGGCTGGACGATGCCGAGAAAGGCCCGCAGCTCAATGCCGTGATCGCGGCCAATCCGGCCGCGCCGCAAGAGGCCGCGCGGCTGGCCGGGACCGGACCGCTCGATGGGCGGACCGTGCTGGTCAAGGACAATGTCGAAACGCGCGAATGGCCGACCACGGCAGGCTCGCTCGCGCTGGCCACGAACAAGACCGGGCGCGACGCGCCGCTGATCACCCGGCTGCGCGCGGCCGGCGGCGTGGTGCTGGGCAAGACCAACCTTTCCGAGTGGGCCAATATCCGCCATTCGCCCAGCACTTCGGGCTGGAGCGCGGTGGGCGGGCTGACGCGCAACCCGCATGCGATTGACCGCAACACCTGCGGCTCCTCCTCGGGCAGCGGCGCGGCGATTGCGGCCGGCATGGCCTGGGGCGCGATCGGAACCGAAACCGACGGGTCGATCACCTGCCCGGCCGCGGTCAACGGGATCGTCGGGTTCAAGCCCACGGTCGGCATGGTCAGCCGCACGCACGTGGTGCCAATCAGCGCCAGCCAGGACACCGCCGGACCGATGACCCGGACGGTCGCCGATGCGGCGGTCTTGCTGAGCGCCATCGCCGGCAGCGATCCGGCCGATGCCGCGACCGCCGAGGCCGATGCCAGGAAGACCGACTTCACCCAGGGCCTCGCCACGGCCTCACTCAAGGGCCAGCGGATCGGCCTCTTGACC
>JACDQK010000301.1 GCA_015657645.1 Novosphingobium sp.
GGCCGGGGATAAGCTGGAACCGTGCCCCGGCGCGCTCGGCTTCGTGTTGCAGGGCGGCAATTTCGGGAGTCATCCGGCTGGCGAGGCAGAAAATCCGTTCGCAGCCCATGGCCAGGACCAGCACCAACTGCTCCAGCGCGACCGAGACCCCACCCACGCGCAAGGCACGCGCGGGGCGGTGCCAGTTTCGAGCATGGAAATGAGCGCGACCCGCAAGGGCGGCCTCCGCGATTGTTGGCGTGAGGGTGAAAGGCCAGACTAGTGGCTCAATCCCCCCGGCACAACCCGCGCAAGCTTAGGCGGCGTATTCGTCCAGGAAGGCCTTGATCTTGCGCACCGGGATCGGATCGCCGGGGGCAGAGATCAGTGCTTCTTCGGCCAGTTCCATCAACGCATCGGCGTGAAAGCTGGCGGCCAAGCCCTTGATCCGCATCGCGGTGATCTGCCAATTGCCATCGCAGCGCGCGCGCCCCAGCAGGTCGACCTGGCGTGCCAGGCTCTCCACAAAGGCTTGCCGCAGCTCGGCAAACAGCGCCGCATCCTCGCCGGCAGCGGCGGACAGGGTGGCGTCAAGGGCTCCAACTTCATAGGCCATGACGCCAGCCTATGGCGCCAAAGGGTTAAAGTGGGGTTTATAGATCGCCGGCGTGGTATCGTGTTAACCATGACCAGGGGATCTCGCATCGTTGCGATCGACGCAGCCGCGCCGGAAGGCGTGGCCGTTACGGCTGAAACCGGCGCCGATGCGCCGCTGACACTGGAAGAAGAATGGGCCGAGGCCCCGGCGGTGGAAGAGGACTATGCCCCCGCCCCGCGCCGTGATTGGCTGCCGATCCTGGGGGCTGCAGTCGCAGTGCTGGCCGTCGGCGCCTGGACCGCGCTGTTCGTCCTCGCGCACCAGCGCGAGCTGCTGGCCGGCGGCACGATCCAGCAATGGGCCACCTGGCTGAGCGACTGGTCGGTGCCGGTGCTGCTGGTCGCGGTTACCTGGCTGCTGGCGATGCGCAACAGCCGCCGCGAAGCCAGCCGCTTCAATGACGTCGCGCAATCGCTCGCCCGCGAATCCGCCGCGCTCGAAACCCGCCTGACCACGGTCAACAGCGAGCTGAGCCTGGCCCGCGAATTCATCGGCGCCCAGGCGCGCGACCTGGAATCGCTCGGCCGCGTCGCCAGCGAGCGCCTGTCGCAGCACGCCAGCCAGCTCGCCTCGCTGGTTTCGGACAACGGCACCCGCGTCGAGACGCTCGGCACCGTCAGCGCGGCCGCGCTGGAGAACATGGAGAAGCTGCGCGGTCAGCTGCCGGTGATCGCCAGTTCGGCCAAGGACGTTACCAACACCATCGCGGCGGCGGGCCGCACTGCCCATTCGCAAATCGAGGACCTGATCACGGGCTTCAACCGCCTCAACCAGTTCGGTCAGGCCAGCGAACGCCAGGTTTCCGCGCTGACCGACAAGATCGACGCCGCGATTGCCGAATTCACCAAGCAGACCGAACAGCTCGACGCCGTCGCCAGCGCCCGCTTCGTCGCCCTGGCCGAACGCGGCGAAGCCTTCCGGGGTGAGCTTGATGCGCACGAAGTGGCCGCCCTGGCCGGCATCCGCACCCGCGCCAATGCTCTGGCCGCAGAGCTCGCTGAAACCCGCAGCCTGCTGGACCGGACCGAGGAAGAAAGCCTGCTCTCGCTCCGTGCGCGGCTCTCCGCCATGCGCGACGAAGGCGGCGCAATCGGGCGCTCGCTGCGCGAGGCCGAGGCTGGCGCGCTGGAAGCCTGGCAGAACGCCACCACCCGGCTGGTCGATGATCTGCGCAGTGCGATCGGCCAGGTCAGCGAAATCGACGAGCGCGCGCTCGAATCCGCCCGCCACCGGCTGGCCGAGCTGGCCAAGGAAGCGGAAGATGTCGACCTGCGCCTGGCCGAGCGTGACCGCGCCTTTGCCGAGGAACTCGAACGCCGCCGCAGTGATCTGGCGGCGCGGCATGAGCAGTTCGGCGAGACGCTCAAGGCGCAAATGGAAGCGCTCGACCTTGTCCTGGCCCAGCGCCGCACCGAACAGGAAGAGCGTGCCCAGCAGATGCTGACCTATACCGGCGAGATCGCGACCCAGCTCGACACCTTCGGCGAAAATATCCGTCAGGCCGCCGCGCAAGGCAGCACCGCACAGAACGAACTGGCCGAAAGCCTGGCGACCCTGGCCGAACGCCTGGCCGCCAGCCGCGAGGCCCTGGCCGGAACCGACCGGTCGGTGCTGGAACTGACCGACAATTCGGTCCGCCTGCTCGAACTGATCCAGGCCAGCGTAACCCATGCCTCGACCGACCTGCCCGCCGCGATGAGCGCCAGCGAAACCAAGCTGTCCGAGATCGAGGCGCGCACCGCCGCGCTGCGCGATGTCGCAGGCGAAGCGGAGAGCCGCGGGGCCGGCCTGCTCACGCACATCACCCGCAGCGACGAGCTGCTGGGGGAGATTGCCGGCAAGACCGACAATCAGGCCGCCGCACTCAGCGCGATCCAGCAGACCCTGGCCTCGACCCGCGGTGAAAGCCTCGCGCTGGCCGAACAGGCCCAGGCCGAACTGAAGAGCGCGATTGAGGCCCTCGCCGCCTCCGCCCGCGATGCGGTCGGCGAACTGGAAAGCAACAGCTCCGCCGCCATCAAGGCGCTGGCCGAGCGCCTGGCCGAACAGAGCGGCACGGCGATCGATGCCGCGGTCCGCGCCCGCACTACCGAGGTTGCCGAACAGCTTGAGGTCGCCGCCGCACGCGCCTCGGGCGTCAGCCGCGAGGCCGCGATCCAGCTGCGCGATCAGCTCACCAAGGTCAACGAGCTGGCCGGGAACCTGGAACGGCGCGTCGCCCAGACCCGCCAGCGCGCCGAAGAGCAGGTCGACAACGACTTCGCCCGCCGCGTTGCGCTGATCACCGAAGCGCTCAATTCAAACGCGATCGACATCGCCGGCGATGGACGCTGACGTTTCGGACACAGCTTGGTCGGCCTATCTCAAGGGCGATCGCGGGGTCTTCACGCGCCGCGCGGTCAAGCTGCTGGAGCCCGCCGAAAGCAAGGCCATTTCGCGCCTGTTCCAGGACGAGGTCGGTTTCCGCGAGCACGTCAGCCGCTACATTCACGATTTCGAGGCGATGCTGCGTCAGCTGCTCTCAACCCGCGACGGCCATGCGCTGGGCGTCACCCTGCTGAGCAGCGACATGGGCAAGCTTTACGTGGCGCTGGCCCAGGCGATCGAGCGACTGCGGAATTAGGGGCTTCCGCCGGTACCAACACTCTTCGTCACCCCGGACTTGATCCGGGGTCCAGCTTTCTATCGCGAGACGAAGTAGCGGGATCCCGGGTCAAGCCCGGGATGACGGAGGCCAGAAGCTAAATTTCGACCTGGCTGCCCAGCTCCACCACCCGGTTCGTCGGCAGGCGGAAAAACTCCATCGCACTGGCGGCATTGCGCAGCATCCAGGCGAACAGCTTTTCACGCCACAGCGCCATGCCCGGTTTGGCCGAGGGCAGCAGCGTCTGGCGCGAGAGGAAGAAGCTGGTCTTCATCATTTCGAACGGACCACCGCAGATATCGGCGCGCTTCAGCGCGGCCGGCACGTCGGTCTCCTCCAGGAAGCCATAGCGCAGCGACATGCGATAGAAGCCTTGGCCCAGGTCCTTGACACTGCAGCGCTCGCTCTCATCGACGAAGGGCACGTCCTGGATCGCCACGGTCAGGATAACGACGCGTTCGTGCAGCACCTTGTTGTGCTTGATGTTGTGGAGCAGCGCCGAGGGTACGCCCGAAGCGGCTGAGGCCATGAAAATCGCCGTGCCGGGCACGCGGGTGGCGCTGGAATGGGCGCTCTTGGCAAAGACCTCCATCGGGATCGCCCCTTCGGCCATCGAGGCCCGCATCAGCGCCCGGCCGCGCGACCACGAGGTCAGCAGAGTGAAGATCACCAGACCGATCACCAGCGGCACCCAGCCGCCCGAGGGGACCTTGAGCAGGTTGGCGCCAAGATAGGCCATATCGACCACGATAAAGACCGCGACCAGCGGCGCCGCTTTCCACAACGGCCAGCGCCACAGGCTGACCAGCACGGCGGCCAGCAGGATCGTGTCGATGAACATCGCGCCGGTCACCGCGATGCCATAAGCGGCAGCCAGATTGCTGGAGGAGCGGAAGAACAGCACCAGGAAGATCACCGCGATCATCAGGCCCCAGTTGATCACCGGGATATAGATCTGCCCGGCAGCGGCCGCGCTGGTGTGCTTGATCTGCATGCGCGGCATGAAGCCCAGCTGGACCGCTTGCTGCGTCAGGCTGAAGGCGCCCGAGATCACCGCCTGGCTGGCGATGATCGTGGCCAGTAGCGCCAGGAAGATCACCGGCAGGCGGACCTCGTCAGGGATCATCAGGAAGAACGGATCCTTGATCAGCAGCGCGGCCTGCTCAGGCGTCTGCGACAGGACCATGGCCCCTTGCCCCATGTAATTGAGCATCAGTGCGGGGAGGACGAAAACCAGCCAGCTCACGCCAATCGGCTTGCGCCCGAAGTGGCCCATATCGGCATAAAGCGCCTCGGCCCCAGTCACGGCCAGCACCACCGACCCCATCGCCACGAAAGCGCGGAACCCGTCGGTGATGAAGAAATTGATCGCATTGAGCGGGTTGATCGTTTCCAGCACGATCTGCGGCATGGCCGCCATGTGCATCACGCCCATCGCTGCCAGCGTGGCAAAGTAAAGCAGCATGATCGGGCCGAACAGCTTGCCGACCCGCTCCGTCCCGCGTGACTGGATCGCGAAAAGGCCAAACAGGATCGCCACGGCAATCGGCACGATCCAGGCCTCGAAACCGGGATGGACGTATTGCAGACCCTCGGTTGCGGAGAGCACCGACATGGCCGGGGTGATCATCGAATCGCCATAGAACAGGGCGGTGGCGAAGACGCCCAGCAGGATGAACGGCCCGGTCCACTTGCGGTTTTCCGACTTGCGGTTGATCAGCGCCAGCAGCGCCAGGCTGCCGCCCTCGCCCTTGTTGTCGGCCTTCATGATGGTCAGGACGTACTTGAACGTCACCACGATCATCATTGACCAGAACACCAGGCTGAGCACGCCGTGGATGTGGACCGGATCAACCTGGATCCCCGGTACGCCGTGGTGCGAGGCGAAGGTTCGCGAAACGCGTAGAGCGGGCTGGTGCCGATATCGCCAAAGACGACGCCGATTGCCCCAAGCGCCAGCTTGCCGAGACTGCCCTGGGCATGGCCATGGCCGTGGCCATGTTCATGCGCGAACTGGGCGGCGGCAACTCCGCTGTCGGTCTTGGCGGTATCAGTCATCTGTGCGTCCCATCTACGGCGAGACTCGACCCGCCCCCTGCCGCAAGGTTTCAGCGATTAGCAGTGTGTTGCGGCCCCGGCAACGCGGCTTACGGCGCTGTCCCGACTTGTGCCGTTTCGCGAGCGGCCTGCATGGCAATAAACGCGTCGAGGCGCTGGAGTCGCTCGGCCAGATCGGCGCGCCACGGCGCATCCTTTGGACTGCGCTCCAGCAGATCCGCCCACAATCCGCGCGCTTCAGCCAGCTTGCCCGATTGTGCGAGGGCGAGGCCCAGGAAGAACGGCGGACCGGGGTGCGCCGGATCGGCCTGGGCCGCGCGGCCAAAGGCATAATACGCGGCCGGGGTCAGGTTGCCTTCGGCATGGCCGACCAGGGCATTGGCCAGGGCCAGCCAGGCGTCGGCGTTCTTGGGCTCTTTTTCGACCGCGCCAAGCATCACTCCGGCCGCTTCGCCATACTGGCCATTGCGGGCCAGGGCATCGCCGATCACCAGCCAACGATTGAGGCCCTGCCCGCTGGCCTGGGCCTGAGCGAGCTGCTGACGTGCCTCGACCAGCGCCGCGCCGCTCTTGGCAGCCTGTTCAGCGCCTTCCTTCGGCGCTCCCGGCAATCCGGGCGAGGCCTGGAAGGCATAACCGGCAATCCCCACCAGCAAGGCCGCGCCAATCGCTTCCCAGCCCTTTCGCGGCGCGCGCAGCAGGACAGCGAGAGCGAAGGCTGCAAGGGCGGTGAGGACAACAAGCGCCCAGGTCATGCATCGCCTCCCCGGCGCAGACGGCGCCGCAGCACCAGGCCGACGCCCAGCAGCAGCAGCAGCGGAATGACGTAAAGCGGCCAGGTCAGCGCAGTCACGCGCGGCTGGTAGCTGACATAGTCGCCATAGCGCTCAACCAGCCAGGCCCGGATCGCCTCGGGCTCCTCGCCTGCGGCAATTCGCTCACGGACCAGGCTGCGCATGTCACCAGCCATCGGCGCATCGGAATCCGCGATCGACTGGCTTTGGCACTTGAGGCAGCGCAGCGTCAGCATCAGCGCATGGGCCTTGGCCTCCTGCGCCGGATCGGCCAGCTGGACATTGGCATAGGGCGCGGGGGGGCAGCGCGTCCTGCGCTGTGAGCGGCAGGGCGAAAACCAGCGCGAACAAGGCCAGCATGCGCATCACAGCCCCGCCTCCTTCAGCTTTGCGCGCAGCAGCGGCAGATGCTCGGCCCGAATTTCACCGATGTGCTGATAGCGGATGGTACCCTGACCATCGATCACGAAGGTTTCCGGCACGCCCGAAGAGCCAATCCCCAGCTGGACAATCGAGCGGTCATCCGCCCCGATCCGGCTGAAGGGATTGCCATGCCGGGCCAGGAAGCCGGCCACGTCCTCAGGCCGGTCGCGGATGGCCACCCCAGCAATCTCGACCCCTTGGTCCTTAAGCGCGGCCAATTGCGGCGCCTCGACCGCACAGGGCACGCACCACGAGGCGAAGATGTTGAGCAGCCGCGGCTTGCCATCGGCCAGGTCAGCGCTGGAGAGGCCCGGCCGGTCGGCTGCGGCGGCGCGGAGCGCAAATTCAGGCAGCGGCTTGCCGATCATGGCACTGGCCACCTCGCGGTCGGCCGGACGGTAGAGTCCAACCATCACCAGCGCGACAAAGCCGGCAAACAGCGCCAGCGGCAACCACAGCGTCCAGCGCGAGGCAGGCTTCGGCTCGCTCATCGGCCCTGCCTCGCGCGGCGATAGGCAATCTTGTCCCGCGCGACGAGGCGCTTGAGGTCGCTCGCCAGCCGCCCGAACAGCGCCAGCAGTCCGCCCAGCGCGATCAGGATCCCGCCATACCAGATCATCGGCACGAAGGGCTTCCACCACAGCCGCAGCTGCCAGCGGCCGCCATCTGCCTGCTGACCCAGCACGGCATAGAGCTGGCCGTTCCAGCGGGTCTTGAGCGCGGCTTCGTTGGTCTCGTTCGCTGGAGCCCAGAAGGTCCGCGCCGCCGGGTGCAGCTCGCTAATCGCGCCGCCCTTGTAGCTGACCGCAAGATCGCCGCGCAGCGCGGTCCAGTTCGGCCCGGCGACGGGCTCGATCCGCTGCAGCTTGACCTGCCAGGGCCCAACCTCGACGACATCGCCCGGCCGCGCGGCAACCAGCCGTTCGGTGGTAAAGGCGGCATCGCTGGCCATGCCCAACAGCGCGACTGCGATGCCGAAGTGGGCCGTGACCATGCCCCAGAGCGGCAGCTTGACCTGGCGCAGCTTGCGCCCGCGCAGCGGCAGCAGGCTGGCGACGGCGAGCGCGGCCGAAAGTGCGAGGCCCAGCGCGGGAAGCACGCCGATCGATTGACTCGCCGCCCAGATCAACGTGCCCACCAGCAGCACTGCCGGAATGGCAATCTGCAGCTTGATCCGGCTGAGGCTGTCGCGCCGCCAGCGCAGCAGCGGGCCGACCGCCAGGACCAGCAGCATCGGTACGGCAAAGATGGCGCCAACCGGGTTGAAATAGGGCGGGCCAACCGAAACCTTGGCCCCCAGCGACTCTGCCAGCAGCGGGTAGAGCGTGCCGACCAGGACAATCCCGAGGATCGCGCTGAGCATGACGTTGTTGAAGACCAGCGCACCTTCGCGGCTGGTCGCGGAAAACCGCTCGCCCTCGGTCACGCTCGAAGCGCGCAGGCCGAACAGCACCAGCGCGCCGCCAATGTTGAGCGCCAGCAGGCCCAGGATGAAACTGCCGCGCTCCGGATCGACCGCAAAGGCATGGACCGAGGTGAGAATGCCTGAGCGGACCAGGAAAGTGCCGACCATCGACATCGAGAAGGCCACCACGCCCAGCATCACTGTCCAGGCGCGCAGCGCATTGCGGGCAGCCAGAACCGAGACGGAATGGAGCAAGGCCGTCGCCGCCAACCACGGCATCAGGCTGGCATTCTCGACCGGGTCCCAGAACCACCAGCCGCCCCAGCCAAGCTCGTAATAGGCCCAGTAGGACCCGGCAACGATCCCCAGGGTCAGGAAGATCCAGGCGCCCAGCACCCAGGGCCGCATGGCGCGGGCAAAGGCTGGCCCGACTTCACGCGTTACCAGTGCGCCGATCGCAAAGCTGAAGGCCACCGAAAGGCCGACATAGCCGATGTAAAGCGGCGGCGGATGGAAGGCGAGGCCGGGGTCCTGCAGCAGCGGGTTAAGCCCCGCCCCTTCGATCGCCGGCGAGCTCAGCCGGGTAAACGGGTTCGAAGAGAGCAGCAGAAAGGCATAAAAACCAAGGCTGACAAAGGCCTGGCCGGCCAGCGTCGCCAGCATGGTCGGCTCGGGCAGCCGCCGCTCAACCGCCGCGACGAAACTGCCCGACAGGCCCATAACCATGACCCACAGCAGCATCGAGCCTTCGTGGTTCCCCCAAGTGCCCGAGATCTTGTAGATCATCGGCTTCATCGAGTGCGAGTTCGCGGCCACCAGCTCGACCGACAGGTCAGTCTGCGCGAACAGCAGCACCAGCGCGGCGAAGGACACCGCCACCAACACACCCTGCACCATCGCGACCGGGCGCACGATCGCGCCGAGCCCGGCGCCGCGCGAGGTCAGCGCGAGCGCGCCGGCAACCAGCTGAAGCGCGGCCAGCGCCGCAGCAAGCCACAGGGCGGCAAGGCCGAATTCCGCGATCATGACGTTTCTTCGATGGCCTGGCGGGCCTGCTCGGTGGTCATGTCCTTCATTTCGCGCGGGACATAGTTCTCATCATGCTTGGCGAGAACATTGTCGGCGCGGAAGGTGCCATCGGGCTGGCGGCGGCCCTCGGCCACGGCGCCCGACCCTTCGACGAACAGGTCCGGCACGATGCCCCGGAAGGTGACCGGCACGCGCGCCTTGTCGTCATGGATCACGAAGGTGATCGTCACGCCATCAGGCGCAGTCTTGATCGACCCCTTCTCCACCATGCCGCCCAGCCGCACGGCGCGGCCGGCCTCGGGCGGATTGGCGCTGTAGTCAGCCGGCAGGTAAAAGAACGAGGCCTGGCTGCGCAGCGCCCAGGCGGCGAGCACGCCGGCCCCGATCAGCGCGACCAGCGCGATCAGCGCAAGGACCAGCCGTTGATGCTTGGCTTTCATCGGAGTTATCGTCATTTCTGGCGGCTCTTGTCACGGCGCGCTTCAGCGCGGCGCATGGCCAGCCACGATTGCGCCACCAGCACCAGGGTGCCGCCAATGCTCAGGGCATAGGAGGCGACGATAAACGGCCAGTGATCGAGGCCTTCACGCATCTTCCAGTTCCATTGCTTTGCGGCGCAGCCGCGCTTCCGCCTGCGAATTGGCCAGGATCGCCCGCATCCGCGCCAGCACTACGCCGCCAAAGATCAACGAGAAACCGAGGCTTGCGGCAAGCAGGCCATAGAGGAACACCGGCGCCATGGCCGATTTGCCCACGGCAATGCTGGGCGGCTGGTGCAGCGAATTCCACCACAGCACAGAATAGTGGATGATCGGGATATTGATCGCACCGACCAGGCCGAAGATCGCCGGAATGCGGCTCTGCCCCGATCCCTGACTGTCACGGTCTGCCGCTTCGGCCAAAGCGATATAGGCGAGGTAGAGGAACAGCAGCACCAGCATCGAGGTCAACCGCCCGTCCCACACCCACCAGGTGCCCCAGGCCGGCCGGCCCCAGAGCGAGCCCGTCGCCAGGCACAGCGCAGAAAAGAAGGCGCCAGGCAGCGCAACCGCGCGCGCGCCGATCGCGGCGAGCGGATGGCGCCAGACCAGTTCGGTCAGGCTGGCAATCGCCAGCGCGCTCCAGCCGCCCATCCCCAGCCAGGCGGCGGGCACATGAACGAACAGGATCTTGGCAGAGTCACCCTGCAAGCGCTCAGCCGGTGCGGCCAGCAACGCCCAGGCAAGCGCAATGCCGGTGAGGACCAGCCCGGTCACCAGCAGCAACGGCGTCAACCACCGCGCAAGGCGCAGGAAGCGAGCAGGATTGGCATAGCCGTGCATGCGTGGCGAAGGCCCAAGAAAAGGTGTGCGCCCTTTGGCAGGGCGCGGGGATTCGGGCAAGTGGTGCTTGGGGCAATGGCGCTGGCAGCGCGGCCCCCGCCACCTGGCCTATAGCCCCTGTCTAGCGTCCGATCAGGCGCTGGGCCATCGCATCTGCCACCTGATCAGCCGAGCGGCCGCTGGCCTTGCTTTCGGTCCAGATCGCGGTCAGGCGGCCGGGGATTTCCTCGAGCCGGCGGTGCACTTCATCGAGCGATGTCGGCTGGCCGTGTTCGCGAGCGAGGTATTCGAGCGCGACGGCGATGATCCCGCCGGCGTTGATGACATAGTCCGGCGCATAGAGGATGCCGCGCGCGGCGAGGACCTGGCCGTGCTCGGGCCGGGCCAGCTGGTTGTTGGCGCCGCCCGCCACGATCCGCGCGCGCAGCCGGGCGATGCCGGCGTCGTCGAGGATTGCGCCCAGCGCATTGGGGCTGAACACGTCGCATTCGGTGTCCATGATCGTCTCGGCGGCAACGGCTTCGCCGCCGAGTTCAGCGGCGAGCGCCTTGGCGCGGTCGGCATTGACGTCAGCCAGGGTCAGCTTCGCGCCCTCACCTGCCAGCAGCCGGGCCACCCCGCCGCCCACGCTGCCGGTGCCCTGGATCGCGACATGGACGCCGGAGAGGCGATCGGTGCCGAGCTTGTGCGCCACGGCGGCCTTGATGCCATAGAAGATCCCGCGCGCGGTGAACGGGCCGGGATCGCCGCCAGCCTGGCTGGCATCCTGCGGCGGCAGGCCGGTAACGTGGCGGGTCTTGGCGGCGATGGCGACCATGTCGGCCTCGCTCATTCCGACATCCTCCGCCGTCACATAACGCCCGCCCAGGGCGTCGATCGCGCTGCCAAATGCGGCGAGCAATGCGGGGGTCTTGGTGCCCTCCGGATCGGCCAGGACCACAGCCTTGCCCCCGCCCATCGGCAGGCCGGCCATGGCGTTCTTGTAGCTCATTCCGCGCGACAGGCGCAGCGCGTCGCGCATCGCCATAGCCGGATCGGCATAGTGCCAGAAGCGCGTGCCGCCCGCGCCGGGGCCGAGGTGAGTCGAGTGCAGCGCAATGATCGCGGTCAGCCCGCTGGCGCGGTCGCGCACGACCTGGACCAGTTCGTGATCGTCGAAATCGGGTTCTTCCCAGATCGCAGGCACGCAGGCTCTCCTCATCGTCCGGGGCGCAGGATCAGTAGGAGAAATGGGGCGATCGATGGGGTTCGAACCCACGACCTCCGGTACCACAAACCGGCGCTCTAACCAACTGAGCTACGATCGCCATATCTCCCGGCGCCCGCCGGACTGCGCGCTGTTAGGCAGCGCCCGCCCGCCCCGCAAGCAGCGATTGGGAGAGGCGCGCGCTCTTGCACAGGACCTGCCCGTTGCAAAGCGAAAAATCGCCGCAGGCCGGACTGCGCGTAATTTTATTACGCGGCGCTTTTCGGACTGTCCGCGCGGCGAATCAATGGGCCAAAAGAAAGCCCCGGCGGAGGCCATCCGCCAGGGCTTTCCCGGTTTCAGAGCTGACCCGCGTGGATCAGAACTTCGCGCCGACCGAGACGGTCACCGTCGCCGGGGCTGCCCAGCCCTGGAAGAACACGGTGGGCAGTGACTGCGTGCGATAGGCCTTGTCGGTCAGGTTCTTGCCCGCCACGCGCAGGAAGTAGCCCTTGTAGTTGAGCGTGGCCGAGGCATCGAGCAGGCCGTAGCTCGGCTGGATGTCATTGAGCGTGCCGAAAGTGCCGAGCGAGAAGCTGTCGATCCACGAATAGCCGACGGTCAGCGAGAGCTTCGCATCATCCGAGAGATCGCGGACATAGCTGCCGCGCAGGGTGAAGTTGTTCTTCGGCACGCGCTGGAGCTGGACGCCAGTGAAGTTGGCCGTGGTGCCAGGCGCACCGGCCTGTGCCCCCGCACCGATCGACGCCGTCTGGCCGTTAACGCGGCCGTCCTTGACCTTGGCATCCTGGATGCCAAGCGAACCGGACAGCGAGAGCCCCTCCATGGATTCAGTCATCTTGCCGAAATCGAGATCCAGCTCGAATTCCAGACCCTTGATCTGAACCTTGGGGAAGCTGACGACATAGGTGTTGGTGCCGGGGCCGTAATTGGGCGTCACGACGACCTGGCTCTGCTGGAAGTTGTCGATGTTGTTGATGAACCCGGCCGCGTTGAAGGTAACCGCGCGGTTCAGGAAGCGCGTCTTGAGGCCGGCTTCATAGCTCGTGTTCGTTTCCGGCAGGAACGAGAGGAAGTTGTTGTTGCGGCAGCCGCCGACCACGCCGCAGTTGGTCTGGCTGGCCTGCTGCTCCGACAGCGTGCCACGGATCGAGAAGCCGCCCGAACGGAAGCCTTCGGACCGGTTCGCATAGAGCATCACGTCAGGCGTCGCCTGCCACTGCACGTTGAAACGGGTGATCAGCTTGTCCCAGCTGCGCTTGTCATCGATGCGCGGGACAAGCGGGATCGTGCCGAGCAGGATGTACCGGGTGTTGAAGGCCTTCGTTTCGGAGATGTTGCGCACCCCGCCTGAGATCTTGATCGTGTCGGTGGGGTTGATGTCGATGTTGCCGAAGAACGACCAGCTGTGGGCATTTTCGCCCGAGAACTGGTCGATGGCCCGGTTGGTGTTCTGGTGCAGCGTGATCTTTGTGATCGTAGTAGAACGCGCCGACGATGTAATCGACCAGTCCGTTCGCAGCGCTCCCCTGCAGCCGGACTTCCTGCGTGAACTGCTTGTAGGTCTGGTCGCGGTTGGTGAGGAGCTGGCTGCCGGTGGCGGCCAGCAGCGGGTTGCCGACGCTGGTGCAGCCGACCGCGCCGACGCAGGTGCCATCGAAGTCCTGGTCCACCGTATCGGCCGACGACATGTACGACGTCTGCGAGACGAGTTCGCCGATCGGGGTCTTCGCCTTCAGCGCAAGGCTGACGATATTGGTATTCAGGCGGTCCTGGTCCGCAGCAAGATTATTGTTGATCTCGCGCGGCTTGAGGCCATCGGGGCTGCCAGTCTCGGCATTGTACCTGGGCCAGATCAGCGCCGGATTGCCGCCCGAGAGGATGCTGGCGGTCAGCTTGTTGCCGAACTGGACCGGGGTGCCACCACCGGTCTGGTGAATGTGATCATAGCTGAGATCCGCGTTCAGCCAGTCGGCCAGGTCATAGTTCAGCTTGACGTTGAAGGCGCGGTAGTCCGAATTGCCGGCGCGGCCCTTGGTGAAGACGTTGTTGAGGATGCCATCGGTGCGGCGATACTGGCCGGAAATGGCGATACCGCCGGCGTCCCCCAGCGGCGCGTTGACCACCCCGCGACCATAGAACTCGTTGAACGAGCCGTAGCCCGCCTCAAGGCTGACGCCGAGTTCGCGGGTGGGCGCGCAGCGGGTCAGGTTGATCAGGCCGGCGGTGGTGTTCTTGCCGTAGAAGATGCCCTGCGGACCGCGGTCAACCTCGACCGAGCAGATGTTGAACATGTCGAGCAGCTGGCCGGTGTTGTTGCCGAAGAACACGCCGTCCTGGATCACGCCGACCGGCGGGCTCTGGGTCTTTTCCACGTCGGCATAGCCCTGCCGCGGATGAAGATGGCGCTCTGGGCGGGGCAGCGAGTGCCGCTGCCGATGAACACGTTGGGCGCCGAACCCTGGATATCGAGCAGCGAGCGCGGGGCGAGCAGTTGCAGGTCTTCGGTGGTCAGCGCGGTCAGCGCGACGCCGACTTTCTGCTTGTCGACCGCCTGGCGCGTGGCAGTAACGATGATGATATCCTTGTCCGCGGCTTGCGGAGTGGCGTCAGCATCAGCCGTCTCAGCCGCATGGGCAGGCATGGCCAGGGAAACAGCGACCGCCGCAAGCGACGACCAGCCAAGAACGGAAGTGTACCGCATGCCCTTCTCCTCTCATCCAAACGCGACCGGGGCCTGCGGCTTGTTCTCGCAATGCGTGATCCCGGCTTCTGGATGAGAGGTTTGGCAGTGCCCCTTGGGGCGACAATCGACAAAAGTGAGAGGAGGTCGGGGGCGCTCAACGAAAAAGGGCGGCCAATGGCCGCCCTTCCCGTGTCCATAACGAACCTGGCTTAGCCCTTCTTGAGGCTGAGCCCGCCGAAGCGCTTGTTGAACTGGGCAACGCGGCCGCCCTGATCGAGCTGGCGGGTGCCGCCGGTCCAGGCCGGGTGCGAAGTCGGGTCGATTTCCAGGGTCAGCGTGTCGCCTTCCTTGCCCCAGGTGGAGCGAGTTTCGAACACGGTGCCGTCGGTCATCTGCACCTTGATCATGTGGTAATCGGGATGGATATCGGCCTTCATCGCATTGGTCTTTCGCTAGGGCCGGTTCCGACCGGCCTGAAAAGGAAGCGCGGCGCATAGCTTTGCTTTGTGGGTTTGTCCAGCCTCTCGGCTGGGTTGCATCGCCGGTCCGCTCCCCCGGCCCAGCCGCCCTAAGAGTACCATGTCGGGCGGCTGGGCCGGGGGAGCGGGCCGGTGATGCACGGACGAGCCGGATGGCTCGTCCGACCGATCAGGAATCCTCAGGCGGATCGGCGACCATGGCGGTAAACTGCACTTCGCAGGTCACCTTGCCTTCGATCGAGGCCTTGCCCCAGAACTTGCAGACCCGGGCCCGCTTCTGGACGAAGCCGACTTCGAGATCGAGCAGCACGCCAGGCTCCACCGGTGCCCGGAACTTCGCTTCCTCGATCGCCATGAAGTAAACCAGCTTGCCCGACCCGGCGAGTTCCAGCGTCTCGATCGCGAGGATCGCGGCGGCCTGGGCCAGGGCTTCGATCTGCAGCACGCCCGGCATGATCGGTCGGCCCGGGAAGTGGCCCTGGAAGAACTGCTCGTTAAAGCTGACCGCCTTGACCGCATGGATCCGCTCGCCGATTTCCAGCGACTTGACCCGGTCCACCAGCAGCAGCGGATAGCGGTGCGGCAGAGCGTTGAGGATCTGCCGGATATCGTAGGTGACCACGGGCGCGGGGTTAGCCGCGCCCGCCGGTTCAGTGGTATCGCTCATCGTTGCCCCCTGGCCGATGTGCTTAGCGGCCGTCGGGCTGCGGACCAGCCGGCGTGACCGGACGCGGCGCCGGAGCGGCCGGCGCGGCGCCAGCCGCCGGACGGGCAGCAGCGGCCTGCTGCGCGGCCTGCTGGGCACGGGCTTCGCGGATTTCGCGCGGCTCCCAGCCCTGCGGCGGCACCAGCTGCGCGGTCGGCAGCAGTGCGTTGAGTTCGGTCACGATCTCGTCGGTCAGGTCATAGGCGTTGGCGCGGGCCACAACGGCACCCGGCTGAAGCAGCAGGCTGACCTTGCTCTTTTCCATGGCCTTCTGCACGGCCTGGTCGAGCTTTTCTTCAAGCTGTTCGTTGACGAAGGCTTCCGACAGGGCGACCGGCAGCAGGATCTGCTGGATTTCCTGCTTGCCCTTCTCCTGCAGCTCCTGGATCGCACGGGCCTGGTTCTGCAGCTGCTGCTGCAGTGCCGGGGTGGTCGCGGTCTGGCGGCCGGCGTTGAAGCGGTCGATCATCGGCTTGATCTGGGCTTCCAGCGCGTTGCCGCGGGCCTGGGCCTGATCGAACTGCGGCTTGTAGGTCACCGGGCGCTGCTGCTGGGCGACGCGATAGGCATCGGTGTTGGCCAGCGCGGCCTGCAGGTTGGCGACGGCGATGCCCTGAACGACATTGCTGGTCGCGGCAGCGGCCGGAGCGGCAGCCGCGGATTCCTTGTCCTTGTCCTTGTTCTTCTGGGCCAGCGCCGGCTGAGCCGAAAGAGCGGCAAGCGAGATCGCGGCGAGAAGCGCCGAGTTGCGGATCAGTTTCATCAGAATTGGGTTCCCACGTTGAAAGTGAAGCTCTTGGTGTCGTCTCCAGGGCGCTTCAGCAGCACCTTGGCAAAATCGATGCGGAACGGCCCGAACGGCGAGTTCCAGTTGACCCCGATGCCGACCGAAATACGCGGGCGCCATGAATTGCCCTGGAAAATCTCCTGGAACGGGGCAACGCTGCTGCCCAGCGCAGTGTTCACACCAGCGGTCAGGCCGGTCGGCAGGCAGGGCAGAACGATCGTGCTGGTCGCGCTGGTGACCTGCGAAACGGTGGCAACCGCGCAGGCGGTTGAGCCATCGGGGTTGGTCGTCTGCGTGACGGTATCAACCTGCTGGTAGAGCGCATTGCCCGTGGCATCGCGGGCCGGGATGAAGATCCCGTTCGGGAACGGGCTGTTTTGCAGCAAGGGGCGCTTGACCCCCCAGACCGACCCGACATCGAGGAAGATCGATGGCCGCAAGCCTAGTTCGCGGGCGCCCGAACCAAGCGGGATCTCGAGTTCGGCATGGCCGAGGTAGTAATAGCGGCCGCCCAGCGCATCATCGATCACCGAATCGCGATCGGTAATAACCTGCGGGTTGCCATTGGCATCGGCGATGATCGACTGGCGGATCACGCGCGGGCCGACGCCGCGAATGTCGAAGCCGCGCATTTCCGGCTCGCCCAGGTAGAAGCGGTCGGTCAGACGGACCGGATCGACCCCCGCGCCGCGGTTTTCGAACGACTTGATCAGCCCGCCTTCGCCGCGGATCGAGAAGATCCAGCCCTTGGAAATCGGCCAGTACTGCGCGGCATTGGCGCGGATCCGGCCATATTTGACCGAACCGCCCAGCCCGGCGAATTCCGCCGTGACCGAGGCCGAACGCCCGCGCGATGGCCGGATCCGGCTATCGAGCGAATCGTAGATCAGCGACATGCCAAGGATCGAGCTGGTGCGCTTGCCGATCGCTTCGCAGAGATAGCGCCCGGCCAGCAGCGAGTCGCACTCCTGCGTGCCGGGAGTGACGCGGTCCGTGAAGAACTGCGAGCGGTCCAGCGTCACATCGTCGATGTTGAAGGTGTAGCTACCGACCGCCGAAATATACTCGGTCAGCGGAACCCCGGCGCGCAGCTGGAAGCCGGTGGTCGACTGCTTGTAGGTCGTGTTGCGATTGTTGTTCAGGTAGTTGAAGCTGTTGTAATCGCGCCGATAGACGTTGAAGCCAAGGCTGACGTTGCGATCGAACAGATAGGGTTCGGTGAAGCTGACTTCGGCGCTCTTCGAATAGTTCGAATAGCTGAGCGACAGGCCGATGGTCTGGCCGCGGCCGCGGAAGTTGCGCTGCTGGACCGAGCCCTGGAAGATCAGCTTTTCAAGGCTGGAATAACCGGCCGAGAGCTGCAGTTCGCCGGTCGGCTTTTCTTCGACATTGGCTTCGAGCACGATCCGGTCGGGCGCCGAGCCGGGCTTCTGCTCAATCTCGAACTTCTCCTGGAAGTAGCCGAGCGAGTTGATGCGGCTGGTCGAGCGCTTGACCTGGAGCGAGTTGAACGCGTCGCCTTCGGCCAGACGGAATTCGCGGCGGAGCACCTTGTCCTGAGTCAGCGTGTTACCGTTGACGTCGATCCGCTCGACATAGACGCGCGGCGCCTCGGCGATCTGGAAGGTGATCCCCATGCTGAGATCGTCCTTGTTGCGATCGTAGCTGGGGCGGACGTCGGCAAAGGCATAGCCAAAGGCGCCGGCGGTTTCGTTGAGCTTCTCGATGGTGTCTTCCACCATCTTGGCATCGTACCAATCGCCCTTCTTCATCGGCAGCTGGCTGGCGAGACGGTCGCTGTCAAAGTCGCGCAGCTGGCTGTCGACCTTAACCTCGCCGAACTTGTAGCGCTGCCCTTCCTCGACCACGTAGGTCAGGATGAAGTCCTTCTTGTCCGGCGTCAGTTCGGCCACGGCCGAAACGATGCGGAAATCGGCGTAACCCTTGGTCAGGTAGAACTGACGCAGCTTCTGCTGGTCGAAGGCCATCCGGTCCGGGTCATAGCTGGTGCCGGAGCTGAAGATCTTGGTCAGCCCGGTTTCCTTGGTGACCATTTCGTCCTTCAGGTCGCCATCGTCGAACATCTCGTTGCCGATGATGTTGATCTTGCGGACCTTGGACTTGGGCCCTTCCTGGATTTCGAAGACGATATCGACGCGGTTCTGGTCAAGCAGCACCATCTTCGGCTCGACCGAAGCGGCGAAGCGGCCCTGGCGCTTGTAGAGCTCGATGATGCGGGCGACGTCGGCGCGGACCTTGGACCGGGTGAAGATCTGGCGCGGGGCCAGCTTGATTTCGGGGAGGATCTTGTCCTCCTTCAGCCGCTTGTTCCCTTCCAGGATGATGCGGTTGATAACCGGGTTTTCCTTGACCGTGATGGTCACGTTGCCGCCATCGTTGCGGATCTGGACGTCGGAAAACAGCTCGGTCGCGAAGAGGTCCTTCAGCGCCTGGTCAGCGGCTTGCTGGGTGTAGGCCTGGCCAATCCGCAGCTTGATGTAGGAGCGGATGGTATCGGGCTCCAGTCGCTGCGAGCCGGACACGGCGATCGACTGGATCGTGGCAGGGGCTTCAGCCGGAGCGGCCGGGGCTTCCTGGGCCAGCGCGGCCTGCGGCAGCCCGCCCAGGATCGAGGTGCCCAGAAGCACCGCGGCAATGCGAAGGGACGACTGACGATTGCTGGCAATTCGGTTCTTCGGCACGGTTGTTCCCGTCTAGATGCTCAACGCCCCTCGCCCACCCCAGGCGATAGCGCGGGCGCGCTGCTGGCAATTCGCCGCCCTTGCCCGATGCGGCCACGCCGATCAAGCAAAGTTCCGGCGTTTTGCCCGCAGTTTTACCCTTCCCGTCGCCTAACCGCCGAAGATCGACAGCGAGGCGATATCATTCAAGGTGACGAACAGCATCAAGGCCAGCATGAACGCGAGGCCGGTGCGGAACGCCCACTCCTGACTGCGCGCACCCAGCGGTTTACGACGGACAGCTTCTGCCGCGTACATAGCCAGGTGCCCGCCGTCGAGCGTGGGGATTGGCAGCAGGTTAATGAATGCCAAATTAATTGAGATCAGCGCGGCGAAGGATACGAAAGAAAGCCAGCCCAGCGAGAACTGCTCGCCCGAGTATTTCGCGATCTTGATCGGCCCGCCGAGCTCGTCGAGCGGGCGCTCGCCGGTCACGATCTGGACCAGCCCCGCCGCCATGGTGCGGATGATCGCCATCGACTGATCAAAGCCGGTGGCCACGGCCTTGATCGGACCAACGTCCTGGAATTCCATCGTTGCCGGACGAATGCCGAGCAGCCCGCGGCGGATCTCGTTGCCGAAGCGATCGGTCTGCACATCGGTTGCCAGCTTGACCGGCTGGGTAAAGCTGACGCCGCCCCTCTCCGCGGCCACGGTGACGGTCCGCCCCGGATAAAGCGCCACGCGCTCGGCAATGTCCATGAAGCTGTCGACCTGCGTGCCGTCGATCGCAACGATCCGGTCACCGGTCTTGAAGCCAGCGGTCTGGGCAACCGAGCCCTTGGAAAACTCGCCGATGACCGGCGCGGCGACCGGCACGCCATAGGCCATGTTGAAGGCCGCGAAGATCCCGACCGCGACGAACAGGTTCATCAGCGGACCGGCCAGCACGATCAGCGCGCGCTGCCACAACGCGGCATACTGGAACATGCCGCGCTTTTCCTCCGGCGCGGCCAGGGCCGCATCCGGATTGGGCACCGAAGTGGCGTTCATGTCGCCCGCGAACTGGACATAGCCGCCCAGCGGCCAGGCCGCGAGCCGCCAGCGCGTGCCGCGTTTGTCGGTCCAGCCCGCCAGTTCCCGCCCGAAGCCGACCGAAAAGACATCGGCCTTCACCTTGAACGCCCGGCCCACCAGGTAGTGGCCCAGCTCATGCAGCACCACGAGGGGCCCGAGCACGAGCAGGAAGGCGCCGATCATCATCAACACGGAAGGGGATTCGGTCACTGTGTTACCAACTCCAGAACACTGCGCGCCTGCGCCCGCGCCGCCGCATCGATGGCCATGACATCGGCCAGCGAAACGGGCGGCGGCGGAGCATAACGCGCCAGCACTTGCTCGACCATTACCGCAATCCGGGTGAATGCAAGCTTGCCATCAAGGAATGCGGCCACGGCCACTTCATTGGCGGCATTGAGTACCGCCGGGGCCGCCCCGCCCGCTTCGGCCGCCGCGCGGCAAATGCGGGTGGCGGGGAAACGCGCCTCATCGGGCGCGCGGAAGGTCAGCTCGCCAATCGCCGCCAGATCGAGCGGGGCCAGCGGCGTGTCCATCCGCGCCGGCCAGGCCAGGCACGAGGCGATCGGTACGCGCATGTCGCTGGGGCCAAGCTGAGCGAGCGTCGATCCGTCGCGATACTCGACCATCGAATGGATCACCGATTGCGGGTGGACGATGATCTTGAGCCTATCGAGCCCGACCGGGAACAGGTGGTGCGCCTCGATCAGTTCCAGCCCCTTGTTGAACATGGTGGCGGAATCGACGCTGATCTTGGCGCCCATCGACCAGTTGGGGTGCTTGACCGCTTCGGCCGGGGTCGCAGCTTGGAGTTGCTCGAGCGACCAATCGCGGAACGGCCCGCCGCTGGCGGTCAGCGTGATCGAGCGGACATGATCGTAACTATTGCCCGCAAGGCACTGAAAAATAGCATTATGCTCACTGTCTGTCGGCAGCAGCGTGGTGCCGTAGCGGGCCACCGCGGCGGTCATCACTTCGCCGGCCGCGACCAGGGCTTCCTTGTTGGCCAACGCCACGCTGCGGCCCTGCTCGATCGCCGCCATGGTTGGCGCCAGGCCCGCGCAGCCGACGATCGCGGCGACAGTCAGATCGGCCGGGCGCGCTGCCGCTTCGACCAGCGCCGCCTCGCCGCCCGCCGCCTGGATGTTGGTCCCGGCCAATGCTTCGCGCAGCGCCGGCAGCGCGGCTTCATCGGCGACTACCGCCACTTGGGCTGAAAACTCGCGCGCCAGCTTGGCCAGCTCCAGCGCATTGCCATTGGCGGATAGGGCCACCACCTGCCACTGCCCCGGCTGACGCCGGACCAGATCGAGCGTCGAAGCGCCAATCGAGCCGGTTGCACCAAGGACCGAGATGCGCCGCATTACAGTGCGCTCAGCCCCGCCAGCAGCGCGGCCAGGAAGCTGACGGCAATCAACCCGTCGACCCGGTCAAACAGCCCGCCATGGCCGGGGATCAGCTTGCCCGAATCCTTCACACCGGCGCGGCGCTTCATCCAGCTTTCGAAGAAATCGCCGGCCTGGGCGACAATCGCGGCCAGCACAGCAAGGCCCAGCACCTGCCACCAGGCCGGCGTCGCATTGCTCAGCTTGGCCGAGAGCACCAACACCGCCAGCGCGCCCAGGATCCCGCCCAGCAGCCCGGCCCAGGTCTTTGACGGGCTGATCGCCGGGGCGATCTTGGGCCCGCCAATCGCGCGGCCAGTGAAATAGGCGCCAATGTCGATCGCCGCGACCAGCGCAATCAGCGTCAGCACGTCGGCAAAGCCGCGCTCGCCCTCGCGCATCAGCATCAGCATGGCTGCCGCAGGGGCGAGGTAGAGGATTCCGCCGAGTGTCCAGAAGGTCTCACGCAGCGGCGATGGGTTCATGGCCCGCACCAGCGCGCGCCATTCGTACAGCACGCCGCCAGCCACGACCATGGCGAACCCGGCCCAGATCCAGCCGCCGAGCCACAGCGCCGTCAGCGCGATCGCAACGACGACGATCGCCGAAGCAACCCGCACCGGCAGATCGGCGTTCTTGGGTGCCGGCTGAGTCACAGGACACCCTCAAATATTCTGTCATCCTGAACTTGTTTCAGGACCCATTTAGCCGCAAAATCAGAGTTATGGGGCATGAGAGCCGACCTTGCGTCTACATTCTTGCGAGCAAGCCCTACGGTACGCTTTACATCGGCGTGACGGCCGATCTGGTCTATCGGCTGGCCCAACACCGCAGCAACGCGCTGCCTGGATTCACTTCGCAGTACCACGTCCACACGCTCGTCCATTTCGAACTGTTCGGGGACATGGAGCGCGCAATCCTGCGGGAAAAGCAACTCAAACGCTGGCATCGGCAGTGGAAGATCAACTTGATCAACGACCACAACCCCCACTGGGCCGATCTGGCGGTTGGGCTGGGTCTGCCCCCGCTTGCGCCCAACCAAACGCGAAATGGGTCCTGAAACAAGTTCAGGATGACGGACTTTTTTGTTCGGATTGAGGGCCTTAGCGTCCGCCATAGCGCCGTTCCCGGTGGCCGAATTCGTCCAGAGCCTCGCGCAGGTCGTCGGGCGTGAAATCGGGCCAGAGCACCTCGGTGAACCACATTTCGGCATAGGCCGCCTGCCACAGCAGGAAATTCGACAGCCGCACTTCGCCCGAGGTGCGGATCAGCAGATCAAGCGGCGGCAGGCCGGCCGTATCCAGCTCCGCCTCGATTGCGGCCGGGGTGATTGGCCCCTTGGCCGCCGCCTTGGTCGCGGCGCGGGCAATCTCGTCCTGCGCGCCATAGTTCAGCGCGATGACCAGCGTGGTGCCGTCGTTGCTGGCAGTCCGGGCCAAGGCATCGTCGAGCAGCGCCACGACGTCAGCCGGCAGCGCGGTGTGATCGCCGATGATCCGCAGCCGCACGTTGTTGGCCACGAATTCATCGATATCGGCGACGATGTAGCGCTTGAGCAGCCCCATCAGCGCCGAAATCTCGTCTTCCGGGCGGCGCCAGTTCTCGGTGCTGAAGGCGTAGAGCGTCAGCGCCTCAAGCTCCATCTCGCGCGCCGCACGCACCACGGTGCGCACGGCTTCCACCCCGCGCTGGTGCCCGACGGCGCGCGGCAGGTGGCGCTTCTTGGCCCAGCGCCCGTTGCCATCCATGATGATGGCGACGTGACGCGCGCCGTGCTGGGCGCGCTTACCCGTCACTTGCCCAGGATTTCCTGTTCCTTCTGAGCCGCGACCGCGTCAGCTTCCTTGATCATCTCGTCGGTCAGCTTCTGGACCTCGGTTTCGCCGCGCTTGCGCTCGTCTTCCGAGATTTCCTTCTTGTTCTCGTCAGCCTTCAGCGCGTCGATCCCGTCGCGGCGGACGTTGCGGATCGCAATGCGGGCCTTCTCGGCATAGGAATGGGCCAGCTTGGCCAGTTCCTTGCGGCGATCCTCGGTCAGGTCCGGGATCGGCAGGCGGATGGTATTGCCATCGTTGATCGGGTTGAGCCCCAGCCCAGCCGAGCGGATCGCCTTTTCAACCGGCGTCACGTTCGACTTGTCCCAGACCTGCACCGAGAGCATGCGCGGCTCGGGCGCGGAAACCGTCGCCACCTGGTTCAGCGGCGTCTTGTTGCCATAAGCTTCGACCATGATCGGATCGAGTAGCGCAGTGTTGGCGCGTCCGGTACGCAGACCGCCCAGATCACTGCGGAGTGCTTCGACCGCGCCCTTCATGCGGCGCTCAAGATCGGCCTTGTCGTATTTGGCCATGGTTCTAACCCTTCTTCACGATTGTCTGCGTCCCCTGTCCGGCCAGCACCTTGGCCAGGTTGCCCTGTTCGCGGATCGAGAAGACGACGATGGGAATGTTGTTGTCACGGCACAGCGCCACGGCGCTGGCGTCCATGACTTTCAGGTTTTCAGCGAGGACCGTGTCGTAATCGACTGTATCGTAACGCTTGGCCCCCGGATTGGTCTTGGGATCGCTGTCATAGATCCCATCCACCGAGGTGCCCTTGAGCAGGGCATCGCACTTCATTTCGGCAGCACGCAGCGCGGCGCCGGAATCGGTGGTGAAATAGGGGGCGCCGACGCCTGCGGCGAAGATCACCACCCGGCCCTTTTCGAGATGCCGTTCGGCGCGGCGGCGGATCACCGGCTCGCAGACCTTGTCCATCTCGATCGCCGACTGGACGCGGGTCGGCACACCGAGCTGTTCCAGCGCGTTCTGCATGGCCAGCGCGTTCATCACCGTGGCGAGCATGCCCATGTAATCGGCCTGGGCCCGGTCCATGCCCTTGGCCGCCCCGGCCATGCCGCGGAAGATGTTGCCGCCGCCGATCACCAGGCAGATTTCGAGGCCCGATTCCTTGGCCGCCTTCACTTCGGCGGCCAGCTCGGCGACGAATTCGGGATCGATCCCGAACTGCTGCTGCCCCATCAGCACTTCGCCCGAGAGTTTCAGGAGGATACGCTTGTAGCGGGGCTGGGACATGGGGCTGGACATCGCTCTCACTGGGGTTTGCGCGGCCTTATACCGTGGACCGCGCAAAGCCAAGCCGGGAGGCGATACAAGCCCCCCGCGTTTGGCCGGTTCACCCCATCGGGTAACGGATTTCCTTCGAAACCTTGTCGATCGCCTTCATGACGTCATCGCTCAGGATCAGGTCACCGGCGGCGAAGATATCCTCCAGCTGGTCCTCACGCGTGACGCCAACGATGGTCGAGGCAACGAAGTCATGCTGCTTCGACCAGGCGACCGCCAGGGTGGTCGGGCTGATCCCGGCTTCGGCAGCAATCGCCATGAACCGCTCGGTCGAGGCGAGCGAGCGCTCGTTGACGAAACGCTTGGCCATGACCTGCTGGCGCCCTTCCATGCCGAGATAGCGCGAGAACCGCGCGCCGTCGGGCCGAGCCCCGTTCTGATACTTCCCGCTCAGCACTCCGCCACCGATCGGCGAATAGGGGATCAGGCTGACCCCTTCCTTGCGGCAGACCTGCGCCAGCTCATCCTCGAACCGGCGGTTGTTGAGGCTGAAATTGTTCTGGATCGTGTGATATCGCACCGTGCCGAGCGCTCCGAAGCGGCGATCGACTTCATAAGGCCCCATGAGGTTTCGTTGGAGCAGCCGGTGACCCGCACCTTGCCCTCACGCACCAGTTCGTCGAGCACTTCCATCGTCTCGTCATAGGACGTGTCGTGATCGGGCCAGTGGGTCTGGTAGAGATCGATGTAATCGGTCTGCAGCTTGCGCAGGCTGTCTTCCACCGCGGTGATGATGTTGCGCCGGTCGAGCGCGGTCATGCCGGAGCGCTTGGGGCTCCGGAACCAGACGTGGCTGGGCCCGGAAACCTTGGTCGCCATGATGATCGCATCGCGCGGCTTGGTCTTCATCCAGCGGCCGACGATCTCCTCCGTCCGCCCCACCCACTTGGTGTCCGGCGGCACGGGATAGCCTTCGGCCGTGTCATAGAAGTTGATCCCGAAATCGAAGCAGCGGTCGAGGATGCGGTGGGCTTCGGCCTCGTCGGTCTGGCTGCCGAAGGTCATGGTCCCCATGCAGATGTCGGTGACGGTAATGGCCGATTTGCCGAGGCGGCGGGTCTGCATGGTCTCTTCTCCGGATGTGCTTTGCGGCGCTGATGGCTTGCGCGGCCTGCCCGCGTCAACCGCACAGACGCAAAAAGGGCCCGCCCGAAGGCGAGCCCTCTCTGTTTTGCCAGCCCCGGAATGCCGGGGCGAAAGCCTTAGTTCAGACCGGCAGCCGCCGCGACTTCGGCGGCGAAGTCGGTGACTTCCTTCTCGATGCCTTCGCCGAGCTGGAAGCGGACATAGTCCTTCAGCACGATCTTGGCGCCGGCGGCCTTGCCAGCCGCTTCGACGACCTGGGCAACCGGGGTCTTGTTGTCCATGACGAACAGCTGGCTGAGCAGCGCGTTGTCCTTGGCGAACTTGGCAACCGCACCATCGACCATCTTGGCCTGCACTTCGGCAGGCTTGCCCGATTCGGCGGCCTTTTCGGCGGCGATCTTGCGTTCGCGCGCGATCATGTCCTGATCAAGGTCGTCAGCGTTCAGCGCCAGCGGGAAGGCCGCGGCGATGTGCATGGCGATCTGCTTGCCCAGCGGCTCGAGCACGTCGGCACCGGCTTCCGATTCCAGCGCGACCAGCACGCCGATCTTGCCGAGCATCGGCGCGGCGGCGTTGTGCATGTAGGGCACGACCAGACCGCTGCTGACCGCAACGGTCTTCATGCGGCGGACCTGCTGGTTCTCACCGATGGTGGCAACATTGTTGGTCAGGGTGTCGGCCACGGTGCCGCCGCCCGGATAGGCAGCCGCCTTGAGGGCTTCGACGTCGTCGGCGCCCAGGCCCAGGGCCGCTTCGGTGGTCTTGCGCACGAAGTCCTGGAACTGGTCGTTCTTGGCAACGAAGTCGGTTTCCGAGTTAACCTCGACCGCGACACCCTTGGTGCCGGCAACGGCGACGCCAACCAGGCCTTCGGCCGCGGTGCGGCTCGACTTCTTGGCGACGGCCGCGAGGCCCTTGGCGCGCAGGAGGTCAACCGCGGCTTCCATGTCGCCGCCGGTTTCGTCCATGGCCTTCTTGCAATCCATCATGCCGGCGCCGGTGCGCTCGCGCAGGTTCTTCACGTCAGTGGCGGTGTAAGCCATTGAACTGGTCCTTCTTGAATGGAACTGGCGGCCGGGACCAATGGCCCCGGCACGCTACAGGTTAGTGACAGAAGCTTAGCCGCTAGGGGCTCAGGCTTCGGTCGAAGCTTCTTCAGCAGCGGCTTCAGGAGCGGCAGCGACTTCGACCACGGCTTCTTCAACCGGGGCTTCTTCCAGCGCACCGACATCGACGCCCGAATCCACGACGCCTTCGCGGCGGCCCTTGGTGGCGGCAGCAGCAATGGCTTCGCAGTAGAGGCGGATGGCGCGGCTGGCGTCATCGTTGGCCGGGATCGGGAAGGCGATGCCGTCGGGCGAGACGTTCGAATCGAGGATCGCGACGACCGGGATACCCAGGACGTTGGCTTCCTTGATCGCCAGCTCTTCCTTGTTGGCGTCGATCACGAACATCACGTCCGGGATACCGCCCATGTCGCGGATGCCGCCGAGCGACAGTTCGAACTTGTCACGCTCACGCGTCAGCTGGAGCACTTCCTTCTTGGTCAGACCGGCGGTGTCACCCGACAGCTGCTCTTCCAGCGCCTTGAAGCGCTTGATCGAGCCCGAGATGGTCTTCCAGTTGGTGAGCATGCCGCCCAGCCAGCGGTGGTTGACATAGTGCTGACCCGAAGCGCGGGCGGCCTGGGCGATCGGTTCCTGCGCCTGGCGCTTGGTGCCGACGAACAGCACCTTGCCGCCAGCCTGGACAGTGGCCGAAACGAAGTCGAGCGCGCGGGCCATCAGCGGCACGGTCTGCGACAGGTCAAGGATGTGGATGCCGTTGCGGGCGCCGAAGATGTACGGCTTCATCCGCGGGTTCCAGCGGTGGGTCTGGTGGCCGAAGTGCGCGCCGGCCTCGATCAATTGCTGCATGGTGACGACGGGAGCCGCCATAGGTAATTCCTTTCCGGTTTACTGCCTCTGGAAAGCTGGGACCGTGCGGAGCACCCGCTGCGGAACCGGTATGTGCGCTTTCCATGTGGATTTGCCGTCACCGGAGGGAATCCCCGGATCGAGCGAGGCGGCCATTAGCCGCAGCTTTCCGCAGAATCCAGCCAAAAAGCGCAATGGCGCGCAAAGACGCCAAAAAACCCGCTTGACAGGATGGAACAAAAAGAGAACATTGCGACTCACCGAGGAACAGCCGCTGTTCTTCCACAAGGTTATCAACAGGCAGTCCACAGGACAATATCCGTCCTGCAGCAAAGGAACGAACCGATGATCGCGCTTCTGGTCCTGGCCACCACCGTCCTCGCCCTGTCATCGGGCGCCATTGCCGCCACCTGGCGGCGTTATGGTCAGGCTGCGCGGGGCGCGCGCCGGGAATGGCTGGAATGTCCGCAGACGCGCGAAGTGCGGTTTCAGATCATCGAGTACGGCGCGAAGCCGGTAGCGCAGGTGATTGCCCTGCCGGTCAGGCCGAAGGCCCCTGCCCCGTATCGCCAGCCGCTGCGCGCTGCCGCTTGAACCGGCCATAGATCGCCATGCCCACCGGCATCAGCGCCAGATAGACCACGCAGATCCCGACCAGCGTCCACCACGGCTCGGTCAGCAGCGCCGCGCCGACCAGCCCGAACAGGGCCAGCAGCTCAAGCCGCACCGCGCGGCGGGGACGGAGGCGCCCCCAGGTCAGCGTTGGCACGGCTGAGATCAGCAGGAAGCCCACGAACACCAGCCAGGCACCGACCACCAGCGGATTGCGGAACTCCGCTTGGCCGGTGGCAATCCACAGATACATCGGCAGCATGGCCAGCCCGGCCCCGACCGGAGCCGGCACGCCGGTGAGGAAACCCGCCGCCTTGCGTGGCTCGTCGGCCATGTCGATCCGGGCGTTGAAGCGGGCGAGCCGCAGCGCGCAGCCGATCGCGAAAGCGAGCGCTGCGAACCAGCCAAGCCGCGGCAGGTCCTGCAAGGACCACAGGAACAGGATCAGCGCCGGGGCCACCCCGAACGAGACATTGTCAGCCAGGCTATCAAGCTCGGCCCCGAAGCGCGACTGGGCCTTGAGCAGGCGGGCAATGCGCCCGTCGATCCCGTCGAGCACCCCGGCAACAGTCACCGCCAGGATCGCCTTTTCCCACTCACCGGTGATGGCAAAGCGGATACCGGTCAGCCCCATGCACAGCGCGGCGGCGGTAATGGCATTGGGCACCATCGCCCGCAGCGTCAGCCCACCTGGCAGACCCTTGGGCAGTGTGGGATCGCTCACTGGCTGATACCCTCGATGAGCAGTTGTTGGCCCAGTTCGGCCAGGACGGTTTCCCCGGCGACAATCTTCTGGCCCAGCAGCACCCGCGGCTCGGTCCCGGCCGGCAGGTAGACGTCGACCCGGCTACCGAAGCGGATCAGGCCAACCCGCTGGCCGACCGCCAGCATGTCCCCCGGCTTGACGAAGGGCACGATCCGCCGCGCGACCAGCC
>JACDQK010000302.1 GCA_015657645.1 Novosphingobium sp.
CGAAGAAGAAGTTGAGCAGTTGGAGCATGGTGACCGGCATCGACAGCGTCTGCACCTCGCGCACGGTCGCGGCCATCGAGCCGATCGCCAGGAACAGTGAGCCGAGCAGCAGATAGCCCATCGCGAAATAGGCCGTGCCAAGCAGGAAGAACACCGGCCAGCCGACCGCCGGGGCCGGATACTGGCCAAGGTCGTTGCCCGCCGCCAGCCAGATCGCGCTGCCCGCTGCGGCCCAGACCGAAATGCCGACGAAGGACACCGCCAACATGGCGAACAGCTTGCCCAGGAACACCGCATCCATCGGGATCGCAGCGGCCAGGACTTCAATGATCTTGTTGCCCTTTTCCTCGACCAGATTGGACAGGACCATGCCGGCCAGCAGCATGGTGAGCAGGAACAGCACAGTCTGGCCCAGCTGCGCCGTCACCATCCGGCTGCGCGCCTCGTCGGCCGTAGTGGCCAGCTTGACCGGGGCCAGATCGACCGCCGGATAGGCGGTTCCCCCGGCCCGCTGCGCCTCGGCCGCGAGCACGGCGACCGGGCCGCGCCAGGCGGCGATCCGCTCTTTCGGGCCAGACAGGACCGGCTTTTCAAGCGATCCGGTGACCACGGCAGCCAGGTTCACACGCCGGTCCAGCATCGCAGCGGCAGCGTCGAAGGCCTCGCCAGGGCGCGTTTCCTTGACCACGACCAGTTCCGGAATAGCCGATCCCAGTTGCGGCTCCAGCCGCTGCCGCGCCGCGAGCAGGGCCTTGGCATCGGCAGCGGACATCGCCACGCCGAGCTCGGCCGGGCGGCGTTGTTCTTCACTTCCTGACCGATCCCGCCCGCAAGACCCCCCGACCAGGATCGGGAACAGCGGCCCGAGCAGGAAGAAGAAGAACGAGCGCGAAAACAGGATCGCGGTGAAATCGCGCCGGGCGATGACGAAAGCGGCAGCGAGGGTGGAAAGTCGTCCGGTCATGTCAGCGGGTCTCCTCGCCATTGCCTTCTTCGAGCGCACGCGCCGCAGCCTCGCCCGCAATGGCGACGAAAGCGTCGTGCAGCCCGGCGCGCTCGATCGACAGCGAGAGAATTCCCGCCTCGCCCTCGATCAGCGCGCGCAGCAGCGGTTCGATCCCGCTTTCGGGCAGCGAGAACAGCCAGTAATTGCCTTCGTGCCGGGCATCGGCCGGCAGCGCCTTGCGCCAGGCCCCTTCGGTGGCCCGCGTCTCAAGCCGCACCTGCGGCCGGATCCGGTCGCGCGCGACATCGACCGGCCCGGCGAAGGGCACCTTGCCCCCGGCAATGATCGCCACCTCATCGCACAGCCGCTCGGCATGGGCGATCACGTGGGTCGAGAAGATCACCGTCGTGCCCTTAGCCGCCTGTTCGCGGATCATCTTTTCGAGCTTGCCCTGGTTAAGCGCATCGAGGCCCGAGAACGGCTCGTCAAACACCACCAGCCGCGGCTCGTGGACCAGCGTGCCGAGCAGCTGGACCTGCTGGGCCATGCCCTTTGACAGCTGGCGGATCTGGCGTTCAGTCGCATAGCCCAGGCCATGCTCCTCGAGCAGCGCCTTGCCGCGCCGGCGCCCTTCGTCGAGCGGCAGACCGCGCAATGCACCGAGGAAGGCAATCGCCTCATAGGCCTTCATCGATGGATAGAGCCCGCGCTCTTCGGGCAGATAGCCGATCGCATGGCTGATTTCGTGCGGGCGGTCATGCCCCAGCACGCGGCGCACGCCTTCATCAGGGTCGATAATCCCCAGCAGCATCCTGAGGGTTGTGGTCTTGCCCGCGCCATTGGGGCCAAGGATGCCGTAGATCGCGCCTTCGGGAACCGAGATGTCGACCCCGTCAACTGCGGTGAATCCGTCGAACCGCTTGACCAGGCCCCGCGCTTCGATTGCCAGCGGACGTCCCGCGCCTGCTTCGTCTGCGGCGCCGAGATTGCCCGCCATCTGCCATTCCCCTAGCTTCATGGACTACGGCCACTATGGAGGCCGCGTGAACAGGAGCAACAGGAAGTTTGGTTAACGCCGCTGAAATCACAGCGCTTAAGGCCGATCTGGCGCGCGAGGCCGCGCGGCTGGGCTTTGCCGCCTGCGGGGTGACCCCGGCAGCGGAAGACCCGCTGCGCGCGGCGCGGCTGGCGGAATGGCTCGGCGAAGGGCGGCATGGCCAGATGGAGTGGATGGAAAGCCGTGCCCATCATCGCCGCAGCCCGCAAGGTCTCTGGCCCGAGGCGCAAAGCGTGATCGCGCTGGGGATGAGCTATGCCCCAGCTAGCGATCCCTTGGCGACGCGCGCAGGGCGGGCGCGGATCTCGGTCTATGCCCAAGGGTCGGACTATCACGACACGGTCAAGAAGGCGCTCAAGGCGCTGGCCCGCTGGCTGGTTGCGGAGGCGGCCAAGCGCGGGCTGGGCGACACTGGCGTGAAGGTCTTCGTCGATACCGCCCCGGTGATGGAGAAGCCGCTCGGCCAGGCGGCGGGGCTGGGCTGGCAGGGCAAGCACACCAACCTGGTCAGCCGCGAGCACGGCTCCTGGCTGTTCCTCGGAGCGATCTATACGACGCTGGACCTGCCGGCGGATGAACCGGGCGAGGATCGCTGCGGCTCATGCTCCGCTTGCCAGACCGCCTGCCCGACAGACGCCTTCCCCGCACCCTATCAACTCGATGCACGGCGCTGCATTTCCTACCTGACGATCGAGCATAAGGGTCCGGTGCCGGAAGAGTTTCGCAAGGCGCTGGGGAACCGCATTTACGGCTGCGACGATTGCCTGGCGGTCTGCCCGTGGAACAAGTTCGCCAGCACCGCTCACACCATGCGCGCCTTCCTGCCCCGCGCCGAACTGACCGCCCCGCGCCTGGCCGACCTGCTGGCGCTGGGCGATGCAGAATTCCGCAAGCTGTTCAGCGGCTCACCGATCAAACGGATCGGGCGCGACCGGTTCGTCCGCAACTGCCTCTACGCCGCCGGCAACAGCGGCGACCCAGCGCTGCTGCCGCAGGTGCAGGCGCTTACGGATGATCCCGACCCGGCTGTGGCCGAGGCGGCGGACTGGGTTTTGGCACAATTGTCTTGACATTTATAACCATATCGGTTATACGTCCCGCCGCCAGTAACCACTGGTGCGACGGGTGCGGGCGATCAGCTGCGCTTATCATCCGCTGCGGCCGGCGCGTCCCTCCCAGCAGAGGCGTCTGCGCCCC
>JACDQK010000303.1 GCA_015657645.1 Novosphingobium sp.
CTGCGATGCGATGGACGCGGCCTTTGCAGCGCACGGCCTGCCTGCGCCTGACCGGCATCTGGTCCGCCGCAGCGTCGGCCTCAGCCTGCCGCAGGCGGTGCGGGTACTGCTGCCGGATGCGGATGAGGCGCTACAGCAAGGGCTCGATCAGGCTTACCGGAGCGCCTTTCGCGCTGCGCGCGAGGCCGGGCAACTGGTCGAACCGCTCTATGTCGGGGTGCGCGAACTGCTCGATACCCTGCGCGATGATGGCTGGCTGCTGGGCGTAGCCACCGGCAAGTCCGACCGGGGGCTGGAACATTGCCTCGCCACCCACGGCCTGAGCCGCCATTTCGTCTCACTACAAACCGCTGACCGCCACCCCTCCAAGCCGCACCCAGCCATGCTGGAGGCTGCGCTGTTCGAGGCCGGAGCCATGCCCGCTTGCGCCGTGATGATCGGCGATACGGCCTATGACATGGTCATGGCCGTCAATGCCGGGGTCCGTGCGCTGGGAGTGGACTGGGGCTATCACACCCCGGCCGAACTGACCGAGGCCGGGGCCGAGGCCGTCGCCCGCGATCCCCGCCACCTGCTGGAGCTGCTGTCATGAGCGATAACGATACCCAGGCCCGCAACCGCTTCATCGTCATCCAGATCGTCCGGCTGAGCGGCGTGGCGATGGTCCTGGTCGGGCTGCTGGTGATGACCGGGCGGATCGACTGGCCGCGCGAGGCCGGGTTCGTCCTCGCCGCCGCCGGCCTGTTCGAGGCACTGCTCGCCCCGCTGCTGCTCTCGCGCAAGTGGAAGACCCCGCCCCAATGAAGCGGTTCTACAAGGAAGCAACGGCCGCTCTGGTATCCGGTGGCTGGCAGGTCCAGCTTGACGGGCGCGGGGTGAAGACGGCGGGGGGCAATCAGCAGGTTGTGCCAAGCGAGGCCCTCGCCGCCGCGCTGGCATCTGAATGGGCGGCGCAGGAGGAAGTGATCGTCCCCGCGAGCTTCGTGCTTCGTGACCTGGCCGACTATGCGATTGATGTGGTTGCCGCTGATCCGGCCGAACTGCGCACCACCCTGCTGCGCTTCGCCGAGACCGATACGCTCTGCTACCGCGCCGAGCCGGGCGAGCCGCTTTACCGGCGCCAGCTTGAGCGGTGGGAGCCGCTGCTGACCGCCGCCGAGGCGCGCGATGACTTCCAGTTCGAGCGGGTCAGCGGAATTATCCACCGCCCCCAGCCGCCGGAAACGCTAGTGAAACTGGGCGAGCGGCTGGCGCGGCTTGATCCCTGCACCCTCGCCGCGCTCAACACCCTCGCTTCGCTGGCTGCCTCGCTGGTGATTGGCCTCGCCGCGCTGGAACCGGATGCCAATGCCGGGGCGCTGTGGATCGCGGCAGAGCTGGAAGAAGAATGGCAGGCCGAGCAATGGGGCCGCGATGCCGAGGCCGAGGAACGCCGCACCCGCCGCGCTGCCGCCTTTGCCAATGCGGTGCGCTTTGCCGCGCTCGCGCGAAACGATTGACGTCCTTAACCGCGCGCTTAAACAGGTTGCTTCCCGCAACCCAAGGAGAGGAACAAGGGCCATGTACAGCCACATGATGGTCGGAACGGACGACATCGATCGTTCGAAGAAGTTTTACGATGCACTGTTCGGCGCAGTGGGCGGCAAGCCCGGGTTCGTCGATCCCAAGGGCCGCATCATCTACATGCACAACGGCGGCATGTTCCTGGTCACCAAGCCGATCGACGGTGAAGCCGCCACCCCCGGCAACGGCATGACCGTGGGCTTTGCCATGAACACCCCGGCCGAATGCGATGCCTGGCACGCCGCCGGCGTTGCCGCGGGCGGCAAGGCGATCGAAGATCCGCCGGGCGTGCGCGAAGGCGGCGGCATGAGCCTGTACCTGGCTTACCTGCGCGATCCCGATGGCAACAAGCTGTGCGCGCTGCACCGGATGTAACCGAAGTAAAGCCTGACGGCACCCGGCGCGCGATCACGCGCGCCTGGGTGCCGGAAGCGCCCGTTGCGCTGGAATTCAACGGCCTGTCCTATGCGGTGATGATGGCGAGCCCGCAGGACCTTGAGGATTTCGCCACCGGATTTGCGTTGAGCGAAGGGCTGGCTGTCACGGCCAGCGATATTTCCGACATTGCCATTGCCGAAGTCGAGCTGGGCTGGATCGTTCGCGCCCAGTTGGCAGGGCTGGGCGTCGACAAGCTGGAGGACCGGGTCCGCCGCCGCGTCGCGGAATCGAGCTGCGGCTTGTGCGGGATCGAGAACCTGGCCGAAGTGGCGCGGCCCCTTCCCCCGGTCGCGCCGCATGAGCCGATCGAACCCGGCGCCATTTTCGCCGCGCTCGCTGCCTTGCGCGAGCAGCAGCCGCTCGGTGCGGCCACCGGCGCCGCCCATGCCGCTGCCCATTGCAGCCCCGATGGCACAATCACTGCGGTGCGCGAGGACGTTGGCCGTCACAACGCGCTCGACAAGCTGATCGGTGCCAAGGCAGATCTGGCGAAAAACTCGCCCCCGGCTTTGTCCTCTCCACTGCGCGCTGCAGTTACGAGATCGTCGAGAAGGCCGTCCGCGCTGGCGCGACCACGCTGGTCTGCATTTCGCTGCCCACCTCGCTGGCGGCTGAGCGTGCGCGGTCGGCCGGGCTCAGCCTCTGGGCCCTGGCGCGCGAGGATTCGGTGCTGCAGGTCACCTAGCGCGAGAGCAGGAACACCGCGTGCTCGGCCCGCCAGCTGGCCGCGGCATCGCTGATCCGCTTGTCGCCTGAGAGGAACCAGGCGCCTTCGACCTGCAGGTGCTTGGCTTCCACCAGATCGCGGAAATCGCTGACCGTCACGTGGTGGATATTGGGCGTTTCGTACCAGGCGACCGGCAGCAGCCGCGTCACCGGCATCCGGCCATGCCACATCAGGCTGGCCCGGACCTGCCAGTGGCCGAAGTTGGGGAAGCTGACGAAGGCCTTGCGCCCAACCCTCAGCAGTTCGTCCAGCACCTGGTCGGGCCGCTTGGTGGTCTGCAGGGTCTGGGACAGGATCGCATAGTCGAAGGCCGCGTCGGGATAGTCGACCAGATCGGTATCGGCATCGCCCTGCATCACCGACAGCCCCTTGGCGACGCATTCGGCGACGTCGTGCGGATCGAGCTCCATCCCCCGCGCATCGACCTGCTTGTCATCGCGCAGCGCCGCCAGCAGCGCGCCATCGCCGCAGCCGATATCGAGCACGCGGGCACCCGGCGCGACATTGGCGGCGATGATCGCCAGATCGGGCGCAGTTGGGTCATTTCGACAAATCCCATGCCGCATCGAAGTCAGCCCGGCTTAAATCTCTTATCTCGAGCTCACCCTCGCTATCGTCCCATTCGTTCTCCCAAAAACATGCTCCGTGGAGAGAGCCAAAACCAAACTTGGATACAGCATTGGGATAGTTTGCGACCTGGTCCTGCACTGTCCTCCCATCAGAAAAATACTCGATCTGACGGAGAACACTGCCGTCGTGAGCAACCTCATAGAAGAAGCGAACTGGCTCTTCTTCTGATGAATGGCGCCAAAACCCTTCGAAGTATGAGAGCTCAGTTTCGCTTTGAGGAATGGGCTTGCGGGTCATTGCTTCAAAAACCCGGCAATCACCCGGTCGAGCGC
>JACDQK010000304.1 GCA_015657645.1 Novosphingobium sp.
GGACGATGCTCATAGACGTCACCCGGATTGAAATCCTCGAAATAGCGGCCAAAAGTCTCGCGGTAACGGCCCGGTGCGACTTCGATTGCCCCATCACGCATTGTCAGTTCCCTTTCCGGCTGAGCACGGCCTGGTAGCGCTTCACCAGCGGTGCCTCCAGCATCTTGCCCTTGTAACGGATCGCCTTGCCCCCGGCCTCGGCATAGGCCGCCAGCGCGGCCTCGGCCTCGGCCAGTTCGGCCGCAGTCGGGGTAAAGGCGGCTTCGATTGCCGCGACCTGGGCCGGGTGGATTGCTGCCTTGGCGGCAAAGCCCAGCGCCTTGGCGCGCGCGCATTCATCGGCCAGGCCAGCCTCGTCATCGAGGTGAATCCACGGCACGTCGATCGCCGGCACCCGCGCCTCGGCCGCGGCCAGAACCAGCGCATGGCGCGCCGCCAGCAGCGGCTCCCAGGCCAGCATGACGCCCAGCTCGCCCGAGAAATCGGCCCCGCCGAACATCAGTCCGCCAACCATCGGTGCAGCAGCAATCTCAACCGCATGACGCAGGCCCTTGGGGGTTTCGATCAGCGGGATCAGTTCGGGGCAGCGCTCACCCAGCACGCGGGCGACAATCTCGATCTCCACCGCGCTTTCGACCATCGGCACGAACAGGAAGCCTGGCAGGGCTTCGGCATCGACCAGCACGGCCAGATCGGCAATCCCGGCAGCGGTGGCCACGCCGTTGATGCGGATCGCCCAGCCTGCCTCGCCAGTCGCGACCTGCGCAAGGGCATTGGCACGTGCCGCCGCCTTGTCCCCAGCCGGCACCGCGTCTTCCAGATCGATGACCGTCAGCCCTGCTCCGCTGGCATAGGCCTTGGCGAACCGGTCAGGCCGTGATCCGGGCACAAACAGGAAGGAATTGGCGGCAAACATGCGAACGAAATGCTCCCGGCGGCGTTATCGCTATCGCCTTGCCACGGATGATTTGTCCGGACAACTTCAAAGTCAAGTGAATCCATCCGCCAGATGGACAAACTGCCGTAAGGTACCGCTCGGTCAGGCCTCTGGCGGCGGGGCTCCGCGCACCAGCAACAGGTACATCGCCGGGATAACGATCCGGCTGAGCAGGGTCGATGAGACCAGCCCGCCAATGATCACCCAAGCCAATGGCGCGTAGAGCGGCGAGCCCGACAGCGCCAGCGGCAAGAGCCCGCCGATCGCCGTGACCGAGGTCAGCAGCACTGGCAGGAAGCGGATTTCGCCGGCCCGCTCGATCGCTTCCATCAGTTCCACGCCCTGCTGGCGCAGCTGGGTGGTGAAATCGACCAGCAGGATTGAATTTTTGATCTCGATCCCGATCAAAGCGATGAACCCGATGGTGGCCAGGTAGGACATCGAATTACCGGTCAGGATCAGCGCCCAGAGCCCGCCAAACAGGCCCAGCGGAACCACGCCAGCCACCACCGTGACCTCGCGGAAGCGGCCGAATTCGAGCACCAGCACCGACAGGATCCCGAACACCGCCAGCAGGGCGATCCCGCCGATCCCGCTGCGGTTGCGTTCGGATATCTCGGCCTGGCCGCCGATCGTGATCGAATAGCCCGGCGGCAGCGACAGCTTGCGGACACTCGTCACAACGGCCTCGTTGACCTTGGAAGCCAGGAAGCCCTGCTCGACGAAGGATGTCACTGTAACCGAGCGTTCGAACTTGTAGCGGTTGATCGAAGACGGGACCGATTGCAGCTTTGGCGCCGTCAACTGTGCCAAGGGGATCGCCGCCCCCGACAGCGAGCTGACATAAATCTGATCCAGCACCGAGATCGGCACTTCCTGATCAAACGGCATCCGCACCACCACCGGATAGGAATCGCCCTCGGCATCGCGCAAGTTGGTCACCCGTTCACCCGAGATTGCCAGCCGGAGGGTCCGCCGGACGGCATCGGGGGCCACGTTGAGCAGCCCGGCCTTGGCGGGATCGACCGACAGGTCGAGATCGATCCGGTCAATCGCCAGCGGATCGACCACGTCGCGGGTCCCCTCGGTCTTGCGGACAGTCTGGGCAAATTCGGCCGACAGCCGCTTCAGCACGTCCAGCTCGGGCCCGCTGATCCGGATCGCGATCGGCGCATCGACTGGCGGCCCCTGCTCAAACTGCTCAACCGTAACGCGCGCCGCGGGATACTTCTCCAGCTCCTGGCGCAGCTTCTCAACCAGCGCGGGGGTATCCTCGGGCGAAAAGGCTTTCAGGGTGACGAACAGTTCCCCGAACCGGGCATCGGATTCGCGCGGGATCGCGTTGTAATAGATCTGCGGATTGGAACGCCCGGTGTTTTCCATCACGTCCAGCACTTCGGGCTTCTTCGCCATGATCGCCGCAATATCGCGCACAGCCTTGTCCGTGGCGACGATACTGGCGCCTTCCGGGGCTTCGATCCTGACCAGGAAATAGGGCACATCGGCCTTGGGAAACAGGCTGAAGCCGATCCACGGGATCGTGAAGAACATCAACCCACAGGCCGCCATCGCGCCCCACACGGTCTTGTGCGGGTTGGCCAGGCTCCAGTGCAGCGCCGGGCGGTACCAGCGCTCGATCCGCTCGGTCACCCAGCGCAGGAACCGGTTGCCGCCGTGCGTTTCATGCGGCGGCAGGAGCCGGCTTGCCGCAAACGGCACCAGCGTCAGCGAGACCAGCAATGAGGCGCCGACCGTCAGCAGCACGGCCATCGGCAGACTGCGCGTAAAGTCGCCGGCGGTCTCCGGCAGGTTGGCCAGCGGCAGGAAGGCGAAGATCAGCACCCCGGTGGAGCCCATCACCGCCATGGTGATTTCCTTGGTGCCCTGGATCGCGGCCGTGATCCGGTCTTCACCCATGCGGATGTGGCGTTCGATATTCTCGGTCACCACGATGGAATCGTCGACCAGCAGCCCCAGCGCGACGATGAATCCCGAAACGGTCAGCTGGTTGAGCGAGAAGCCCAGGATATCCAGCCCGGTCAGGCCGATTGCCAGCGAAGTCGGGATCGACAGCATCACCACCAGCGAGGCGCGCGGCCCGAGCGGCAGCAGCGTGATCAGCACCAGCGCCAGGGCAATCATGAAGTCCTTGGCGAGCTGGTTGAGTTTGCGCTCGATATCGTTGCTCTGGTCGAAGACGGTGACCAGCTTGATATCGGGCGGCAATTGACCCGCAAACTTCTCCTTCACCTGGCGGAGCGAATCCCGCAGCGCCAGGGTGTCGGTCGCGTCCTTCTGCCGCACCCCGATGAATACGGCACGCTGGCCGTTCAGCCGGGTGATGTGCTGGCGCTCGGCCTCCGCCCAATCGACTGCGGCCACATCGCCAACGGTCAGCAGCTGGCCGTCGCCGCCGCGTAGCGGGATCGCGCGGATCGCGTCCAGACTGCGAAAAGCGCCGCCGGCCTGGACATTGAAACGGCGATTGCCCGAGGCCACAGCCCCGGCCGGCACGTCGGCCCCGCCCTGCGATATCGCATTGGCGACTGCCGCCGGGGCCAGCTTGCGCTCAGCCAGTCGCGCCGGATCGAGCGCCACGCGCACTTCGGGCGAGGCCAGCCCGTAGAGCTGCGTGTTGCGCACCCCGCGCAGCACGGCGAGCCGGTCACGCAGGTCCTCGGAATACTTCTCCATCCGCCGCCATGAAGCGGTCTCGCTGACCAGCGCGAGCTGGGAAATCGCCGCCTCGGTGGTGCGCGGCCGGCGGATGTCGAACCGTGCAATACCACTGGGCAATTGCGGGCGCAGCGCATTGATCTCGCGCACGGTCCGGTCGAGCGCCTGTTCGGCATCGGTGCCGTAATCGAACGAAACCTGGACGTTGGCCACCCCGTCACTGGAGGTCGAGCGAATGTCGCGCACATTGTCGAGCCCTTGCAGCGCGCGCTCAATTGGCTTGGCCACCGTCTCTTCGATCTCGGCAGCGTCAGCCCCAGGCAGGGTGACGATGGCGATCGTTGCCGGGATCGGAAAATAGGGGTCGACGCGCGGGGGATCTGGCGAAACGCGTTGAAGCCGAGCAGCGCCAGCAGCAGGAAGGTGACAAAAGTCACCTGCCAGCGGCGGACGGCGATCGAGACCAAACCCATCAGGGCCGGGCACCGACCGGATCGACCTTCGCCCCGTCGCGAAGCCGGTCAAGCGCGGAAGTGACCACGGTCTCGCCCCGGTTCAGGCCGGAAAGGATCTCCGCCCCTTCGGGAGACAGCTGGCCCAGGGCCACGCTGCGCGTCTTAACCCGGCGCTGGGCATCGACGACAAAGACAAAGCCCTCATCGGCCCGGGCCGCAAAAATCGCGGTCGGCGGGATGACCAGCCGGGTCGACCCACCGGCTGCCGGGGCCAGAATCCTGGCTCGGCCAACCAGGCCCGAACGCAACCGTTGGTCGGGGGCAAGTGCGATTTCGGCGGTGAAGGCCCCGCTGCCGCGATCAGAGCGCCCGCCAACCTCGATCACCTGTCCCGCCACGACGGCGCCAGGCAGGGCATCAAAGCGGACTTCCGCCGGAATGCCGGCCCGCAAGCGCACGGCATCGCGATCGGCCAGCAGCACCCGCAGGACAAAGCCGCTGGCTGTATCGCCCAGCGTGACAATCGGAGAGCCGGCATCGACGATCTGCCCTGGCTCAGCCCCGCGGGTCAGGATGATGCCATCGGCCGGCGCGGTAACGCGCGCGGTATCGAGCGAGAACCGGCGCGCGGCCAGGTTGGCGTTGGCGCTGCGCGCGGCCGCCTCAGCCGCTTCAAGCCGCGCCTTGGTGATCCAGCCCTGGGCATAGAGCTGCTTGAGGCGCGTGAGTTCAGCCCCGGCCCGGTCGCGTTCGGCATCGGCCGCCTCAAGCGAGGCCCCAACGCTGGTGGTATCGAGCACGGCGAGCAGCTGCCCGCGCCGGACCCGGTCCCCCTCCTGCACCAGTATCCGCGCGACTTGGCCGGGCGTGGTAAATCCCAGCGGGATTTCCTTGCGCAGCGCAGCGGTTCCAGCAGCTTCGATCGAAGGTGCGCCCAGTTCCTGGCCAACCACGGCCACACTGACGCGCAGCGCAGCATCCGCCGGCTTTTCGGGCACTTGCTCGGACCCGCAAGCCGCCAAAAGTGCAAGCAGCGGCGTTAAGAAAAGGCGCGATTTTCTGGGCATTTGCCAAGGCATGGCCGATTCAGTTGCAATATGCAACCCGGCCTTTGGCCTTATGATCGACAGGCGGCCAATGGCTTCCGCCACTGGCCGCCGATCGTTGGACTTAGAACTTCACGCCCGCTTCGACGCCGATCAGGCGGCGCCCGCCCGGCGAGATGAACGAGCCGCCGAACTCGATCGCGGGGATCGCTTCGGCGATGTACTTCTTGTCGAACAGGTTCTCGGCGAAGACGACCAGGTGGTAGTTGTCGGTCTCGAGGCCCAGGCGGGCATTGAACACGCCGAAGGTATCGCGCTGGGCGACATCGTAGCGGGCATTGCCAACCACGCCCGGCAGCGCCAGCGCCGAGATCGGCAGCAGGCCGCTGAACAGCGACGGGCGCTCCTGATCCTGCACGGTGTGGAACCAGGTCGGGCCGGTCAGGCGGTAGTCCGCACGGCCGGTGATCCGCAGGCTGTCGGTGACCGGAACCTTGACCTCGCCACCGACGTTGAGCGTCCAGTCAGCCGTATAGGGCGACTTGTTGCCGACGGTGTAAGTGCGCGACGAGTTCTTCTTGATCTCGCTGTCGGTCACGTTGAACGAGCCGAACAGCTTGAACCCGTCGACCACCTTGGCGGTCAGGTTGATTTCCGCGCCCTTCACGTCGACCGTGTCGATGTTCGAAACCACGCGCAGCAGGCCGAAGCCGCCGACGAAGAATTCGAAGAACTGCATGTCGCTGATCCGGGTGTAGTAGCCGGCCAGGTCGAAGGTGATGCGGTTGTCGAACAGGCTGCCCTTGACGCCCACTTCAAACGCGCTCGACTTTTCCTTGCGGTACTGATCGTCGATCCGGACGTTCGCGTTGATCGTGCCCGGGGTCACGCCGTTGTTGAAGTTGGCGTTGATCAGCGCCGAGGAGCCCTGGTTGTTGAACCCGCCCGATTTGAAGCCGATGCCCCAGTTGGCATAGACATTGAGGTCGCTCGTGGGGGTCCAGCTCAGCGTGATCTTCGGCTGGAGCTGCTTGAACGAGGCCGACTTCGGGGTCAGCGGACCAAAGGCCTGACCCGGATTGATCGGACCGCCCGTGAACGGATCGGTCGCGGTCGGCACCAGCGAGTTCGAGGCGCGGTCCTCAACGTCGTAACGCAGCGCCAGACCGGCCTTGAACTGGTCGTTCGGCTTGAACTCGAGCGAGCCGAAGGCGGCATAGACGCTGGTGTCGAACTGGTCGGCCAGCAGCAGCGAGGTGGGGTTCACGCTCGACGGGCCGTTGTAGAGGTTCTTGACCACACCGCGGCCGGTATCGCCGCCCAGGCTGACACCGGTCTGCCGATCGATGTTGAGGTAATAGGCCCCAAGTTGCCACGACAGCGGGCCATCCCCGGTCGAGACCAGTCGCACTTCTGCGCTGACGTCCTGCTGGTTGCGCAGCTGGTACTGGATCCCGTCGCAGGTCGTCGGGCTATAGGGCCCGAAGGTCGAGCCATTGGCCGGGGCGAAGATGAACGGCACCGGGATTGCGCCAATCCCGCCAGGCTGGTTGACCGGGAAGCCGGTGTTGGCGGCAGTCGAGGCGAAGCACGAAGCCACGGTCGCCCCACCCGAAGGCAGCGCCGCGCTGATGTAGCGGGCAAAGTCAGCCGAGGTGCCATCGGCCACAAGGTCCTGCTTGATGTCCGAGAACAGCGCCCAGGCCACCAGCTTCATGTTTTCGAAGCTGTGCTCGACCTTGATCGAGCCATCGAAGCTGGTCTGGTCGTTGGTGGCGCGGATGTTGTTGTAGAACCGGAACTCGTGCGCGTCGACGTCCTCGTAGAACTTGGGGTTCACCGCGGCGAAGTTCGGCAGATGGAAGGCCGCGTTGAACGGCAGCGAGGCGCCGTGGAATTCAGCCCAGCGTACCTTGACGTCAAACTCGGTGTCTTCACCCAGCTTGAAGACCAGGCGGCCGTCGATGTTGTAGGCTTCCTTGTCATCAACAGTCTTGCTGTTGCCCAGGAAGATGTTGCGGAAGAAGCCGTCGGTGCGCTGGAACCCGCCGCTCAGCACCATGCCGGCGCCTTCGCCCAGCGGCAGCGAGGCATAGGCCGAAGCGTCCCAGGTGTTCTCGTTGGCGTAGGAGACCCTGGCCCCGCCCGCCGCCGTATCGCCCGGCTTCAGCGTCTGCAGCACGATCGCGCCGGCCGCGGCGTTGCGGCCATAAAGCGCGCCCTGCGGACCCTTCAGGATTTCGACCTGGCGCAGTGTGCCCTGGACCTGGTTGAGCTGGGCGGTGTTGGTCTTGAGAATGCCATCGACCACCAGCGCGACCGAGCTTTCCGCGTCGCGCGCGCCGTTGATGCCGCGGATGTTGATCTGGGTATCGCCCGCTTCGGCCGTGCCGGTGACGATCGTCACGCCCGGGGTGAGCTGGGCGAAATCGTCGGCGTTCTTGGCGCCGGTGTTTTGGAGCGTGGCGGCAGACAGCACCGCAACCGAGGCAGGAACGTCCTGCAGCCGCTCGTTCTGGCGGCGGGCGGTGACGATGATGGCCTCTTCCTCATTCGCACCATGGCCGCGCTGTCCTGCGCGAAAGCCGGGGTGGCACCAAGGGCAAGACCGGCGGCCGAAGCCGAAAGCAGCAAGCGCGTGATCCGCATGATGTAATACTCCCTGTTCACCGCCGCCCCGATCCAACGCAGAAATGCCCGGGTGGCTTGTGAGATGTGCAGCTTATTGTATACAAATGACCTAGGTCAAGTCATTCAGGCTGCATCATGTCGCGCGCATCGGACCATGCCTATACGGTAATTCGGGGAATGATCCTCGCCGGCGAGCTGCCGCCTGGCGCGCAGCTGAGCGAGGAAGCCCTGGCGCTGCGCTGCGAAGTGTCGCGCACGCCGGTTCGCGATGCGCTGCGGCGGCTCGAATCGGACCTGCTGATCCGGCGCAGCGAAAGCCAGCGCAGCTTCGTGGCCGACTGGTCGGATGACGATATCGAGGACGCCTTTGAACTGCGCGCCATGCTCGAAGCCCAGGCTGCACGCCGCGCCGCGACCCGGATCGCCCCGGCCCAGCTGGAGGCGCTGCGCCACCACAACCGGCTGATCGGCGCAGCGATTGCCGGGGACCTAGCCGACATCCCGGCCTTCCTAGAACACAACCGCGCCTTCCACGAAATCATCCTCGCCGCCGCCGGATCCTCGCGGCTCGCCAGCCTGCTCACGCGCCTGATCGAGCAGCCGGTGGTCTGGCGCACGGCCCAGAATTACGACCGCGAGAACCTGCGCCGTTCGCACCATGAGCATGAGGAACTGGTCGCCGCCTTTGACCGCCGCGATGCCGGCTGGGCCGCCTCGATCATGGCCGGCCATATCCGCCGCGCCTATCACGCCTATCTCGACGCTTACACCGCCCAGCGAACAGCCGCCGAATAGGCCCCTTGCAGTTTTGTATACAGAAATGGCATAGCCGCGCCCATGAGCACTTCCCCTTCCGCCCCAACAATCGAGTTCGTCGAGGTCGGCCCGCGCGACGGACTGCAGAACGAGAAGACGCTGATCGCGACGGCTGACAAGCTGGCGCTGATCAGCCACGCGATTGCCGCCGGCGCGCGGCGGATCGAGGTGACGAGCTTCGTCAATCCCAAGAAAGTGCCGCAAATGGCCGATGCCGAGGAGGTCTGCGCCGGCCTGCCCGCGCGCGATGACGTGACCTACATCGGCCTGGTCATGAACCTGCGCGGGGCCGAGCGCGCGCTCGCCACGGGCCGGATCGACCAGCTTGGCGCGGTTTGCGTTGCCACCGATCGCTTCGCCATGGCCAACCAGGGCCAGACCAGCGACGAATCGGTCGAAGCGGCCAAGGCGATTGTCGCGCTGGCCCGGGAACACGGCCGCACCGCCCAGGTCACGATCGGCGCCTCGTTTGGCTGTCCGTTTGAAGGCGAGGTCAGCGAGGACCGCGTGGTGGCGATGGCCGCCAGCCTGGCCAAGGCCGGTCCGGTCGAAGTGGCGATTGCCGACACGATCGGGGTCGGCAACCCGGCCCATGTCACCCGGCTGGTCGAGCGTGTCCGGCAGGCGGTTAACCCGCTGCCAGTGCGGGTCCATTTCCACAACACGCGCAATACCGGTCTCGCCAATGTCTGGGCGGCGGTGGCGGCGGGTGCCACGGTGGTCGATGGCGCATTGGGCGGCCTTGGCGGCTGCCCCTTTGCACCGGGTGCGGCCGGCAACGTGCCGAGCGAGGACGTGGTCTATATGTTGGAACGGGCTGGCGTCAGCACCGGCATGGACCTGGCGCGAATGGTCGAGGCGAGCCACTGGCTGGCCGGAGTGATGGAACGGAAATTGCCGGGAATGGTGGCGCAGGCCCCCGTCTTCCCGCAGGTCGCGGCTTAAACAAGTTTGTCTGGGGAGTAGGATCGCATGGGTTATCGCCTGGGTGTGGATGTCGGCGGGACGTTTACCGACCTCCTCTTGTTCAACGTCGATACGGGGGCCTTCTGGCGGCACAAGACGCCGTCGACCCCGCATGACAGTTCCGAGGGCATCCTCAACGGCGTGACGGCGATCTGCGCCGATGCCGGGATTTCCGCCGACGCGATCGACTACTTCCTGCATGGCACCACGGTCGCCACCAATGCCGTGCTGGAAGGCAAAGGTGCGCGGGTCGGCCTGGTTACGACCGAGGGCTATCGCCACATCATGCAGATCGCCCGGTCCTATGTGCCCGGTGGTCTGGCCGCCTGGATCATCTGGCCCAAGCCCACCCCGCTCGCCCGGCTGGAAGACACGGTCACGATCAAGGGCCGCATCGATGCCGCCGGCAACGAAGTCCGCCCGCTCGACGAGAACGACGTGCGCACCCAGCTTGGCGTGCTGAAGGCTCAGGGGGTCGAGGCGATCACGGTCAGCCTGATCAACGCCTATGTCACCGGCAAGCACGAAGCCGTGGTCGGCAAGCTCGCCGCCGAGATCCTGCCCGGCGTGCCGGTTTCGCTCAGCCACGAAGTCCTGCCCGAAATGCAGGAATACGAACGCACCCTGACCACCGTCGCCAATGCCGCAGTCCGTCCAGTGGTGGGCAAGTATGTCGCTAACCTGCGCACGCGGCTGGCCGATGCCGGAATGGCCGGCAAGCTCTCGCTGCTGCGCTCCGACGGCGGCTTGATGAGCGCCCAGAAGGCTGAGGAGCACCCGGTCAACATCCTGATGTCCGGCCCGGCCGGCGGGGTGACCGGGGCGCTGTGGGTCGGCAAGAACGCCGGGATCCGCAATATCCTGACGCTCGACGTTGGCGGTACCAGCACCGACGTGGCGCTGATCGAAAACCTTGAGCCGCGCCGCCAGCGTACCACCGAAGTTGGCCACCTCTCGGTCCGGGCCTCGGCGCTCGACGTGAAGACGGTCGGCGCGGGCGGCGGTTCGATCGCCTATGTGCCGGACCTGACCAAGGCGCTGCGCGTCGGCCCGCAATCGGCTGGCGCCGTTCCCGGCCCGGTCGCCTATGGCAAGGGCGGCGAATTGCCGACCGTGACCGACGCCAACGTGGTGCTGGGTTACCTGCCGGAAAACCTCCTCGGTGGTGCCTTCAAGCTTGACCGCGAAGGCGCCAAGAAGGCGGTGCAGACCATCGCCGATGCGCTGGGGATTGACCTGATGGCCGCCGCGCGCGGGATCATCGATATCGTCAACGAGAACATGTTCGGCGCGCTCCGCATGATCTCGGTCCAGCAGGGCTATGACCCGCGCCACTTCGCGCTGATGGGCTTTGGCGGGGCCGGTCCGCTCCACGTCAATGCCGTCGCCCGCCTGATGGGCTCCTGGCCGGCGGTCTCGCCGGTTTCGCCGGGCGTGCTCTGCGCGCTGGGCGATGCGACGACGCGGATGCGGACCGAAACCGCCCGCTCTTTCTCGCGCCTCGCCACCACCACCCAGGCCGACGAGCTGATCGCGATCCTGGAGGAAATGGCCGCGCAGACCCGTGCCGAGCTGCTCTCCGACGGGGTGCCCGAGGCTGACATCACCAGCGAGTTCGAGGTTGACGTCCGCTATGCCGGCCAGGCCTTCGAAGTGCCGCCTGACGATCACGCCCGAATGTGCTGCGCGCCGATGGCGTCGCCGGGATCCTCAAGCGCTTCGATGAAGAGCATCACCGGCTCTTCACCTTCAACATGGATACGCCGCACGAGATCGTGAACCTGCGCGCCGTGGCGCTGGGCAAGGCGCTCGACCTGCCGGCCGCGCAGCTGCCCAAGGGCGATGGCAACCCGATCGCCGCCAAGATGCGCGATCACACGCTGTGGATGGACGGCCGCGAACAGGCCGCCGTGATCTATGACCGGTCCAAGCTGCGGCAGGGGGATGTGATCCCCGGGCCGGCGATCGTGGTGGAAATGGATTCCACTACGCTGATCGAAAGCGGCTGCATCGCCACGGTCGACGCTGTCGGCAACATCCTGATCAACCTGGCCTGAGGGGAGACGAGCCATGCCCGCAACCATCGTCGAAACCAACCCGACCCCCTTCAAGTCGATCCCGATCGACCCCGTCACGCTCGACATCATCGAGAACGCGCTGCGCAACGCCCGGATCGAAATGGACGCCACCCTGGTGCGCACCGCCATGTCGCCCGGCATCCGCGAACAGGGCGATGCCTTCCCGCTGATCGCCGATCACACCGGTAAGATGATCGTCGGCCAGTTCGGCAGCTTCATCGGCGGCTTCCTCCAGAGTTATGACGGCACGCTGGAAGACGGCGACATGATCTTCCTGTCCGATCCCTATTCCTGCGGCGGGGCAATCAGCCACTCGAACGACTGGCTGGTGCTGCTCCCCGTGTTCAAGGACGGGCGCCTGCTGGCCTATACCGCGATGTTCGGCCACCAGAGCGACATCGGCGGCAAGGTCGTCGGCTCGATGCCGATCAACGCCCGCTCGATCTTCGAGGAAGGCGTGCGCATCCCGCCGGTCAAGATCTGGAAAAAGGGCGAATACAACGACGATCTGATGAAGCTCGTCATGCACCAGACCCGGAAACCGGATTGGTGCCAGGCTGACCTTAACGCCCTGATCGCCTCGTGCCGCGTCGCCTCGCGCCGCGTGATCGAAATGGCCGAGCGGTTTGGCGACGACGTCTACGTCTCCGCCACGCAGGAGCTGCTGGCGCGCAACCACCGCGCGATGCAGGCGCTGATCGGCATGGCCATTGCCGAGGAGCCGGTCAGCTTTGAGGATTACATCTGCGACGATGGCGTGGGCTATGGCCCCTACAAGATCCGCTGCACGATGTGGCGTGAGGACGGCAAGGTCGTGCTCGATTTCGCGGGCACCGACCCGCAATCGGCCGCCTCGATCAACTTCTTCCTCAACGAGAACATGTTCAAGATGTTCTTCGGCATCTACATGATCATGGTCTTCGACCCGCAGATCCTGTTCAACGACGGGTTCTATGACCTGATCGACGTGCGGATCCCCGAAGGCAGCCTGCTCAAGCCGAAATTCCCCGCCGCGCTTTCGGGCCGGACTCACGCGCTGGGCCGGATCTTCGATATCCTGGGCGGCCTGCTCGGCCAGAAGACCCCGGAATTCCTCAACGCCGCCGGCTTCAGCTCGTCGCCCCACCTGTTCTACTCGGGCAATGACACGCGGCCCGGCAAGGGCGGCGAGTGGTTCCAGCTGTTCCAGATCGGCTTTGGCGGCATTCCGGGCCGGCCGCTGGGCGACGGGCCGGATGGCCACTCGCTCTGGCCGGGCTTCACCAACGTGCCGAACGAGTTCCTGGAACGCTACTTCCCGATGCTGATCGAACGCTATGAGACCGAGCCGGACTCGGGCGGCGCCGGCCTGCACCGCGGCGGCAACGGCATCCACATGACCTACCGCTTCCTCAGCCCGGGCACGATCTCGATCCACGATGACCGCTGGTTCGTCCCGCCTGGGCGTCAACGGCGGAGAACCGGGCAAGCGCGCCCGCAAGATCCTGGAAAAGGCCGATGGCACCAGCGTGATCGTTGGCAACAAGGTCGAGGACGTCGAGGTTGAAGTGGGCGATCAGCTGCACTTCATCACCTGGGGCGGCGGCGGCTGGGGTGACCCGCTGGAGCGCGATCCTGCCCTCGTCGGGTTGGAAATCGTCCAGGGTCTGGTCACGCCGGAGGGCGCCAAGGCCTATGGCGTGGTGGCCGATGCCAGGGGTGTGGTCGATGCCGCTGCAACCGAGGCGCTGCGCGGCCAGATGCGCAGCGGCCGCGGGGAACTGCCGCTGTTCGACTATGGTCCGTCGATTGCCGAACTGCGCGCCAATTGCGCCGCGGAAACGGGCCTTGCCGCGCCGATCCAGCCAGTCTGGCATCACCTTGAAGCCGCGGAGTAAGTCGTGGCCGAAAACACTGGTGCATTGAAGGGACTGCGCGTCGTCGAACTGGGTCAGCTGCTGGCTGGCCCGTTCTGCGGGCAATTGCTGGGCGACATGGGCGCCGACGTGATCAAGGTCGAGCCGCCGGGCGCGGGCGATCCCTTCCGCGTCTGGGGCATGGGTGACGAGAAGGTTGTCTGGGAGGTGTTGGCCCGCAACAAGCAGTCCGTCTCCTGCAACCTGCGCGTGCCCGAAGGCCAGGCGCTGGTTCGCAAGCTGATCGCCACGGCTGACGTGCTGGTGGAGAACTTCAAACCCGGCACGCTGGAAAAGTGGGGCCTGGGTCCCGACGTGCTCCATGCTGACAATCCCGGCCTGATCATCGCCCGCATGTCCGGCTATGGCCAGACCGGCCCCTATTCCGATCGCGCCGGGTTCGGCGGGATTGGTGAGGCGATGGGCGGCTGGCGCTATATCGTCGGCGATCCGGACCGGCCGCCGGCGCGGATGGGCGTCTCAATCGGCGATACGCTTTGCGCCACTTACGGCGCGATGGGCGTGCTGGCCGCGCTGCATCACCGTGAGAAGACCGGCCAGGGCCAGGTTGTCGATACCGCGCTTTACGAAGCGGTGTTGCAGGTAATGGAAGGGCTGGTGCCGGAATACGTCCATAACGGCTTCATCCGTGAACGCTCAGGCTCGATCCTGCCGGGGATCGCCCCATCGAACGTCTACCAGTGCAGCGACGGCGTCTACATGATCGGCGCCAACAACGATCAGATCTTCAAGCGGCTGGCCAAGGCGATGGGCCGCGCGGAACTGGGTGAGGATCCGCGCTATTCCACCCACCTGGCGCGCGGCGAGCGCCAGACCGAGCTGGATGACCTGATCAACGCCTGGACCCGCACCCTGACCATCGACCAGGTCGACGCGCTGATGATCGAATATTCGATTCCCGCCGGCCGGGTCTATCGCGCGCCTGACATGCTGGCCGACCCGCACTTCGCCGCGCGCGAGGCGATCATCGAGGTGGAAACCGAACGCTTCGGCCCGCTCAAGATGCAGAACGCCTTCCCTAAGCTCTCCGCCACGCCCAGCGGCGTGCGCCGTGCCGCCCCATCCAAGGTCGGGCAGCACAACGGCGAGATCTATGGCGAGCTGCTGGGCATGAGCGCGGCGGAGCTCGACGGGCTCAAGGCAGCAGGGGTGATCTGATGGCCAAGGACGAAGGCGACCTGGGGGAGAACTACAAGGGCGCCTTCGATGGCCACCTGCCCTTCGGCCAGAAGCCGGCGCTGCTGATCGTCGATTTCGTCGTGGCCTATCTCGATCCGGCCTCGCCGCTCTATGCCGGGGTCGAGGATGCGCTGGCCAGCAACGAGCGCCTGCTGGCCGCCGCGCGCAAGGCCGGGATCCCGGTGCTGTTTACCAACGTCGAATACTCGCCCGGCGGAGCCGATGGCGGCGTGTTCTATCGCAAGGTTCCGGCGCTAAAGCTGTTCGAGCGCGGATCGCCGATGGGGGCCTTCCCGGTGAGCCTTCAGCCGCAGGGCGGCGAGCTGGTGATCACCAAGCAGTACGCCTCGTCCTTCTTCGGCACCACGCTGGCCTCGACCCTGACGGCCATGGGCGTCGATACCCTGCTGATTACCGGGCTTTCGACCTCCGGCTGCGTCCGTGCGACAGCGCTCGATGCCTGCCAGCACGGCTTCCTGCCCTTCGTGGTGCGCGAGGCCTGCGGTGACCGCCATCCCGGCCCGCACGAGGCCAACTTGTTCGACCTGCAAGCAAAGTACGCAGAAGTCATTTCCGAAACTGAGGCAATCGCGCATATCAGCGCACTATGACCGACCTGTCCGCGCTGACCGCCCCCGCCCATTCCGCCGCCGCTGCGGCCTTCCTCTCCCGCGCGCCGCATGGCCACCTGATCGGGGGTAGCTGGCAGGCTGCAGGCGAGACCTTCGACACAGTTGATCCGGCCACCGGCAAGGTGCTCGCGGCCGTGGCGCGCGGCGATGCTGCGACAGTCGACCGGGCCGTAAGCGCAGCGCGCAGCGCGCTCGAAACCGGCGCCTGGCCCGCCATGACGCCAATGGACCGGGCCAAGCTGCTCTGGGCCATCGCCGACAAGCTGGAAGCCCATATCGACGAGCTGGCCGAGCTCGAAACGCTCGATCAGGGCAAGCCGCTCTATGTCGGGCGCTGGGCCGAGATTCCCGGCGCGATCGCCCAGTTCCGCTTCTTCGGCGGCCTCGCCAACCAGATCGAAGGCAAGTCGATCCCGACCTCGGTCAATTACCAGCCGCCGGGCAAGGAGGTCTTTGCCTATACGGTCAAGGAACCGGTTGGCGTGGTCGCGGCGATCGTGCCGTGGAATTCGCCGCTGGTGCTGACCGCGATGAAGCTCGCCCCGGCCCTCGCCGCTGGCTGCACCGTGGTGCTCAAGCCGGCCGAGGACACCAGCCTGACCGCGATCCGCATGCTGGAGCTGATGGTCGAGGCCGGCCTTCCTGCTGGCGTGGTCAACCTCGTCACCGGCTTTGGCCGCGATTGCGGCGCGGCGCTGGCGGCCCATCCGGGCGTCGACAAGATCGCCTTCACCGGCTCGACCGCAACCGGCCGCGCGATCATCGATGCCGCCAAGGGCAATTTCAAGCGGCTGACGCTGGAGCTGGGCGGCAAGTCACCCGTGGTGATCCTGCCCGACGCCGATCTGTCCATGGCGATCCCCGGCGCGGCCAATGCGATCTATTTCAACGGCGGCCAGGTCTGCGTGGCCGGCTCGCGGCTCTATGTGCACGACTCGGTGTTCGACCAGGTGATCGAAGGGATCGCCGCAGTCGCCAAGGGCATGGTGCTGGGCCACGGCCTCGACCAGACGACCCAGATGGGCCCGCTGGTCAGCCAGCATCACGCCGCCAAGGTCGCGCAATTCATCGCCGACGGGAAGCAGGCCGGGGCCAGCGTGATCGCCGGGGGCGAAACCGCCGGACCCAATGCCAGTTTCATCACCCCTACCGTGCTGACCGACGTGACCGCAGACATGGCCGTGGTGCGCGAGGAGATCTTCGGCCCCGTCGTGGTCGCCCAGCGCTACAGCGATCTCGACGAGGTGGTACGCGCCGGGAACGACAGCGAATACGGCCTCGCCGCCTCGATCTGGACCGAGAGCCTGTCCTCCGCCCACCGCCTCGCCAAGCGGCTGCGCGCCGGCACGATCTGGATCAACACCCACTCGATGTACGATGCCTCGCTGCCGATTGGCGGCATGAAGCAATCGGGCTGGGGCCGGGATTCGGGCGTCGGCGCGCTCGACAATTACCTGGAGACGAAGACCGTCTGCGCCGTGGTCTAGAACGACCAGCCCAGCGTCACCCGCACCCCGCCCATCCAGGCATTGCGGCCCGGTTCGAACGCCGGATCGATGAAGTATTGCAGATCGGGCTGGACCGTCAGCCATTCGGTCAGCGCCAAGGCATAGGTCACCTCAAAGGCCCAGTCGCGGCGCGCAATTGCTTCGCCGCCCAGCGCCAGCGCCTGGCGCGCCTGCCGTCCGGAGCCTGATGTGGCCAGCGCGATCCCCGCATCATCGGCCGGGCGCCCGGCAAAGGGCCCGCGCCAGCGCAGCCCGGCCGAGGCGAAGCGTTCGACCTCGTGAAAGCGCGGGTCGGCCCAACCGAGCCGGAAGAAGGCGTCGAGCCCCCGGCCCTCACGGCTGCCCGCCAGCAGCCCTTCCCCGCGCAGGTAAGCGCCCTGCGCGCCCCGCCGCAGGACCGGCGCCCCGCTGCTGGCACTGGCCAGCAGGTCCTCTTGCGGCGCGGTGTAACGCCAGTAACCGCCGATCAGCCGCCAGTCGCCCACCCGCCGTTCCAGCTCGCCAGCCAGCAGCGCGCCATCGCCCCGCCCCAGCTTGATCGCCGTGCGCTTGGGGTGCGCCGGATCGCCGGGCACGCCATCCAGCACGGCGAGGCGCAGCGTCGTGTGCTCGCCCAATTCGGCCTGCAGCCGCAAGGCCAGCGAGGTCACCGGAAAGATCGACGGCCCGCTGCGGCCCGACTGGCTGAAATCGGTGCCGATCCCGTGGGCTGGATTGATAAACAGGCTGGATGCTTCGAGCGCATCGAATTCCGAATTGAGATCATAGAGCCCGGCGCGCAGCGACAGCTTGCCGCCAGCCAGCGACTGATCGATCCAGGCCTCATACAGCCGCACCGCCTGGTCCCCGGTCTCGATATTCGAAGCGATCCAGCCGCGCGGATAGCGCGGCCCGCTGAAGTCCCGGCCGTTGTTATAGAGACCGTAGACGAAGATCTGCGTATCGCCGCGCTGCCAGGTCAGGGTCAGATCGAGGTTGTCGACATAGTCGGTGCCGCCCTGCCCCTCTCCGGCCAGGACTTCGGACGTGTAGGCGAGTTCCCCGGACAGCCCATCCGCCTCGCTCGCGATCGCTGGCGCAGCCGCGCAGACCGACAGCAGCAGCGCTGACACCGCATGATGGCTTCGGAAAAGGCGAACGGTCCCCATGGCTCTGCGCCAGTCTGCACCGATGCCCGTCATCAGGGAAGAGCAATGCATGCCAAATCAGATCGGGCAGGTCACCGCATCATAGGCGAACAGGCCAAGCGTGTCCTCGTTGAGGATCGGGCCCTTGCCAAAGCTCTCCGGGTCCTTGCCCTGGAATTGCAGGCCCAGCAGGCGTGACTGGGTCTGGACCATGGTGGTCCGCTCACGCCGCGCGGCTTCGTAACGTTGCAGGGCTTCAGCCTTTGGATAGGAGATCAGGCAGCGCGCCAGGACCAGCCCGTCCTCCATCGCCGTCGCCGCACCCTGCCCCATGAAGGGCAACATGCCGTGTGCCGCATCGCCCAGCAGGGTGACCGAACCGGCGATCCAGCTATCGAGCGGCTCACGCGCGTGAAGCGCCCATTTGAACAGCTGGTCGGGCGGCGTCGCGTCGATCATGGCGAGCAGCATCGGCTCGGCATCGGCATAGTGGCTGCGCAGTTCGGCAATGGTCGACGGGATCGCCCAGCCTTCCTCGCTCCACCCTTCCAGGTTCACGAAGGCGGCATAGTTAACCAGGTCCCAGCCGCGCATCGGATAGCGCATGAACAGGCGCTTTTCGCCGATCCAGATGCCGGGCGGCAGGTCCTGCACTTGCGGCGGCAGGGCGGCGCGCGGGAGAACCCCGCGCCAGGCAACCTGCCCGGTGAACTGCGGCGGGGCGGTTTCAAACAGGGCATCGCGGGTGGCTGACTTGACCCCGTCCGCCCCGACAGCCAGCGGCGCGGTGGCGCGCTTAGCCCCGGCGAAAGTCATGGTCACGCCGTCCGCGTCACTCTCGATCGCTTCCAGCTTGTGATCCAGCCGCACTGCGCCCGGCTGCGCGGCTTCCAGCGCATCGGCCAGCAGCGCGTGCAGATCGGCGCGGTGGAGGTGGACATAAGGCGCGCCATACTGCGCCTCGACCCCATCGCCCCGTTCGCGCTCAACCAGCACCTTGCCGGTCTGGAGGTTCTGGGTGAACTGGCGCGGCGGGACCACGCCAAGGCGGCGCATTCCCGCTTCAAGCCCAAGGTGGATCATAATCCGGCTGGCATTGGGGCTGAGTGTGATCCCGGCCCCCACTTCACCCAGCTGCGGCGCCTGTTCATAGACCGTGACGTTGAGCCCAGCCTTCACCAGCGCCAACGCGCAAGTCAGGCCGCCCAAGCCGGCACCGATGATCGCAATTTCCCCGCTCATGCCGCCTCTCATGCCTTTCGCGCATCATCTTGCATCAACACTGCCACACCATGACCGCCAAGTGGATAGTGCGCCTCGCAATCTCGCGCACTTGACCCGTCTGCCGCATTGCTTGCAGGCAAGAATTACACATTGGGGTGACGCGATGGTCGGGAAGTTCCTGTGGGGCGTGGCGTGGCGAACAACCGCTTTTTCGGCCGTTGTCGGCGCCGGCCTGTGGTACGCCAACCGGGGTCCTGACTGGAATGGCCAACAGGTCATCGAAGCCGGTGACACCAAACTGGACGGCAAGGTTGGCGTCCTGGTTGTCGCGCTGATGCAGCCGGGACAGTTCGACCAGCGCTTCTATGCTAACTTCGTCGACAAGATCTTCACCCAGGTGATCCCATGGCCGATCAATGTGCTGGCCGGGGCTGACAGCGGCGTCGTGCTGGTCGATCCGGACAATCCCTTGCAGGAAACACGCTACACCCCGAAACGGCTGATCGACATCCAAGGCAACGAACGCGATGGCGATGGCACCCCCTGGATTGACCGCTTCCGCAAGGGGCAGCTGCGTTGGGAAAAGCCCAGCGCCAGCGTGCCGCACGATTTCGGCTACTACCTCTATCCCGGCCGCAAGCAGGGGATGCGCACCGCCGCCGCCAAAACGGTGATCAAGGTTCGTACCATGTACTACTCGGAACTGCCGGGTGGCTATCTCCCGCACGAGGATCAGACCCGGGCAATGGCCCAGGGCGCGATCGACCAGATCCGGGAGCGTCATGCGCTGGTGGCAGGGGAAGTGGTTGATGCCTTCGATCCCGGTGCCAAGCACGCGGCAATCGAGCGGGTGCTTGATGCCGGGGCGGATACGATCGTCCTGGCCAGCGCCCAGCCGATCTATTCCGATTTTGAAGAGCTTTCCGGCTCCTTCGTTGGCGTTCACAAGGTGGTGGAAAGCTGGCGCAAGCGGAACGGCAACAAGCCGATCAAGATCGTGATCCCGCCCTATATGGCCAGCCAACCGGCCTTTGACCGGCTGATTTTGGACAGTTTCGCCGCCGCGGTGCCCGCCGCCAGCAGCCCGGGCCAGAGCGCCATGGGCATCCTGACCTTGCACGGCCTGCCGATTGAGCTGCTGGGCAAGGACAGCTGGGACGGACGGGTGAAGGTTATCACCCAGCGGCTGGTGCCGCAGGCCGAAGCGATCCTGAAGGCCAAGGGCTATGCCAAGGTCGAAGCCCATGTTGCGCCGGAAGGCTTCGCCGACACGATCGAAGATCCGGACAACAGGCAGACATCGGTCCACGAATTGTACAAGCGTGCGCAAGACCAGGGCTTCACTGTGGCGGTCGCCAGCCCGCTCGAATTCCTGGCTGAGAACACCGACATGCTGTTCGCCCATTCGGCGCTGATGTTTGAAGGCTACTCCGGCTATCGCACTTACCAGGGCCCTCCGGCGGGTACCGACTGGGCCAAGCCTTATGTCCGCACCTTCAAGCTGGGCCAGACCACCGCCATCTATGGCGGCGCACCAGGCGGGGCGACCCTGCCCCAGCAAAGCGCCGCGCTGGCTGACGCGATCGGTCAGGTCTTCAAGCGCTAGCCACAACCTTTGGCGTTGGATCCCCGCGCAGTCGACAGCGCGGGCAAAAAAGAAGGGCGGCGTCTGCGCACGCCGCCCTTCTCACGTCCTCCCTCGCGATGGGAGAGCGCTTGCTCCTAGAACTTCGCGCCCAGCTTGACGCCCCAGGTGGTCCGCGGCGCGAGCGCCAGCAGCGCACCGCGCGGCAGGTTGAACGAGTTGAGATCGAAGTAGCCATAGTCGACCGTGCTGGTGCCCGAACGCGGCGCATTGTTGCCAAAGGCGTTTTCGACATAGCCTTCGATTGAGAAGTTCTTCCACTCATAGCCGACCCGGAAATCGAACTGGGTGTAATAGGGCAGGAAGAACAGGTTCGAGGCCGACATGTAGCGCTTGGTCACGAACCGGCTGTCAGTTTCGAAATAGAATTTGCCGTCCTCGCCAACCTCGGTCTCATAGCGGGCCGAAAGATTCAGCTGGTGCTTGGGCGTGAACGGCAGTTCATGGCCATTGAACGAGCAGTTGGCGGTCTGCGTATCGGCCGAATCCACGTTCGAGCAGCGCGGCGGGATGTAGTCGGTATATTTGGAATTGGTGTAGGTATAGGCGGCGCGCAGGAAGATCTGGTCAATCGGGGACCACATCGCCTCAGCCTCAATCCCGTAGGACCGGCTCTTGCCGATGTTGTCGGTCCGGCTGATCGCGACCGGGCCCGAGCTGTCGATCACCCCGATCTGCTGATCCTTGTAGATCGAGTAATAGAACGAGGCGTTGAGGATCAAGCGTCCATTGTCCCCGGTATACTTGCCGCCCAGTTCGAAGCTGTCGACCTTCTCTGGCTTGAACACCCCGTCGGTCACATTGCCGTTCTGGTCAGTCGTATCGACCCCGCCCGGCTTGGTACCCTGGGCGTAGTTGGCGAAGATCAGCAAGCCATTGCCGCTGTTCCACGACAGGCTGGCGCGCGGGTTGAACTTGGTGAACGAGATCGTGTTGCTGGTCAGCACCGTCGGCTGGTTATTGGCATTGCGCACGCCATAGGTGTTGACCGGGGTCGGGTCGAAATTGAACCCGGTGTAGTGCAGCTTGTCATAGATCACGCGGCCTTCCAGTGACGCGGTCAACTGGTCGGTCAGTTCGTAGTCAAAGCTTGCGGCAGCTGACCAGCTGTCGGTCGTGCGGGTAATACGCTGCGGCACCGGCGAGGTTGCGGGCGGGCTCAGCAGGTGGAAGAACGACGGGCCAAATGGCGTCATCGTCATCGCCCCGCCCTGCGAAGCCGAGATGAACTGGGCCAGCATGGTGTTGCCGCCTTCGCGCAGCCAGAACAGGCTGGCGTCGCGATAGATTGCTTCTTCGTGCCAATAGAGCCCGTCCAGCAGCACCCGCAGCTTGTCATCGCTGTAGGACAGCCGCAGTTCCTGGTTGAACTGCTTGATATCGTAGCGCGTGTCGAACTCTGCCGAGAGGCCATAAGACGGCAGGAATGGGAGCGGCCAGCCGAAGGCGGTGCGGAAGACATTGAGCGTGCTGAAGGCGCCGCCCGCCGCATAGGACGGGTTGGGGGTGTTCGCCTGCAAGCGGTAATTGGTGTGATCGAAGTCTTCGTTGGTGCTGCCAGCGCTATCGATATAGCCGGTCAGCGAGCTCAGTTCCCAAGCATCGCCGAATTCCTTGGTCAGCTCCAGCGTGGCCCGCCAAGTCTCGATCGCCGTGCCGGCATAAGGCCTGCCGCCGTTGTTGGGATCGCCGCTGATGTCGATCCCGGCCTGGCCCAACTGGTAGGTCGCGCTCTTGCTGACATCGCCGGTCAGCGAATAGAGCGATGGGGCCGTTGCCGACCGCTGGCTCTTGAGCAGCGCACCGCCATCCTGGGTGCGGACCCCGCCGGTAATCGGATCGACCGAGCGGAGCAGCACGGTGGCGCGCTCGGAATACTCTTCGTTGCTGTACTGGACCCGGGCATAGGCCTTGAAGCTGTCACCCTTGTACTGCAGCGCCAGCGCCCCGCCCCAGGTTTGCGCAGCGTTCAGCTCGCCGCCGGTAACCGGGTTCTTGTAGTCGCCATCGGTGTTGTAATAGCCGGCGTTGAGCCGCACGCCGAGACCCTCGCCGATCGGACCGCCGACAGCACCCTTGAATTCATAGGTGCCGAACTTGCCGCCCATCGCCGCAAGTGACCCTTCAAACTCATCACCCGGGCGCTTCGAAACGTAGTTGATCGCACCGGCAAAGGCCGAGCGGCCATAGAGCACCGTCTGCGGGCCTTTGACCACTTCGATGCGTTCGACATCGACCAGCCGCAGGTTGGCGAGCAGCCCGCCCCCGGCCACGCCGAAATTCTCGGACGAGGTATCAATCCCGTCGACCAGGATCGCCACGTTCGGCCGGCCGCGCGTGGCCTGGAGGCCGCGGATCGAGATGCGGGTGTCGGAAGGAACCAGCCCGACATCGAAGGTCAGGCCCGGTGTCTGGTTGGCGACATCGCCAACGCTATCGATCCCCTTGCGGGCAATCGCCGCCTCACCCAGCACATTGATCGCGATCGGAACATCCTGGACACTCTCTTCGCGCTTGCGTGCCGTGACGATGATATCGCCCACCGCTTGCTCTTCCGAAGCGCTCGAATCGGCAGCCTCGTCGGCCAGGGCCGGTGTTGCGAAGATCGCCAGCGCCAGGCTGGCCAGGCTGCTGGTGCGCAGCGCTGCAGTGCGAATGGTCATGTTACCCTCCCCTGAAATGCACCGGCCCAACCGCCGGCTCCCTTCCTGCCCAAGCCCAACTTGCCAAAAAGGGACCACTCGGTCAAACTTGCTTTGTTGCACAGAGAAAGGCAAGGCATGCGTGCATCCGGAAGGGCATTGTTGGCGTGAATATTCACCTATCGGACAAATCGAGGCCCAAGCGCCCCACCCGCAGCAATGCGGTGCGGCGGCAGCATACCGAAGAAGCAATCATCGACGCCTTCGGCCGCCTGCTGGAACGCGAAGGCGTGGCCGGAATCGGGGTCAATGCCCTGATCAAGGAAGCCTCGGTCGGCAAGAAGCCGCTTTATGACTACTTTGGCGGACTGGAGGGCGTGGCCGTCGAATGGGTCCGGCGGCGCGGGATCTGGCCGCCGCTTGAAGAAATCGTCGGCGAGCCGCTGGAGCAGTTCCTCGAACGTCAACCTGGCGAGAAACTGCGCCTGATCAACCGCCAATGTGCCGAAATGCTGCGCGCGAATGCCCCGCTGTGCGAACTGTTGAGTGGTGAGTTCGTGCGTTCGCCCGAAATGAAGCAGGCCGTGGAGCACGTCCGCCAGCTCGTCCGCCTTGATTTCGAGCGGGTACTGAAGAGCGATCCAGTGCTGAGCAGCGAGGATTACCTGGCGCTCAACACGGTCGCTTATGCCGCGACGACCTATCTGGCGCTGCGGGCCCATTGCCAGCCGCGCTTCTTCGGCTTCGATCTCTCGACCCAAACCAGCTGGCAGATCGTGATGAACATGTTTGACCGCGTGATGGATAATGCAGAACGCGGCATAACAAGCCGAGACAAGGAAGTTGACTGACCGGTCCCGAATCTGGGATTAGCAAACCATGGGCAAGCGTCGCACCATCTCCGAGCAGTTCGGGCTTACTGCCAAGTGGCTGCACTGGGTCGTCGCCTTCCTGATGCTGTCGGTGCTGGCAGCTGCCTGGTCCTTTGCCTTCATGCTTCCTGAAGATCGCGCAGGCGCGATCCCTGTCCATGTTTCGCTGGGGCTGATCGTGGTGACGCTTACGCTGGTCCGGCTGGCCTGGCGCAAGCTGCGACCGCCACCAGCCCTGCCCGCTTCCACCCCTGGCTGGATGGCGCGCGGGGCACGAATCGGCCATTTTCTGCTTTACGCGCTGATCCTGGTGCAGGGCGTGCTCGGGCTTTGGATGGCGGCACTTTCCCCGGTCGACATCCGGTTCTTCAATGGCTTCAACTTGTCCGAACTGGCCCCGGCCAGCGCCGGCTCACTGGTCTATCTGCGGCAAATCCATTTCGGCGTGGCTTGCCTGCTGACTGCCGTGATCTTTGGTCACATCATGGCCGCACTTTGGCACCATTTCGTGCTGCGCGATGATGTGCTGGTGCGGATGCTGCCTTTCGGCGGACTATGGCAAAGGCTCGAAGCGCCTGATCGCGAACTTGATCAGCGCCAGCCATCGCGCCTGTTTCACAACTGGCCCAAGCGTCGCGGGAGGATTTCGGCATGACCGCACTGGCGCCATTCA
>JACDQK010000305.1 GCA_015657645.1 Novosphingobium sp.
CAGGGAGCTTACCTTGTTCAGCATCTTCTTCCCTCCTGTTTTCAGGGGCGAACCGGCGACGCTTGTATTGGTAACTTGTTGATCTTCCCCCGGGTCACCCCCGCGACCCGGTTTCAAACTATACTAAATTCCCCGGTTGGAAAGCGCATTGACGCTACGGCATCCTTTCATCCACAGCTATGGGCACAAGCCTGTGGGGATCGCCGACGGACGGTTGAGAGCGGACTGAGACCGGTATAGGAACCGACGATGGCCCTCTCCCCCCAATGGCTTGATGAACTTCGCGCCCGGGTGACGCTATCCAGCGTCATTTCCCGGACGACGCGGCTGACCAAGGCGGGGCATGAATTCAAGGCCTGCTGCCCGTTCCACAACGAGAAGAGCCCCAGCTTCACGGTCAACGATCAGAAGGGGTTCTACCACTGCTTCGGCTGCGGCGCGCATGGCGATGTAATCCGCTGGATGACCGATCAGCGCGGCCTGTCGTTCATGGATGCGATCAAAGAGCTGGCGAGCGAAGCCGGGCTGGAAGTCCCCGCCCCCGATCCGCGCGCGGCCCAGGCGGCTGAGCAGCGCGACAGCCTGCACGATGTGATGAAGGCCGCGCAAGACTGGTTCGTGGCGCAGCTGGCCGGACCGGAGGGCGAGAAGGCCCGCGCCTATCTCGCCACGCGCGGGTTCGATGGGCACACCGTCCAGCGGTTCGGCTTCGGCTATGCCCCCGAAGGCCGGCAGGCGATGAAGGCGGCGCTGAAGGATGTGCCCGAAGCCAAGCTGATCGAGGCGGGGCTGCGGATCGCGGTTGAGGACAAGGATCCCTATGACCGGTTCCGCGGCCGGCTGATACTGCCGATCGAGGATGCGCGCGGGCGGGTGATCGCCTTTGGTGGCCGGATCCTCGACGCGCAGAAGACCGATGCGCCCAAGTATCTCAACTCGCCGGACACCCCGCTGTTCGACAAGGGCCGCACGCTCTACAACCTCCACCGCGCCGGCCCCGCCAGCCGCCAAACCGGGCGGATCGTGGTGGTCGAAGGCTATATGGACGTCATCGCGCTCGCCGCCGCCGGGATTGCCGATGCGGTCGCCCCGCTCGGGACCGCGCTGACCGAGCGGCAGATCGAACTGCTGTGGCGGCTGGTCGAAACGCCAGTGCTGTGCTTCGACGGCGATGCCGCCGGCCAGCGCGCGGCAATGCGGGCGATCACTCGCGCCCTGCCCCTGCTCCGCCCGGCCCATTCGCTCAAGATCGTCCGCCTGCCGCCCGGGCTCGATCCGGATGACCTGATCAAGCAGCAGGGCGTGAAGGCGATAGAGGCCCAATTGGCGAGTGCCCGCTCGCTGATCGAGGTGCTGTGGGAACATGAGCGCGATGCCGCCCCGCTCGCGACGCCGGAGGACAAGGCCGGCCTCAAGGCGAGGCTGCTGGCCCATGTCGAAACGATTGCCGATCGCGATATCCAGTCGCTCTACAAGCGCGAACTGCTTGAGCGGTTCTCCGAATTTGCCTTCCCGCGCCGCGAAAACCGCGACAGCCGTGACTGGCGCAAGCCGTCTGCCCCCACCCGCCGCGCCTCGGCCGTGCTGCGCGCCCCGCCGCGCGATGCGCTGTCGGCGGCGATCCTGGCCGGATTGCTGCGCTTTCCCGACCAGATTCACCGCCATGCCGAGACGCTCGGCCAGGCCGGACTGGCCGATCCGCGCTTCGATGTCCTGCTTGATGCGGCCGACTCGGTGGCAGTGCTTGAAACCGGCCGAATCGAACCCATATTGGCCGGGCGGGGATTGGCTGCCCCGACCCCTGAGGAATATGCCGCAATGCGCTTTGGCTTCCTGGCCGATGCCATTCCGCCGGAACAGGCCCGCTCCGAGCTGGCCCAGGCGATCGGCCTTTTGGTCGAGCGTCCGGCGCTGGAAGCGGCCCTGGCGGCGGCGACCAAGCGGTTTGAGAGCGACCTTTCCGAGGGGGCCTATGCCGAACAGCAACGGCTGTTGAAGAGAAAACTGGAATTCGATGCGCGCTTGCGGCAAATGGCCAGCGCGCGAGCGGGGGCGGCGCAGTCCTCCCCTGCCAAACCAATGGCGGACTGATGGACGAAGACGACAACATCGGCGGCGGTAACGAGGGTGGTGACGCCCCGCTGATCGATCTCAATGAAGCCTCGATCAAAAAGCTGATCGCCCGTGCCAAGCGGCGCGGGGTGATCACGGTTGACGAGCTGAACGAAGCCCTGCCGCAGGACCAGATGACCTCTGAACAGATCGAGGACATCATGGCCGCGATCAGCGAGATGGGCGTCAACATCGTCGAAAGCGACGAGGATGCGGTCGATCCCGACGAGAAGGAAGTCGAGGAGATCGACGAGCAGCCTGAGGGGATGGCCGAGCGGCCGGACCTGATCAAGCGCAAGGAAACGATCGAGCGCACCGACGATCCGGTGCGCATGTACCTGCGCGAAATGGGCGCGGTCGAGCTGCTCAGCCGCGAGGGCGAAATCGCCATCGCCAAGCGGATCGAAGCCGGCCGCGACACGATGATCCTGGGCCTGTGCGAAAGCCCGATCACCTTCCACGCCATCATCCAGTGGTCCGAAGCCCTCAACAATGAGGAAATGCAGCTGCGCGAGATCCTCGATCTCGATGCCATGCTGTCCAAGGAACCGGCGCCTGAAAACCTGACCGAAGACGGTGAGGAAGAAGGCGACGGCGAGATTTCCGAAGCGACTGCCGGCCCTTCCTACAAAGAAGAGGAAGACATCGAGGAAGAAGAATCGGCCGACGAAGAGGACGAGGACAGCATCGAACGCCGCGCCCGCCGTCCGGTTGAGGAAGAGGAAGAGGACAACACCCTCAGCCTCGCGCAGATGGAAGCCCAGCTCAAGCCGCATGCGCTTGAAAAGTTTGCCGAAATCACCTCGCTCTTCAAGAAGTTCGAAAAGCTCCAGGCTGAGCGGCTCGACGTCATGGGCGCCGGCGGGGTATTCTCCGCCGCCAAGGAAAAGACCTATCAGCAGCTGCGCGAAGACCTGACCGCGCAGGTTGAATCGGTCCAGTTCCACGCGACCAAGATCGAATACCTGGTCGACAACCTCTATGCCTTCAACCGCCGCCTGACCGCCCTGGGCGGCCAGATGCTGCGCCTGGCCGAGCGTCACAAGGTCAACCGCAAGGACTTCCTCGACAGCTATGTCGGGCGCGAGCTCGACGATGCCTGGCTCCAGACCATGGCGGCCAAGGACAAGAAGTGGGCCGCTTTCGCCGAAAACGAGGCCGACCCGGTTGAGCGGATCCGCGCCGAGATTTCCGACATCGCCTCGGCCACCGGCATGAGCCTCAACGAGTTCCGCCGGATCGTGAACATGGTCCAGAAGGGCGAGCGCGAAGCGCGTATCGCCAAGAAGGAAATGGTCGAAGCGAACCTGCGCCTGGTGATCTCGATCGCCAAGAAGTACACCAATCGCGGCCTGCAATTCCTTGATCTTATTCAGGAAGGCAACATCGGCCTGATGAAGGCGGTCGACAAGTTCGAATACCGCCGCGGTTACAAGTTCAGCACCTATGCCACCTGGTGGATCCGGCAGGCGATCACCCGCTCGATCGCCGACCAGGCCCGCACGATCCGCATCCCGGTCCACATGATCGAGACGATCAACAAGCTGGTCCGCACCAGCCGCCAGTTCCTGCACGAGCAGGGCCGCGAGCCCACGCCCGAGGAAATGGCCGAGCGTCTCTCGATGCCGCTCGAAAAGGTCCGCAAGGTGATGAAGATCGCCAAGGAGCCGATCTCCCTCGAAACGCCGATCGGCGACGAGGAAGATTCGCACCTGGGCGATTTCATCGAGGACAAGAACGCGATCATCCCGGTCGACGCGGCGATCCAGGCCAACCTCAAGGAAACGGTCACCCGGGTCCTGGCCAGCCTGACCCCGCGCGAAGAACGCGTGCTGCGCATGCGCTTCGGCATCGGCATGAACACCGATCACACGCTGGAAGAAGTCGGCCAGCAGTTCTCGGTGACGCGCGAACGTATCCGCCAGATCGAAGCCAAGGCGCTGCGCAAGCTCAAGCACCCGAGCCGGTCACGCAAGATGCGCTCGTTCCTGGATCAATAGACCAGCGATCCGTCAAACGGCCTGCAGGCGCAGCGGTCCCCGGAGCTGGCCGCGCGCCTGCGTGCAAGTTGTCAGGTGAACCGCAGATCGAAAATGAAGTGGATTCGATCCGCGCCGCTGCCGTTGTAGGCTTCGTGAACCTGCTTGTTGTCGAATTTCCACAGTTCGCCTGTTGCAAGCTCTACCTGCTCACCACCCGCTTTGAGCCAGGCGCCGGGCGCACTTTGCAAGACCAGGTGAAACCGGTCGCGAACGGCATAGTATTCACCCCGGTCGATATGCGGATAAACCCGGTGCCCGGCCGGCAGGCATACCAGCTTCGCCCGCGAAAGCTCGCCACCTTGCTCTAGGGAGAAGCTTCGCAGAAACGCGGTTGCGTAGGGAAACAGCTTCGAGGTGGTTGTGTAGCGGGATTCATGAACATCCCAGCGTTCACGTCCCTGGATAGCCGATTTGCGCAAGCCTCGAATCGGTATCGCGCGCGCCTGCTCCTGCACCTTGATCAATTCCTGGCGTCCCCGGTTAAGGTCCCATGCTGCTGGAACAGACGCGATCTCATCCAGGAACGGACGCG
>JACDQK010000306.1 GCA_015657645.1 Novosphingobium sp.
CGCGCCGGTAACGAGGATACGCATGAAAGCTCCCTAGGCCGCAGGGTCTTATTTCATGGTTAACTCTCGGATGGTAGGGGCAGATGCAATGACCCAGCCTGCAAAAATTCTCGTGATCTTCGGCACCCGCCCCGAAGCGATCAAGCTGTTCCCCGTGGTTCGCGCGCTCCAGGCCGATCCGCGCTTCCAGCCGGTGGTCTGCGTTTCCGCGCAGCACCGCCAGATGCTGGACCAGGTGCTGGAGATTGCCGGGATCAAGCCCGATCACGATCTCAACCTGATGCAGCCGGGCCAGACGCTCGACGGGCTGACCGCCGCGCTGCTGACCGAGCTGGGCAAGGTGATGGACCTTGAGCAGCCGGCGCGGGTGATCGTCCAGGGCGATACGGCGACGGCGATGGCGGGCGCGCTGGCGGCCTATTACCGCAAGATCCCGGTCGACCATGTCGAGGCCGGGCTGCGCTCGGGCAATATCTATCACCCCTGGCCCGAAGAGGTGAACCGCAAGATCATCGGCACGATCGCCAGCCTGCACTTCGCCCCGACCGATGTTGCGGCGGGCAAGCTGCTGGCCGAGCAGGTCGATCCTGCGCGGGTCCACGTTACCGGCAACACCGTGATCGATGCGCTGAAATGGGTCCAGACGCGGATCTTCGCCAAGCCCTCGCTGGCGGGCGATCTCGCCGATCTTGAAACCCTCTTCGCCGGCCGCCGGATCATCGGCGTGACCAGCCACCGCCGCGAAAACTTTGGCGACGGCATGGCCAATATCGCCGAGGCGATCCGCCGGATCGCCCAGCGCCAGGATGTCGCGGTGATCTTTCCGGTCCACCTCAACCCCAATGTCCGCGCGGTCATGGGCAAGGCGCTGGGCCAGCTGAGCAATGTGGCGCTGATCGAGCCGCTCGACTATCCGCACTTCGTCCGGCTGCTGACCATTGCCGAGATCATGCTGACCGATAGCGGCGGGGTGCAGGAAGAGGCCCCGGCGCTGGGCAAGCCGGTGCTTGTCATGCGCGAGACGACCGAACGGCCCGAGGGCGTCACTGCCGGCACGGCCAAGCTGGTCGGCACCGATGTCACTCGTATCGTTACCGAAATCTTCACCTTGCTCGACGATAAGGCGGCCTACGAGGCCATGGCGCGGGCCCACAATCCTTTCGGGGAGGGGCAATCGGCGCGCCGTATCGTGGAGTTGATCGGGAATGAAATCGGATTCGAAGCCTGACGTCTGTGTAGTCGGTCTGGGCTATATCGGGCTTCCCACCGCCGCCATCGTGGCGCGCGCCGGGTGCCAGGTCCACGGCGTCGACGTGACGCGGAGCGTGGTCGATACGATCAACCGCGGCGAAATCCATATCGAGGAAGTCGATCTCGACGGCCTGGTCCAGGGCGTGGTTGCGCGCGGTCTGCTCAAGGCTTCGACCGAGGTCGCCCAGGCCGATGTCTTCATCATCGCCGTGCCCACGCCGTTCGATGCCAATCACGCGCCGGACATCTCTTATGTCCTCGCCGCCGGGGAAGCCGTCGCCAAGGTGCTGAAGGCCGGTGACACGGTGATCCTCGAATCGACCTCGCCGGTCGGCACGACCGAGGCGCTGCGCGACCTGATCGCGCGCGCCGCCCGGACCTCAAGTGCCCGGGCCTGACCACCGACATTCCCGACCTCTCGATCTCCTATTGCCCCGAGCGCGTGCTGCCTGGCCGAATCCTCGAAGAGCTGACCAACAACGACCGCTCGATCGGCGGGATCACGCCCCGCTGTGCCCGCAAGGCGCTGAGCTTCTACAAGCTGTTCGTGCGCGGCGAATGTGTTGTCACGGATTCGCGTTCGGCCGAGATGACCAAGCTGGTCGAGAACGCCTACCGCGACGTCAACATCGCTTTTGCCAACGAGCTGTCGATCGTGGCCGACACGATGGGGCTCGACGTGTGGGAAGTGATCCGCCTCGCCAACCGCCACC
>JACDQK010000307.1 GCA_015657645.1 Novosphingobium sp.
CGATCGAATTCGCCATCCCGCGCACGATTATCCGCAGCGCATCCGCTATTGGCGGCAGGCAAGCTACTGATGGCCGAGATCTCCAAGATCGATGGCAGCCAGGCGATGCGCTGGAATTACCGCCCCGTTATTCCCCCACAGGATTGAGGACCATGCCCGCTTCCCGTCGCTTCGCCCAAGTCGATGTCTTCACTGCCGTGCCGTTGATGGGCAATCCTGTGGCCGTCGTGCTCGATGGGGAGGGGCTCTCGACAGAGCAGATGCAGGCGATGGCCGCCTGGACCAACCTATCCGAAACTACCTTCGTCCTGCCGCCGACCCAGGCCGGGGCTGATTACCGGGTGCGGATATTTACGCCTAAGGCCGAACTGCCCTTTGCCGGCCACCCGACACTGGGCACGGCCCATGCGGTGATTGAGGCCGGGATTGCAAAGCCGAGGGACGGCCGGTTGGTGCAGGAATGCACCGTCGGGCTGGTGGACCTGACCATTGGCGGGGATCGTCTCTCGTTCCGTCTGCCGCGCTATGCCCTGTCTGAGCTTAGCGACCCTGAAGCCACAGCCTGGATCAACGCGCCGGTGAAGGGCGCGGCCCAGGCGGTCGATGTCGGGCCGGTCTGGCTGGTGGCCGAAGTGGACGGGATCGCCGCGCTGGAGAACCTGGCGCACGATGACGCGCGACTGGCGGCCTATTACGGGCCGAAGGGCTGGACCGGCGCTACGCTTTATGCCGCCGAAGGTGATCGCGTGGTGGTCCGCAGCTTTGCCCCCGGCGATGGCATTCCCGAGGATCCCGTCTGCGGCAGCGGCAATGGCGCGGCGGCGGCATTCCGCATGAACGCCGGGCAGGTCGCCGATGGTGACAGCTACCGCGCCAGCCAGGGCCGTCAGGTTGGCCGCGATGGCTGGATCGATGTGCGTTTTGAGGGAGCCGATATCCACATTGGCGGGCAGTGCGTGACTGTGATCAAGGGTTCCGCCGCTATCTGAGCGAGACGACCAGCCGGTAACCGGCATCGTAGCTGTCCTCAGTCAGCAAGGCGCCATAGCGCTGCTCCCATGCGCCATTGGCAAGATCCTCTGCCAGCCGGACGAACCCGGCTTCGGCCTGCTCAATCTTCCAGAACGATGAGCTGCCCTTGCGGATGCGCGTATCGACGTAAGCCGCCGGCCGTCGCCAATAGGCATAGAGGAAGCCATCGGTGCAATCGTGCGGGACCAGCACCGGCTCGACCGAGACCGGCCCGAGCCAATCGGCCAGCACTTCGAGCGACGGCATGGCGGCTTCATCCAGCGTGGCGAGTTCGGGTAGATAATCGGTCAGCCATGGTCGCGCCGCCGGGTCGAATGTCAACAGAACCACTCGTTCGCGCGCCACCCGGCATAGCTCACGAATACCCTGCTGCTGATCGGGCCAATGGTGGATTGTCAGCACGGCCATGACGGCATCGAAACTCTGGTCCGAGAAGGGAATATTTCCGGCCGATCCCTGCACCGCCGGCGCCGCCCCGGCCGGACGCTGCCTGATCATCTCGGCTGAAGGTTCCAGCGCCACCACGTCGCGATCTGTTGGCTCATAGGACCCTGTGCCAGCACCGACATTGAGGACCGTCCGCGCCGCGCCCAGCGCCCGCTCGATCTCCGCCGCGATCCGCGGGTCGGGCTTGCGCAGCTGGGCGTATCGATCCGATCGTGTCGTAGAGCGCTGGCATTGCTGGACTATCAGCGCATCGGCAGGCCGGCGCAAACGAAAAGGGCGACCCGCGGGCCGCCCTTTGCTTGTCCGGTTGGAGCGGCAAGGTTTAGCCTTCGACGTGCTCCGCCAGAACGGTCAGGCCAGTCGCGGCGACTTCAGCGAAGCCCCCCTGGATCTGGATCGTCTCCGGGGTGCCGCCCTCGGTCCGGTAGACCAGCAGGGCGCCGTCGCGGATGGTCGACATGAAGGGCGCGTGCCCTTCAAGCACGCCAAACTCGCCTTCCGCACCGGGGACGACCACCATGTGGACGTCTTCCGAGCGAACGAGCCGGGCCGGCGTGACGAGTTCGAAGTGCAGTGCCATTGACTAAATTCCTATTCTCGGTTCGCCGCAACTTGCTGGAATTGCCAGCTCATTTGAACGCCTTTGCGGTCAGCCTTGTTTCCCAAACCTTCAATCTTCAGATCCATTCCAGCCTTGGTATAGCGAACCGACCAGAAATCTCCATTCCCCGCATTCACAGCCGAACCGCCGATCCAGCCGTTGCGCTGCATGGCGGCTACCTGCTGATCGCGCCAAGCAACGTGATCAACCGATCCCGTCACCATCACATCACAGGCCTTGGCCCGAGGATAGGCCACGGCCCAGACTTCCGGTGAGAATGACACGTAGTCGAACCAGGTCGGTGCAACTCCGCTTATCCGCGCCGCAGGCTGAGTTTCGGCAAACCGTTTGATGAGCGCCGGAACATCCGCGCTGGTTTTGCCGACCATCTTGCCTTTGCCCATGGCACGAAGCTGCCGGGCGACTTCTGGTGCCAAAGGTTGGTACCAGACGGCGTTGCCCGGAATACTGATGGTTCCGTCAACACCTGAAGCGTGAAACTCACAATATGCTGCCGCCTGCCCGAGCGTTGAGACCGGGCGGCTATCGGCCGGAACCAGTCCGGCCGATAACGTCAGGACAGGAAGAAGCAGATCAGCGAGCACGCCCGATCAGGCGTCCTCAGCCAGCTTCTTGGCCTTTTCGACCGCTTCGTCGATTCCGCCAACCATGTAGAAGGCCGATTCCGGCAGGTGGTCGTATTCACCTTCGACCACGGCCTTGAACGAACGCACGGTGTCTTCGACCTGGACGAACTTGCCGGGGATGTTGGTGAAGACTTCCGCGACGTGGAACGGCTGCGACAGGAAGCGCTGGATCTTGCGGGCGCGGGCCACGGTGAGCTTATCTTCTTCCGAAAGCTCGTCCATGCCCAGGATCGCGATGATGTCCTGCAGCGACTTGTACTTCTGCAGCGTTTCCTGAACGCGGCGGGCCACGTCGTAGTGCTCCTGGCCGACAACGGCCGGGGTCAGCACGCGGCTGGTCGAGTCGAGCGGGTCAACGGCCGGGTAGATGCCCAGTTCCGAGATGGCGCGCGACAGGGTGGTCGTGGCGTCAAGGTGAGCAAACGAGGCGGCCGGTGCCGGGTCGGTAAGGTCGTCCGCGGGAACGTAGATCGCCTGGACCGAGGTGATCGAACCCTTGTTGGTCGAGGTGATGCGCTCCTGCAGGGCGCCCATGTCGGTCGCCAGGGTCGGCTGATAGCCCACCGCCGAAGGAATACGGCCGAGCAGCGCCGACACTTCCGAACCCGCCTGGGTGAAGCGGAAGATGTTGTCGACGAAGAACAGCACGTCCTGGCCTTCTTCATCGCGGAAGTATTCCGCCATGGTCAGGCCCGACAGCGCGACGCGGGCGCGGGCACCCGGAGGCTCGTTCATCTGGCCGAACACCAGGGCGACCTTCGAACCTTCTGGGGTCGGGTTGCCATCGGCGTCCTTGGCGATAACGCCGGCGTCGAGGAATTCGTGGTAGAGGTCGTTACCTTCGCGGGTGCGTTCACCCACGCCCGCGAAGACCGACACGCCGCCGTGGCCCTTGGCGATGTTGTTGATCAGTTCCTGGATCAGCACGGTCTTGCCCACGCCGGCGCCGCCGAACAGGCCGATCTTGCCGCCGCGCGCATAGGGCGCGAGCAAGTCAATCACCTTGATGCCGGTGACGAGAATGGCGGCTTCGGTCGACTGGTCGACGAACAGCGGGGCTTCGGCGTGGATCGGGTTGCGCTTTTCAGCGCCAACCGGGCCGCGCTCGTCGATCGGCTCACCGATGACGTTGAGGATGCGGCCCAGGGTCTTGGGACCAACCGGAACCGAGATCTGCGCGCCCGTGGCGGTGACCGGCTGACCGCGGGTCAGACCGTCGGTCGAGTC
>JACDQK010000308.1 GCA_015657645.1 Novosphingobium sp.
CCCTCCACCATCTGCGATGATCCCCCTCCCCGAGCACGCTCCGGGAGGATATTTGCGCTGCCACTCGGCCCGCCCTTCCCGCCGGACGAGCCGCACCGCATTTGCCGATCTGCCGCTGAAGAAGGGCGATCCGCTGTTGGGGTTCAAGCCCTATGTCCACAAGGCGCCGCGGCGCAATTCGATTACGCCGGAGCGGCAGCGGGGCTTTATTGCCGTGCTGGCGGCGACCGGGATCGTCACGCAGGCGGCGCGCAGCATCGGGGCTTCGCTGGAGGCACTCTATCGCCTGCGCCACCAGCCGGGGGCCGAGGGCTTTTCGGCGGCCTGGGAGGCGGCGATCGATCGCGGGATTGCCCGGCTGGAGGACTGTGCGCTGGAACGGGCGATCCAGGGCGAGCCGCGCGAGATCCTGAAGAACGGCGAGGTGGTGGCGCGCTGGGTCCGTTATGACACCGCCCTCCTCCTGTTCCTGCTGCGCCAGCGGCGCGGCAAGCGCTGGCATTCCGAGGGCGCGCACTTTGCCAATCTGCGCGCCGGCCACCCGGTTTATGACCGACTCAAACGCGAGTGGCAGGAGGAAGAGCGGGCGCGCCGGCTGGCCGAAAGCGACAGCATCGCCCGCAGCATCAACGCCAAGCTGGAACTGATGCGCCAGCGCCGCCTGGCGGCCGAAGCCGAGGACGCGGCGGACGGCGATGGCATGGAGCCTGGCGCAGAAGTGCTTTGAAGGTTTCCGCCCGGCGCTATACGAGCGCCGGGTTGGTTGCGGCAAATGCTGCGTGCTCGGCTTCCGGGCCTGGCAGCTCATCCAAAGGCAGATTGTCAGGACTCTGATTCACCATGAATTATCGCCATTCCTTCCATGCCGGCAACAGCGCCGATGTCGTGAAGCACAGCCTGCTGATCGCGCTGGTGCGGGCCTTGCAGCTCAAGGAGAGTGCGCTGACCCTGATCGACACCCATGCCGGTTGCGGGCTCTACGATCTGAACGGCGAGGAGGCTGGGCGCACCGGCGAGGCCACGCAGGGCGTGCTGCGGGCCTTTGCCGACGCGGACCCCTTGCTGGACGATTATCGCGCCGCCGTGCGGGCGGTGAATGCCGGGGCCGAGCCGCAGCTTTACCCCGGCTCGCCGCAGATTCTGGCGCAGTTGCTGCGTCCGCAGGATGCCCTGATCCTGAACGAGAAACATCCCGAGGACGCCGCTGCCTTGCGCGGGGTGATGCGCGGCACGGCGGCTGCGGTGCATGAGCGCGATGCCTATGAGTTGTGGCTGGCCACGGTGCCGCCCCGCAGCCCGCGCGGCGTGGTGGTGGTCGATCCGCCCTATGAGCAGACGGACGAGCGCGCCCGCATCACCGCCACCCTCGCCGCGGCTTACCGCAAATGGGCGCATGGCGTGACGGTGATCTGGTATCCGCTGAAAGGCCGCTCCACCCATGCCCAGTGGAAGGCGCAGCTGCGCAAGCTGGGCATCCCGAAATTTCTGACGGTGGAGCATTGGCTATACGATGCCGATCAGCCCGGCAGCTATAACGGCGCGGGGCTGTTTATCGTCAACCCGCCCTACGCCTTTACCCAGGCGCTGCCGCCGCTGCTGGAGGCCCTGCGCGCCGCGCTGGCGCCGGAGGGGCATCGGGGCGAGATTGCAGCGGAGTGGCTCAGCGAATGAAATCGGCCATGATCGCCGCGGTCACCCGCTAGTTGCCATCCGCATCGACCTCAAAAACCATCGGCTTGCCCCGCGAGGCCGGGTCCCAGCCGGCCTGCAGCGCGGCTTGAATGCCCCTGATCATGATCGGGTCACTGACCTGCAGCCGGCCGCGCTGCATGCCTTTCAGCAAACGCTTCGGCGGCGGAAATTCCAGCACAGCGCCGCGCTGGGTGCCCTTGCGCAGCAGGGCGACGGTCATGCCCTGCCAACCGTCAAATTCGCTCCACCGCGGTTCGCGGCGCAGTTCCCACTCATATTGAAACCCGTCGACTTCGACGATTCCCGAAAGCTTGTGGCTGATACTCATGCGGCCATGCCTAGCAGGTCTGGCGCCACAAACCACCGGTCGGTTGTGGATTGGCGGGAAGCGGCGGACATTCGGCGTGGCAGGTCTTCAGCTCGCCGCGCTGGTAAGAACTTCTTAACCCGCGCTGCCCACCCCTGGGGGCATGGCGATTGCAGGACGGATTGACCCCACCCCTCCCCCCGGCTCCACCCCGGACCACCGCGCCGAGCGGCGCCAGTTGCGGCTGGAGGTGACCGGCGAGCTCAATGGCTCGCGCGCCAATGTCACGGTGCACAACATCTCCGAATCTGGCCTGCTGGTGGAAACCGACCAGGCGCTGGGTGTTGGCGAATGGTTCAACCTGACCCTGCCAGAAGCCGGGACGGTCGAGGCCGAAGTGGTCTGGGTCAGCGGGCAGCTCCACGGTTGCCGCTTTGCCGCGCCGGTCAGCCGCGCGGCGCTGAGCGCAAGCCAGCTGCGCGGCGTGGTCGCGCCGGCCGCACCTGAGCCGGATGAACCGGCCGCTCTGGTCCCCACCGGCCCGACGCTGGGGCGGCGGATTGCCGCGGCCCGCCATGCGCGCGGGCTGACGCTGGGCCAGGTCGCGAGCACCCTCGGGGTCAGCCGGCCGACCGTCTGGGCCTGGGAACAGGACCGCGCCCGCCCCAACCCACACCGGCTCGGCCCGCTCGCCGCCTGCCTCGGCATCGAGGAGCGCGCACTGGCCGGGACCGAGCCAGACAGCCAGGTGACGCAGGTGGTCGAGGATGCGCGCGTCCGGATCGCCGCGGCGGCCGGGGTGCTGCCGGATCGGGTGCGGATTCTGATCGAACTTTAGAGCCAGATCAGGTTGGGTTGCACCGCCGTAACGGAGCCGAATTTGGTTCAGCGCAAGGAGCGAGGAGGGAGCTATGTTGATGCATAGTGAC
>JACDQK010000309.1 GCA_015657645.1 Novosphingobium sp.
CTCAGCGCATGGGTTTTATCAACTTGCGTGTTTTGCACTTGCCCCTCGACAGGCCGGAATCCGCGCCGCACAGTCTGCTGCGAGGATTGTGCGGGAGGATTTGGCGTGAGCGAAAATGCAGCATTGAGCGCTCGGTGGCGGGCAAAGTCGTGCTGGTAACCGGTGCGGGCAGCGGGATGGGGCGGGCGACGGCGGCGGTCTTTGCCGCCGAGGGGGCGCATGTCGCGCTGACCGATCTGCCCGGCAGCCCGATCGAGGCGATCGCGGCAGAGCTGCGGGCGGCGGGCCATTCGGCGCGGGCCTGGGTGCTGGACGTGACCGATGCCGAGCAGATCCGCGCCGTGGTGGGTGATGTCGCGGCGGCGTTCGGGGGCCTGGACGTGCTGGTCAACAATGCCGGGGTCTCCTCGTTCTGCCCGATCGACGATGACGAGCATTACGATCTGGTTTGGGACCGGGCGGTCTCGGTCCTGCTCACTGCGCACCAGCGGATGATCCGCGCCGCGCTGCCGCATCTGCGCCGGTCCTCGTCACCCCGGATCGTCAATATCGCCAGCACCGAGGCGCTGGGGGCGACATCGCGCAACAGCCCCTATGCGGCGGCCAAGGCCGGGGTGACGGGGCTTACGCGGGCGCTGGCGGTGGAGCTGGGCAAGGAGGGGATCACCGTCAACGCGATCTGCCCGGGGCCGATCCTGACCGGGATGACCGAAAAGGTCAGCGAGGCCGACCGCGAGGTCTATGCCAAGCGCCGCACCGCGCTGCGCCGCTATGGCCGGCCGGAAGAAGTGGCGCACATGACGCTGAGCCTGTGCCTGCCGGCCGCCAGCTATCTTACCGGGGTGACAATCCCGGTCGATGGTGGGCTGATGGCGCGCAACGCTTGAGGCCGGGCGTGCTGGCGCGGCTGTTGCCGCCCCATCCCGGCGGCGCGGGCGGATCGCGCGCGGCGGCGTGGTTCCTGGCGCTCTATGGCGTGCTGATGGCGGTGCCGGGCCTGATCCACGCCTTTGCGCCGGATGGCGGGATCGGCACGATCGGCGGGGTCGACATGAGCAGCGACTTTGCCCGGATCCGCGCCATGGCGGCCTGGGCCGGGGCGACCCAGATCGCCCATGGCCTGGCCTGCCTGGCGGTGGGGCTGCGCTATCGCGCGCTGGTGCCGCTGTTCCTGCTGATCGCGCTGGGTGAGCGGCTGGTGCTGAGCTGGTCGGCCTGGATCGCACACACGCCGCCGGGCGGGCACCACCCGCCGGCGCATTATGGCGATCTGATCAGCCTGCCGCTGCTGGTGCTGTTCCTGTGGCTGGCGCTGCGGCGGGGCGATTGAGGCGGTTCGCTGCGGGGGCTGGGCCTTTTCCGGTTCCTTAGGAATGGTGTGATAATCCAGCAGGATGGCGGCGATGCACACCATCCAGATGCTGGGGCTGATCGGGGCGGCCTCTTACCTCGCGGCGCGGGCGGCGCGGGGCATGGGGACGCTGGCCTGGCATCGCTATGCGATCCTGGCCCAGCCGCGCGCCGGACTGCCGGTGATGCCGCGCGGCTATGCGGTGCGCGACCTGGCTGCGGCGGAGCTGGCGGGGCTGGCGCAGGAGGGGCAGGCGGTCGATGCCTCGGCCGCGGTCCGGGCGGAACGCTTTGCCGCGGGCCTGACCTGTCTGGGCGTGTTCGATCGGCGCGGGGCGCTGACCGGCCTGGTCTGGCTGGGGCAGGGCACTTACCGCGAGGACGAGGTGGCGGTGCGCTTTGTGATTCCGCCGCGCTGCTGCTGGGATACCGGGCTGTGGATCGCGCCGGAGCACCGGATGGGCCGCAGCTTTGCCGCGCTGTGGGCCGGGGTGGGGCAGTGGATGGACGCGCGAGGGCTGCGCCACTCGCTCAGCCGCGTGGCCGATTACAACCTGCCCGCGCTGACCGCGCACCGGCGGATGGGCGCGCAGGTGCTGAGCCACCGCAGCTTCCTGCGGATCGGTGGCTGGCAATGGGCGGGGGAAGCGCAGCCGCGGCTGGTGCGGCTGGGCCCCGCCGGGGCAGCGGCCGAGCTGGATCTCGGCCCGCTGGCGGCGGGGCTAGGCTAGGCCTCAGGCCGGGTAGGAGAGGGCCTCGAAGCGGTCGAGGTGATGGTCGATCGAGCCGAACTGGCCTTCGATCATCGTCCCGCGCTTGAAGTAGTGGCCGATGCCCAGTTCCATGGTGATGCCGATGCCGCCATGGGTCTGGATCGCGTTCTGGCCGACGAACTTGAGGCTGCGACCGACCTTGGCCTTGGCCATCGAGACGGCGGCCTTGCGGGCGGCGGCGTCCTCGTCGAGCTTGAGCGTGCCCATCAGCGCCATCGAGGAGACCTGCTCGGCCTCGACGAACATGTCGCTCATGCGGTGCTGGAGGACCTGGAACTTGGCGATCGGCTGGCCGAACTGCTTGCGCTGCTTGGTGTACTCGACCGTCTGATTGACCATGGTGCGGGCGATGCCGGAGGCCTCGGCGCAGACCGCGACGGTGGCTTCGTCAACCACGCGCTCGATCAGGTCGATCCCGCCGGTCAGCAGCGCCTCGCCCGGAATGGCGACGTTCTCGAAGTAGACTTCGGAGGCCATGAAGCCGTCGACGGTCGGGTAATCGCGGCGGGTGATGCCGGGGCGGTTGGCTTCGATCAGGAACAGCTCAACGCCCGCGCGGTCACGGCGGCCGCCGCCGGTGCGGGCGGTGACGAGCAGGTGGGTGGCCCAGGGCGCGGCATAGACCACGCCCTTGTGGCCATTGAGGACATAGCCGGCGCCATCGGCCTTGGCCGTGGTGCCGATGTCGGCCAGGTTGTAGCGGCCCTGCGGCTCGGCATAGGCGAAGGCAATGATGGCATCGCCGCTGATGATCGCGGGGATGGTCGCTTCGGCCAGGGCGCCGCCGGCATGCTTGAGCGCGCCGCCGCCGATCACCACGGTCTGCAGCCACGGCTCGATCGCGATGACCTTGCCGAACTCTTCCATCATGATCATGTTTTCGATCGCGCCGCCGCCCATGCCGCCATGCTCTTCAGCGAAGGGCGCGCAGGTCAGGCCGAGTTCGCTGGCAATCGCCTTCCAGATGCCCGGATCGCGTCCGGTCGGGCTGGCCAGCATCTTCTTGCGGCTTTCGAAATCATAGGTGTCAGCCAGGAACCGCGCGAGCGTTTCGCGCAGCATGCCCTGGGTTTCGTTGTAGCTCAGATCCATTGGATAATTTCCTCGTCCCTTGCCTGCCCTCCGCTGAGCAGCGGGGAGCCGAGTAATCCCGGCTCCCCGCCGAAGCGGAACTGGCAGGCCCCAGTTTTACTCGTCGATCAGAGACCCAGCACCATCTTGGCGATGATGCCGCGCTGCACTTCGTTCGAACCGCCATAGATGGTGGTCTTGCGGACATTGAAATAGCTCGGCGCGGTGCGGTGGGCCCAATCGGGACCGATCGGGTGCTCGTTGTCGCCCTCGCCAAAGCCGCGGAAGTAGGGCGCGCCATAGTGGCCGGCCGCTTCCAGCGCGAGTTCGGTGATCCGCTGCTGGATTTCCGAACCCTTGATCTTGAGCACCGAGCTTTCCGGCCCCGGACCCTTGCCGGCGGCTTCGCCCGCCAGGGTGCGCAGTTCGGTATATTCCAGCGCGGTCAGGTCCATTTCCAGCTCGGCCACCTTGCGGCGGAAGAACGGGTTGGAGAGCAGCGGCTTGTCCCCGTCCATTTCGGTCGTGGCGATTTCCTTGATCTTCTCGATCCCGCGCTTGGAGCCAGCGACCCCGGCGATGCCGGTGCGTTCGTGGGCGAGCAGGAACTTGGCGCAGGTCCAGCCCTTGTCCTCTTCATAGACGCGGTTTTCGATCGGCACGCGCACGTTGTCGAGGAACACCTCGTTCACTTCGTGCTCACCGCCGAGCGTGATGATCGGGCGGACCTCGATGCCCGGCGTCTTCATGTCGATCAGCAGGAAGCTGATGCCTTCCTGCTGCTTCACGTCCGGGTTGGTGCGGACCAGGAAGAAGCCCCAGTCAGCGTGCTGGGCCATGGTGGTCCAGGTCTTCTGGCCGTTGACGACATAGTGATCGCCATCCCGCTCAGCCTTGGTGCGCAGCGAGGCGAGGTCCGAACCGGCGCCCGGTTCCGAATAGCCCTGGCACCACCAGTCATCGCCCGACAGGATGCGGGGCAGGAACTTGGCCTTCTGCTCGGGCGTGCCGAAAGTGTAGATCACCGGGCCGACCATCGAGAGGCCGAAGGGCATCAGCCGGATGCAGTCGCGCGGGCGGTCTCTTCCGACCAGATGAAGCGCTGCGTCGGGGTCCAGCCCGTGCCGCCGTATTCCACCGGCCAGGCCGGGGCGACCCAGCCCTTCTTATGGAGGATGCGGTGCCAGGAGAGGAAGTCCTCCTTGGCCAGCTCGTCGCCTTCGTCCTGCTTGCCGCGCAGTTCGGCCGGATAGTTCTCGGCGATGAAGGTGCGGACCTCATCGCGGAAGGCAAGGTCTTCGGGGCTGAAATCGATGTCCATGGGCCTCAATCCTCAATTATGCTGTTGCCGCCAAAATGGCCCGGATTTGCGCGCGTAGCAAGGATCGGTTGCAAGGCAGGACCAAAGACCTAGGCGGGGGCGAAGCTGTCGTTACGGCATGCTGGTCTCGCGGTGGCCCCGTCTGGTTGGCAGGCTTGGCGCAGAGCGCTAGCAAGGGCGGCAGGAGGGTCCCGTCATGCGCCGAATCGCCCTGGTTGTTGCCACTATCGCCCTGCTCGCCGCCTGCGGGCAGGAACCTGCCAAGCAGACGCCTGATCAGGCCGCTGCATCGGCCGCCGCCACAGCAGAACAACCGGAACCCGGCCAGTACCGGGTGACCATGACGGTCAAGGCAATCAGCTTTCCCGGCATGACGGGCGCCATGGCCGAAAAGAGCAAGGCGATGTTCGGCGGGACCGGCCAGGTCAGCGACTTCTGCCTGACCCCGGAAGAGGCGAAGAAGGGCCGCGAAGAGTTCTACAAACGCACGGCCGAGGGCAACTGCAAGTATGAACGGTTCAGCGCTGCAGGCGGCAAGATTGACGCGGTGATGGTCTGCCAGACCGGCCAGGGCATGACCGCGCGCAGCGAATTTACCGGTAGTTTCAGCACCACCCGTTCCGACCTGACCTTCAAGACGCAAAGCGATGTCCCCGGCGCACCCGGCGGGGGCATGACCATGGAGGCGCAAATCGTCTCGGAACGCATTGGAGACTGTACTTGAGCCACCCCTTCCGCTTCGACCGCGCCATTTCCCGCCGCCCCGGTGCCTCGGTGGTCAAGGGCCTGCGCGCCGGCGGCGGGCCCGATCCCTCGCTGGACGGCGTGCTGGCGGAACACGCGGCTTATGTGGCGGCGCTGGAAGCGGCCGGGCTGACGGTGACGTTGCTTGAGCCGCTGGAGGACTTTCCCGACGCGATCTTTGTCGAGGATCCGGCACTGGTCTTTCCCGACTGCGCGGTGCTGCTCAATCCCGGCACCGCGACCCGCGCCGGTGAGGGGGCCTTCCTGCGTCCGACGCTGGAAACGATGTTCGATTCCGTGCTCGACCTGCCCGAAGGCCACGCCGATGGCGGCGACGTGCTGGCAATGGACGGCGCGGTCTATATCGGCCTCTCCGCCCGCACCGACCGCACCGGGGCCGAGGCACTGGCAAGGCTGCTTGAAGGCACCGGGCGCAAGGCCGTGGTGGCCGAAACCCCGCCGTCGGTACTCCACCTCAAGACCGCCAGCTCGATCGTGGACGAGGAAACGATCCTCGCCACCCGCGAACTCGCCGCCAGCGGCGTATATGCCGGCTACCGCGTGCTGGAGATCCCCGCTGGCGAGGAAGCCGGCGCCAACGTGCTGCGCGTCAACGACACGATCCTCGCTGGCAGCCGCTTCCCGCGCATCCTGGAGCTGCTGGATGGGCATGGGGCCAAGGTGGTCTGCCTGGAGAACAGCGAGATCGAGAAGATCGACGCCGGGTTCACCTGCATGTCGCTGCGGTGGTTTGGGGGCTTTAGCGATGCCGAACGCGCTCAGGCGAATTCATTATAATGTCCCCGGAATTCCCCTGCCAATCGCCAGCCATATCGGCATCGGCTGTGCTCGGAATTGTGAGAGTGACAAGCAAAGCCGGGATCAGGGCGTGCTTGATTGAAATATTGTCCCCCGTTGGGATGATTAAGAAAAAGCGGGTTTACCGCAGTCAATAAAGCTTCAATACTGCCGTCACTAATGAATCGGAACCCTAACCAATGAAGCAGATTCTCTTTGCTTTACTGCTCGTTCTCCAAATGACCCCAGTGAAAGCCGCAGAGATATTGGGGCAGACACAAGGCGAATGGAAGTGGCAACGCCCTGAAGAGAATGGGGCGGCACCTCCGGTAGCCCTTTCTGCAACAGCGACATCAACCTGGCGGAAGGGCATTGCATTTAATGTGTCAACGCCAGGCCTGTACGACATCATTAGCACTGCTACGCCTGGATGGAACAATTTCACAATATTGTATGATGGAGCAACAATAGGCGGTTTATCCAATGCGATGATGGCAAATGACGATCTAGAATCTTCGTACACTTCTGGTTTTAAGGGGGTGTATTTGAAAGATAAGGCTATGTTTAATTCTAATCAGTATTATTTGTTGGTCACTACCGGAAGAACGAATAATGATTTTGGATCGTACTCATTGAAAGTAACCGGTCCGGGTGTCGTAAAATTCTATCCATTCGGAGTCCCGGAGCCCTCAACTTGGGTTCTTCTGATTTTGGGGGTGGGCATTATTGGTGCCGGGCTGCGCCGTCGTTCATCGTCAAAAGGCGCGGACGAATTGACCATGCAATTGGGCTAGATGCTCATCCTGGCTTAAAGTCGGTCTAGGGCACGATCTGCCTACAGAACTCCGGATCGGCGTGACCGCCTCTTGGGCAGCTTCACCCAGGGCACAGTAGCGAGCCCAATCATCCATGAGAATTACATGAGAATTCCGGGCGAATTCCGGGTACAGGAATTCCGGGGGCAGTATACTAAATTAACGCTCTGCGCAGCGAGCCTTGCGCCACAACCACCCCCGCATTTTCCTACACCGCCGCCGCCTGATACAAGCGCGGCGGCTCTTTCCAATCGTTGATCCTTACCGCTCGCCAGCCAGCGCAATGATGCGCTGCGCCGGGCTGCCGTTTTTTATCCGCCCAGCTGCGCATTCTCGCCGAATTTGGCCTGAAATCCCGCATTTCTGCGGGTTCCGGTGTGTTGGAAGAAGCGGACTCAGTGTCAACTGTGTCAAGTTCAGCGTAACGCTCCTCGTCTCCCGTCACCCCGCACTTGATGCGGGGTCCCGCTTCCTTTGTTGCGTCTGCCGTGTGACCGGCTCTGAAGAACAGCGGGACCTCGGATCAGGTCCGGGGTGACGGAAATTGGAGAGGGCCGGGTTAGCTGCCGCCGATTTCGACCACCTGCTGCCCCAGCCAGGTCATCGATTTCATCAGGTGTTCGGGGCTTGATTGTTCACCCACCCGCGCAATCACATCGGCCAGGGTCACGCCCTCCAGCGCGCCGCGCCAGGCGGCTTCGGCTCCGGCAAAGGCGGCGGCGATCGGGCAGGCCTGCTTGCACTCGGCGCGCGGGGTGGCGCAGGGGCCTTGCTGGCGGATCTCGGTGCAGCGGAAGGCGGGCTCCGGCCCGTCGATCGCGCGGGCGATCTGCCAAAGGTTGATCTCGGCCGGGGCGCGGGCCAGGGCATAGCCGCCGCTGCGCCCGCGGCTGGTGCGGACGAGGCCGGCCTTGCTCAGCAGCTGCATCTGCTTGGCCATATAGGGGCCGGGCACCCCGTGGAATTCGGCCAGTGCGGCCAGGCTCAGCCCGCGCTGCGGCCACAGCGGGGCGAGCAGCGCGCAGGCGTGGATTGCCCATTCGACCCCCTGATTCATCCGCATGACTTGCCGGCCTCGTTAATTGTGGATATTAAATATCCGAATTGAGTCGCGAAGGAAAGCATCATGGCAAGCCTGACCGTCTGGACCGTCTCGCGCAAGGGCTGGTCCTCCTTGCCGCGCTGTTTGCGCTGGGCAATGGCCTCAAGATGCTGGTCGACCCGTTCGGCTGGTATGAGATGATCGGCACGGTCAAGGCGACCGGCCCGGCCAATGGGCACTTCATCCGCGACATTGGCCTGGCCTTCCTGCTGAGCGCCGCGCTGCTGGGCTATGGCGGGGCGAACCTGGCGCTGCGCTGGGGTGCGGCACTGGCGGGCGCGGGGTGGCTGCTGGCGCATGGCCTGCTGCATGTCTGGGAAGTGCTGGCCGGGATCTGTTCGGCCATTATCTTCTGGCAAGAAGCGCCCGGCACGCTCGGCCCGCCGCTGCTGGCGCTGGCCGGGATTGGCCTGATGCTGGTGCGCCAGCGGATTGCGCCGTTCCCGCTGCCGGGGCGGCTGTTCGTGCGGACCATGGACAGACTTGCGCCGGGTGAGACCGAATACCTGCACCGCGTGGCGGCGCTGCCGGGCGATGCGCTGGAGCGGTTCCAGCACTTCTTGCCGGTAACGAACCATCGCCGTGCCGCGCCGGCAGACCTGTTCGCCATGGCCCGGATCGGTGCGACGCGGGCCGAGGACTGCGGGCCTTGCACACTGATCACCGCGCGCTGGGCGCTGGTCGATGGCGTGCCGCGCGATCTGGTCCAGGCGGCGCTCGACGATGCGCTGCCGGCGGGCGATCTGGCCGATGCCTATGCCTTTGGCCGGGCCGTCGCGCTGGGCCAGGCGGAAGCCGGGCCGCTGGGTGAGGCGCTGGCGGCGCGCCACGGCCCGGCCGTGCGCGACGAGCTGGCTCTGACGGTCGCGATGGTGCGGACCTACCCGGCGCTCAAGCGCGGGCTGGGGATTGCCCGGAGCTGTTCGCTGGTGGCGCTGAAGATCTGAAGGGAAGCAATGATGTCGCAAATCCTGTTGATCCTGGCCGGAGTGCTCGGCCTCGCTGTGGCCGCGGTGCACGGCTACCTCGGGCAGGTCCGCGTGATTGCCCCCGCCAAGTTCGCCGGCAAGGTGCAGCGCGGCATGGCGCTGGCGATCTGGCAGTTCAGTTCGCTGGTCTGGGCCGCCTCGGCGCTGGCCTTCGTCCATGCGGCGGTGAACCTGGCTGGCGAGGCCCGCTGGTCTGTCGTGAGCCTGGCCATTCTGCCGCTGGCCTATGGGATGATTGCCAATGCCTGGATCACCCGCGGCCGCCACTTTGGCTGGGTGATGCTGGCGCTGGTGATTGCACTGGCACTGGCCGGCGCATCGGGCTGGTTCGGCTAGCATTTCGCAAATGCAGCATTGCCCCTTGACTCCGCCCGCGCATCGGGCAGTCATGGCGGCATGGGGCAAAGCACCGCAGCGTTTGATGAAATGCTTGGACCGGCTGGGGGCGTCCGCGCCGCCTATGGCGATTACCGCGAGTGGTTCGATGCCCAGGATCCCGCCCTGCTGCGGCGCAAGGATGCCGAGGCGGAGAACTTCTTCCGCCGCACCGGGATCACCTTTAACGTCTATGGTGACAATGCCGGGGAAGAGCGGCTGATCCCGTTCGATATGGTGCCGCGGATCGTGACGCCCAATGAATGGCGCAAGCTCAGCCGCGGGATCGAGCAGCGGGTGCGGGCGCTCAATGCCTTCCTGCATGACATCTACCACCGGCAAGAGATCGTCCGCGCCGGGCGGCTGCCGCTGCGGCTGATTGCCGAGAATGCCGCCTTCCTGCCGCAGATGGTCGGCTTCGTGCCGCCGGGCGGGGTCTATACCCACATCGTCGGGGTCGATCTGGTGCGGACCGGGCCGGACGAGTTCATGGTGCTGGAAGACAATGCCCGCACCCCCTCGGGCGTGTCCTACATGCTCGAGAACCGCGAAACGATGATGGCGATGTTCCCGGAGCTGTTCACGCGGGTGAAGGTGGCGCCGGTGCAGGACTATCCGCGGCGCCTGGCCCGCAGTCTGGCCGCCTGCGCCC
>JACDQK010000310.1 GCA_015657645.1 Novosphingobium sp.
GGCCCGCTGGCTGGCTTCCTCGACCTGGCGAAGGCTGAACAGGCGGCGTTCGTATTCCATCGCCTCTTTCGCGCCGGGCGAGTTGGAGTTCAGCAACGAATCGGGGAAGCGGATCGCCGGCAGGCTGACTTGCTCGGCCTCGAGCCGCGCGCGCTTGGCGAGCAGCTGGTCGACCGACAGCGCCGAGATTTCAGACTGACCGCTGGTGACACCATCATCGAACCGCAGCAGCGGATCGCCGGCCTTCACCCGGTCACCGTTGCGGACGAACAGATAGGCGATCACCCCGCCATTGGGATGGGTTACGCGCTTAGCGCTGCTTTCCATGCCGACTTGGCCCGAGCCGATCACAGCTCCGCCAATCGGGACCAACGTAGCGGCCAAAAGCAGGACTGGGACTAGGATCCCAACTCCCCACATGACGTTCCTGGTCTGCTGGCGCAGTTCTCCCTCGGGTCCTGCTGCCTGCTCGGGAGCGGCAGTTTCCAAGGCGGGAAACTGGTGTGTCATGTCCATCCGGGTGCGATCCCTTGTATGTGGTTATGCGGCTGCGGCAACTTTCGCCCGTCACCCTGCCGAAGCAGCGGGGCGAGCACTTCGTCGCGCGGTCCAAAGCCTTCCATCCGGCCATTGCGGAGCAGGACGACATGCGTCGCCTGAGCGAGGATTGCCGGACGGTGGGCGACGACGATCACGATGCAGCCGCGCTCGCGCGCACTGGCGATCGCGGCTTCCAGCGCCACTTCGCCTTCCTGATCAAGGTTGGAGTTGGGCTCGTCGAGCACCAGCAGGAACGGACTGCCGTAGAGCGCGCGGGCCAGGCCGATGCGCTGGCGCTGGCCGGCGGAGAGCCACGAGCCATCGCGGCCGATCGGGGTTTCGTAACCCAGCGGCATCCGCACGATCATTTCGTGGACGCCTGCCAGCTTGGCGGCCTCGATCACCGCGTCCGAATCCGGATCGTCGGCAAAGCGCGAGATGTTTTCGGCGATGGTCCCGTCGAACAGCTCGACTGACTGCGGCAGGTAGCCAATCGCCTGGCCGAGCCGTTCGGCCGGCCACTGGTCGATCGTTGCCCCATCGAGCCGGACCGAACCGCGACGCGGCGCCCATGCGCCGACAATGGTCCGCGCCAGCGAGGATTTGCCGGCGCCGCTCGGGCCGATCACGCCGACGACCGAGCCGGCCTCGACCGCAAAGCCGACATTGCTGACCGCCGGCATCGGGTGGCCCGGAGGCGCAGCCTGCACGCCTTCGACGCGCAGATCGTTCTTGGGCAGGGGCAGGGCGATGTTGCTAGTGGCGAGTGCCGGAACTTCATCGAGCAGTTGATTGAGCCTGGCCCAGCTGGCCTTGGTGGACGTAAAGCTGCGCCAGTTTCCGATCGCCATGTCGACCGGCGCCAGGGCGCGGCCGAACAGCAGCGAAGCGGCAAAGATCACGCCGCCACTGGCCTTGCCGTCAATCACCAGCAGCGCGCCGACCGAAAGGATCGCCGATTGCAGGAACAGGCGGAAGACTTTTGAAAAGCTGCCAAGCTTGCCGGCGGCACTTGCCAGACGATCCTGGGCGGACAGATAGCTCTGGTTGACCTGCTCCCAGCGCCGCTCCATCGCGCCGCGCATGCCCAGCACGGTCAGCACTTCGCTGTGGCGCAGGGCGTTTTCAGCCTGGCCCGAACGTTCGGCGATCAGCTGCGCGAGTTCGCGGGTCGGCTCTTCTCCGACGCGGTGCGTCGCCACGGCCAGCGCGATCAGGACCAGCGCCCCGGCGAGGGCAAACAGCCCCAGCCAGTAATGCAGCAGGCCGAGCACGATCAGGAAGAAGCCGATCCACGGCAGGTCGAGCAAGGTCGCAGGGCCGGTGCTGGTCAGGAAGCTGCGGACCTGATCGAGGTCGCGCATCGGCGCCAGGCCATCGCCTTCGGTCTTGCCGTTGACGCGCGCCATGTCGCTCATCGCGCGCTGGACCCGGCGGCTGAGCTGGCGTTCAAGCTGCGAGCCGACGCTCGACAGCAGCTTGCCGCGGCCGTGTTCGAACAGGCCCTGGAAGCCGTAGGCGATGGTCACGAGAGTGAAGAGGCCGATCAGCGTCGGCAGCGAATGGCTCGGCAGAACCGAGTCATAGATCATCATGAGATAGAACGAACCGGCCAGTACCAGCACGTTAAGCAGCGCGCTGAGCATGGCCACCGTTACCAACGTGGCACGGTAGCGCTTAAGCGCAGCCCCCAATTCCCCGGTCCAAAGTGCCAAATCTGCCTCCGCCAGGGCCGCCCAAAAATCCCGCAATTCCGCGGAAACGACCCCTTTGCGAGGAGGATTAGGTTGGCATGGTCAAGATTGACTTAATGCCGAACCCTTATTTTTATCTACGGGCAGGGCTTCGGGGCCGCCACGGCACTGCCCGGCCGCGCGCCCTTGAACACCTGGCAGTCATATTCGATCGTCTCGCGGTTCTGATCGTCAAGCACATAGCTGAGGCTGATCCGGTTGCGGGCCTGGGGCGGCACCGGATAGCCGCGAGGCACGGCGTTGCGGTCGGCCCAGGCCATTACCCGGCAATAGCCGTTGCCACCGCACAGGCGGCGCGCCATCGCGACGGCGCTCGAGGCACCGGTGCCAGGTTTCAGGCCGACCAGGAAAGCCCCGCCGTCCGGGTGCGGGATGATCAATTCCCCGGCGCTCTTGCCGGCGGCCAGGCTGCCGATCTTGGCAATGTCGGCAGCCTCGGTCGCAGCGTCCTCAGGTGACCCGGTTGCAAGGAGGTCGGTAACCGGCACCTGCGCGACCAGCGCGGCAAAGTTGGGCTCGCCCCCGGCATAGCGCGATTGGACGGCCGCCGGGGTGCCCCAGAAGCCGCGCCAGCGGAAGAACAGGTGCGTTTCGACCTGCGCCACCTTGTCGAGACTGCTGCTCCAATAGGGATAGACCCAGTTGGTGTGATAGTGCGTCGCCAGGCCGACTGGCTTGTAGACATAGCCATCCAGCGCTTCGCGGGCGCGCTTGCGCGCGGCTTGCCAGGCCGTGTCGGGATAGCGCCGGGCCAACGAGCCATCGCAGGTATAGGAAAACTGGCAGCCAGTGGTGCGCTCGGACCCCTGGAAGACCACCCCGCAGACCGTGCCGGGGTAGGCCGGATGGCGCACGCGGTTGAGCACGACCTGGATCACTGCGCGCTGCCCCGGATCGCTGCCGCCGGCCTCAGCCATGGCGGTCAGGGCAAGGCATTCGGTCGCCTGAAGGCGGTCGCTGGCCGAGCCGGTGAACTTGAAGGCGCGGGCCGGGGTGATCGGGCCTTTGACAAAGGGCACGGCCGCGTTCTGATTCAGCGCGGACAGCGGATCGAGCGAGGGCTGGGCCTGTGGTTCGGCCCCGGGCTTGCCCGGCAGGACCGCCAGCTCGCGCTGCCGCGCCGCCTCACCGCCCGGGAGCCGAGCCGGATCGCCGAACAGGCCCTGCTGCCAGGCGAGGGCCAGCACACCGAGCAGCGCGATGGTCACGGCAAAGCCGATAATCAGGCGGACATTGGACAGCGGCGCCCGTGCAGCAGTGGCCGGCATTGTTAGAACGCCTTGCTGTGGACCAGGACCCGGACCGTACCGATCATGATCCGAAAGTCACGCCACAGCGTCCAGCCTTCGAGATACTCGATATCCGAATTGAGCCGCTGGGTGAGGTCTTCCTGGGCCTGGGTCTCGCCCCGGAAGCCACGGATCTGGGCCAGGCCGGTGATCCCCGGCTTGAGCGCGTGGCGCTGCCAGTAACTGGGATCGATTTCCCAGAACAGCTTCTCGCCCGCACGCGAGCCAAGCGCATGCGGCCGCGGGCCGACCAGGCTCATGTCGCCGAGCAGGACATTGAACAGCTGCGGCAGCTCGTCGATGCTGGTCCGGCGGATGAAGCCGCCAACTCGGGTTACGCGGCTGTCCCCGACCGAGACCGACTTGTTGCCATCGCGGTCAGTCGCCTCGTGCCGCAGCGAGCGGAACTTGAAGATTTCGAACGGTCGGTTGCCATAGCCGACGCGGAGCTGCCGGAAGAAGACCGGCCCGGGGCTGTCCAGCTTGATGGCAATCGCAACAACGATCAGCACTGGCGCCAGGACCAGCAGGGCTATGGCCGAAAACAGGATATCGACCAGCCGCTTCTTGATCCGGTTGGCCAGCGACAACTGGCCGCGATTGACGATCAGCGTCGGCCGGTCACCGAAGCGGCCCACCCCGACCGCGCCGATTGGCAGGGCCGCGGGCATGACCACCTCGGCCTTGATGTCGAAGGCCTTGAGCATCAGGCTCCAGGCATTGGCGCGTTCGCTGTCGGTGCAAATGACTACGGTCTGGTCATAGCCGGCCAGCAAGGTGCCGAGCCGGGCGACGATTTCTGGATCGCCGCGTTCGGGATCGATCCC
>JACDQK010000311.1 GCA_015657645.1 Novosphingobium sp.
AGCGGCGGCTCGATCTCCATCACGCCCTTGACCTACAGCTGAACCCGTCAAAGCCGGGCATCTGGGATATCGAGGAGACCAGGTTCGGGCTTTTTCAGGTCTTGATCTTGCGGATCGCCTCGCGGCCGTTGGAGCAGGTGTCGATGATCTCGACGTCGGGGAAGGCCTGCAGGCGCAGCATCAGCCCCTGGATAGCCAGCTTCTCGTCATCGACCAGGATGGTGCGTATGGTCATGGGCTCGGTCCTTGAATGGGTCAGCCGGCCAGCGCGGGACTGCGCGGCGCAGCAGGAACAGCGACGGGCTCACGCCGCTCAAAAGGCAGTTCGATCAGGACGGCAAAGCCACCTTCGGGGGGCTCCATGGTTCGAAACGATGCATCTCGCCATAGGCCTGGGCCAACCGGTCACGGATGTTGGCCAGGCCCACGCCGGTAGATACCTGTTCCCCGCCGTCGAACGTCACGCCCGCAAACCTGTTGTCGCTACCGGCATTTTGCAATCCCGGCCCGGTGTCCGAGACGACGATGCGAAGGTTCGGTCCGACGAGTTGCGCCGTAATCGTGATCTCGGCCCCGGCCTCTTGCGGACTGACGGCATATTTGATCGCGTTTTCGACCAGCGGCTGGAGCAGCAGCGAGGGCAGCAGCGCCGCTTCGGCTGCTGGATCGATCTTGAAACTGGTGCGCAGCCGTTCCTCGAACCGCATCCGCTCAATCTCGAGGTAGAGCTTCAGCGTCTCCACTTCCTGCGCCACGGTGACGCGACCGGTCGGCTCGTTGACCAGCGTATAGCGCAGGAACGAGGACAGCCGGCTGAGCATGGCATTGGCCGGCTCGGTCTGCTTGAGCAGCACCAGGGTGGAGATCGAGTTCAGGGTGTTGAACAGGAAGTGCGGGTTGAGCTGGTAGCGCAGCATCGCCAGCTGGGCCTGGGTCGCCTGGTTTTCCAGCTGGATCAGCTGATCGTTCTGCTCTTCGATCTGCAGGAAGAAATTGATCGCGTAATAGAGCGCGGACCAGGCCCCCAGCAGGGTCAGGCCGATGTAGAACAGGCCGATGAAGCGCTGCGCTACCCCGGCAGCGGCGTCAGCATAATAAAGTGCCGAAACCCAAGCATCGACGAACACGTAGAAGCCCACCGCGATGGGCAGGACCAGCGCGGTCACCCCCCAGGTGATCAGCGGCCGCTGGTTGATCAGCTGGCGGTAGATGACCGAGAGAATCAGCGTGATCGAAAAACCGGTGACGCTGGAGATCAGCACCAGGACCAGGAAGCTCAGCTCCAGCCCGTTGGCGATGCCGGACATCGCGCGCAGCAGCATGGCCCCGCCCCAGCCGGCAGCCTGGAGGCGCCAGAAGGCCCGGTTCTTGTTGGCGAAAAATGGGGTCGGACGGAAGGGCAGCACGGCCATGGCAGGGAGCTTAGCAGAAAATGCAGGTCCCTCGCGAATGTTTTGCGCGGGGCCTGCGTTTGGATTAGCTTTCCAGTCAAACGGGAGAGCACCAATGGCCGATATCGACAGCCCCATTCACGGTTCGCACGAGCGGGCCAAGTTCCGCGCGATGACCGAAGGTACCCAGGAAGACTGGTCGCTGATCTCCAGCGAATACATGGCCTTTGCCCGCGACTTGCCGGACCGCGTGCTGGCCCACCTCAAGCTGCTCGATGGCGATTTCGGCGGCTTCCCGGTCGACCGGCTGCAGCACTCGCTCCAGACCGCGACTCGCGCCCACCGTGATGGGCGGGATGAGGCCTATGTGGTGATGGCGCTGCTGCACGACATTGGCGATACGCTGGGCACTTACAACCACCCCGAAGTCGCCGCCTCGATCATCAAGCCGTTCGTATCGGAAGAGATCCACTGGATCTGCCAGAACCACGGCGCCTTCCAGGGGCATTACTACTTCCACTACGTCGGCATGGACCGCGATATCCGCGAACAGTACCGGGATAATCCCTATTTCGAGGCCTGCGCCGAGTTCTGCGAGAAGTACGATCAGGCCGCTTTCGACCCGGATTACGCCAGCGAACCGCTCGAATTCTTCGAACCAATGCTCCGCCGGGTCATGGCCCGCCCGATCAACTCGATGTACGCCAAGCTGGTCGAAGCCAAGTAGGGGTTAGCCTTTCGGCCCGGCTTTCGCTGCGTCGATCGCGTCCTGCAGCACTTTCTGGCCGACGGCCCCGGCCATCAGCTGTTCGCCGATTACCCAGCTGGGGGTGCCATCGATCCGCAGCTGGCGCGCGAAATTGAGGTTCCGATCGATCTCGGCCGCGACGCGCGGCTCGGCGATGACCTTGCGCGCGCGACCGAGGTCCAGCCCGGCGCGGGTGGCGGCGGCCTCGATCGTCTCGGCGGAGGGGCGACCGGCGGCGAACATCGCCTTGTGGAAAGCCTCGAACTTGCCCTGCTCGGCCGCAGCGAGTGACCAGCGCGCGGCATCGGCACTGGCGGGGGAGAGGATCGGTAGCTCGCGGATCACCACCTTGAGATCAGGATTGGCGGCGATCAGGGCCTCAACCTCGGGCACCGAGGTGCGGCAATAGCCGCAGGCGTAGTCGGTAAACTCGACCAGGGTAACCGAGCCATTGGGATTACCCAGCACCGCGCCGGGGAAGGGCGTGCTCAGCGCATCGCCCGCGCTGGCAACCTGCTTGCCATTCTCGCGCGCCTGCAGCCGCTCCATCGCTTGCGGCAGGATCTCGGGGTGTTCGAGGATGTAATTGCGCACGATCTCCTCGATCGCGGCCTGGTCGCTTGGCGTCTGGCGCGAGCCGAGCAGCCAGCCGCCCAGTCCGCCGATCAGCGCGACGATGATCAGGGCAAGGATTACCCAAGGAGAGCGGGGGTTTGGTGCGGGTTCGGCCATGCGCCTCGCCTAACGGCGTTTGTTGGCCCGTTCAATTGCTTCGCGCGCCTGCATCGCGATATCCTGGGCGCGCAGCCAATCGGCCGAGCCCTGGGGAAGCTGTGCTTCGGCCGCCTTGGCGCTGCGCAAGGCCTGGGGCATCTGCCAGTTCATCACTTGCTGTTCGGCAGAGGCCAGGTGCGCGCGGGCCAGATCGCCATTGGCGGCATAGACCACGCCGAGCTGATACCAGGCAAAGGGGTTCTCACGGTCGCGCGCGACGGCGTTCTTGAGCACCTGCTGGGCTTCGGCAAAGTTCTGCGGGTTCTCGGTCGCGATCAGGGCATGGCCGAAGATCGTGGCGATCAGCGGCTGGTTGCCGGACAGCTCGGTCGCGCGGCGCAATGCATCGAGCGCCTCGGCCGGCTTGCCGGTTTCCAGCAGGATCTGGCCCTTGAGCTCGAGGAAATAGGGATCGTTGGGCGACTTGGCGAGCAGCGCGTCAGCTTCGGCCAGCGCCTTTTCCGGGAAGGCCTGCCTGTGCCAGGCATAGGCCCGGGCATAGCGCGCCGGAATGTCGGTCATGGTTTCGGGATAGGTCCGCATGACCTGCGCGGGTTCGCCCAGGTAACCGAACAGCTTGGCCTTGGCGCGCTGGAACCGGGCTTCGAGCTTGGCGTCGAGCGGGGCGTTATAGGCCGGATCGCGCTCATAGGTGTCTTGCAGGGTGGCGATGCGGTCCCCGGTCATCGGGTGGGTGCGGTAGAACTCGTTATCGGGCGTGCGGGTGTAGCCATAGCGAAACTCCATGTTCTGGAGCCGCTTGAAGAACTCGACCGAGCCGCGTCCGGTGATCCCGGCCTTGGAGAGATACTGCGCACCGGCTGCGTCTGCCGCCGATTCCTGGCTGCGGCTGAAGGACAGGTACTTGCCCAGCGCGGCCTGCTGGCCGGCCATGATCACGCCCATCGCGGCATCGCCCGCACCGGCGGCGGCCGCTGCTACGCCGAGCAGCAGTGAGAGGATGGAGATATTGCCCGCCGCCTTGCTGCCACCATCGCTGATCACGTGGCCGCCAGTGATGTGGCCCAGCTCGTGCGCGATTACGCCCTGGACCTCATTGGCCGTGCCGGCGGCATTGAGCAGCCCGGAATGGAGATAGACCACCTGACCGCCCGCGACGAAGGCGTTGAGTGAAGAATCGTTGATCACCACCACGTCGACATTGTTCGGATTGAGCCCGGCCGCCGCGATCAGGGGCGCGGCCATATCGTGCAGCAGGGCCTCGGTTTCGGCATCGCGCAGGATCGATTGCGCCGCCGCCGGCTGGATCGTCAGCGCGAACGCGGCGAACAGGGCAAGCAGGCGGGAGAGGATGCGCATGGGGCCGTCTTTACTCCGCCGGTGCCTGAATGGGCGCTGAAGGCTGGCGCAGGCGGGCCAGGAAGTCCAGCACCGGGGCGCTGACGCTGGCATCGCGGGAAAAGGGCCGGGCCAGCTTGAGCACCGGGCCGGCATGGTCGACACCGGGCAGGATCACGAGCTCGGCTTGGCCACCCTGCTCAGCCAGTGCCTTGGCCAGGACCCGGCTATTGCGGGGCTTTACGGTGGTATCGGCATCCCCGGTCAGCAGTAGCATTGGCGGGGCATCACCGCGGGCGAAGGTGATCGGCTGGGTAAGCCTGGGATCCTCGACATGGCCAAAGGCATTGCGAGCTGAATCGGAGGTGAAGGGGTGGAAGTCATAGGGCCCGGACAGGCCGACCACGCCCTTCACGAAGCCATCGGGCAGGCCCTGGCGGCCCAGCCACTGCCGCTCCAGCCCCAGCATGACCGCAGTGTGCGCCCCGGCCGAATGGCCCATCAGCACGACCTGATCCGGATCGCCGCCAAACCGGGCCACGTTCTGCGCGGTCCAGGCCACCGCTGCTGCGCCGTCTTCCAGCATGTGCGGATAGATCCCGTCCGGCCCCAGCCGGTAGCCGGGCAGGACCACGACATAGCCCGCGCGGCGAAGGTCCGGCCGATGAAGTGATAGTCCTCGGCCGCCGAATGCCAGCCGCCGCCATGGATGAAGACCAGCACCGGGTGCGGACCCGGCGCATTGGGCGCGATCACATCGAGCCGCTGGGCCGGCAGCGAGCCATAGCGCACCCCGCTCGACACCACCTGGGTCCCGGCGGTGCCGCCAATGGTCCGATCCGCAAGGTCCAGCAGGCCGACTGCACCAGTGGCATGGGCATAGCGCCACACCCCGAATCCGGCGGCGACCAGCAGGACCAGCGCGGTCACAGTCCAGCCGATCCAGCCCATGCGTTTCTTGCTCCCGACGATCGCCATGGCGGTGATCTAGCGGGCAAAAGCGAAGGGCGCCATGCCTTCCGGCATGGCGCCCCACTCGCTGTCAGAAATTGGCGTGGCTTAGCCGAGCAGCTTGCGCGCGGCGCGTTCCAGCAGGGGCACGTCGTCGCCCACTTCGCCCAGCAGGACCACTTCACCGGTCGGCAGACGGCGGGCCACCAGCAGGGTGAACTCGCTGCCTTCAGCTGAAACGGCATCAAGCGGGAAGCCTTCAAGCTTGCGCAGCTTGCGGGCCAGCGCCTCGCGCGGGGTATCGCGGACGACTTCGTCCACTCCGGCTTCGGCGCGCTTGGCGCGGCGTTCCTCACCCACGATGCCCTTGAGGCCACCCGGCGCGCTGGCCAGGTACTGCCCCAGCGAGCCGCGGGCGATGCCGACGCGGTGGGCATGGCTCAGCGCGGTGGCATATTCGGTCAGGCGGGTCTTGTCGTAGTCCGCGCCGAAGACCAGCTTGACGACCGGGGTCATCGGGGCGCGGTCCTGGACGGTCAGGCCGTAATCGGCGACCAGCTCGTTGAATTCTTCCGGCGCATCGTTTGCGGCGAGCGAGAAGTCGTAAGCCCGGCCAATCGCGGCATAGAGCGCCTGACGGGTGCGGTCTTCGCTGCCGCTGGCGGCTTCTGCCAGTTCGCGGGCCGAGGCCAGCCAATCGGCCAGACCCATATCGGCTGCGTCCACCTCGGCCGGTTCGGCGTGGTAGAGCGCAGGCAGATCGCTGGCATCGGCTTCGGCCTCCAACGCGCCGAACTGCGGCGCCGGGAAGGCCGCATCGCTGGCTTCGGTCTCGGCGGCGAAAGCACCGAGGTCGAGCACGTTGTCGTCATCGCCCAGTTCGGCGAAGTTCGGCATGGTGTCGGTTGGACCATCGGCCCAGTCGGTCAGCTCGTCGTGGCGGACTTCGTGCGGCGCTTCTTCCAGCGCCTGGTCGATTTCCAGCAGCAGCGCATCGGTGGTGCGCTGATCGGCCAGTTCCTTCCAGTTGATCACGCCATAGATGAAATCGATGGTGTCATCGTCGCTCGAGAACGGCAGCAGGATGCCGCGATAGAGAATCGTCGATTCGCGCTGGTTGACGAATTCCGCCTCGAACCCGATCGGCGCCTGGTTGGCCAGGATCTGCATGTAGTGATCGGTGATGCGGCTGAGCAGCGAGCGGCTCGGCACATCGTCCAGCGTGTGGATTTCGGCATCGGTGCCACATTCCTGGGCCAGAACATCGCCAAGATAGCGGATGGCCGGGTTCTCGACCCCGCCGGTAAAGTCCAGCAACACGCTGTGCGGGCCGAAATCCGGGAGATTATCGGGCTCAAGGTCCTCGATCGAGGGGAAAGCGCGGTCGCCCAGCAGGCTGGCCCAATGATTATAGGCGCGCACTTGCATGCGGCGCTCGTCCTGCCCGACGGGGTTCGGCGGCGGTTCGCTCACCACTTCCTCCTCGTGATTGTCGAGGTCGGGCCAATCATCGCCGGTGTCAGCGTGGTCCGAAAAATTGCCCGATACGTATCCATGTGGCTTCCCCACTGTGTGCCTGTCAGTGGG
>JACDQK010000312.1 GCA_015657645.1 Novosphingobium sp.
CCGGTCGACCGCGCCCACCAGCCCGCTGGCCAGATCGCCAGCGCGGATGCCGGAGAGCAGGGCGGCCATGGCATCGCCCCAGACCTCCGGGCGAACCTTGCTGGCAATCGCGGCGTCGGCCAGGATCTCGGCGTGCTGCTCGCGCAGGCTGACATAGATCAGGATGCCAGTGCGGCCATGGGTGCGGCGTTCCGCGCCGACCTTGAAACAGGTGATCGCGCGAGCACGGGCGCGGCCAGCCTTGATGAAGCGCGGAACCAGGAACCACTTCAGCGGCGGCCAGAACTGCAGCAGCACCATGGCGATGAACTTCACGATGGCGATGGTCGCGGCCAGGGTGGCGATCCCCTGGTGCGTCCACTCAGTGCCCCAGTCACCCAGGACGCGATCGTAGAGGTGCAGGTAGAAGTCGGTGAAGACCGAGAAGGCGGTCAGCGCCGTCAGGGCGACAAAGCCGGCCCAGGCCAGGACAATGTCGGTGTAGCCATCGGAGCGCTCGGTGACGATGGTCACGATCTCGCCCGCGCTGTGGCTTTCGGCCTGGGCAACGGCGGCGGAGATCCGCTCGTGCTCGGCGGTGGTCAGGTGAATGGGACGGGCCATGGCTTACCAGTCTCCCGAGGCGCCGCCGCCGTCGAAACCGCCGCCGCCGCCGCCAAAGCCGCCGAACCCGCCAAAATCGCTTCCGCCACCGTCGCCGCCGCCGCGCCCACCGAGCACGGCGTTGATGGCGATATTGGCCGCGATGTTGGCGGCAATATTGCCTGCTTCCCACATGACGACCCCGGCATCGGAATGTCGGCGATAGCCGCGCCGCCGACCCCGGCTGAACAGGCGATCAGGAACAGGATCAGGAAGATCCAGAAGATCACGGCGCCGATGTTCACGCCGTCACTGCTGCTGCGGCGCTGGGCTGCTGCCGCGGCCGCCGCTTCGGCGACAGCCTTGGCTTCGGCCGGGTCGCGGTTGAGCTGGGCGATAATGGCATCGACCCCGGCAGCGATCCCGCCCGCCATATCCTTGGCCTTGAACCGCGGGGTTACCGTGTCGCGGATGATCCGCCCGGCCAGCACGTCGGGAAGCCGTTCCTGCACACCGCGGGCGGTGTGGATGCGGATGCGGCGTTCGGTCGGCGCAACAAGAAACAGGACGCCCTGTTCAGTCTCGGCCCCGCCGATGCCCCAGGCCTCGGCCAGTTGCTGGGCATAGGCATCGACCGGCTGGTCATCGAGCGAGGGCACGGTCGCGACGATGATCGCGCGCCCGGTATCCTTGTTATAGGCCCGCAGCTTGGCATCGAGTGATGCCTCTTCGGCATCCGGGATGATCCCGGCCGCGTCCAGCACCGGGCCATTGGGGCGCGGCGGCAGAGCGCCATTGGCTGGCGCAATCGCAACCATGACAGCGCCAAGCAAGGTCAGCAGAAAAGTGAGAAAAGCGCGCATCAGTTAGCGGTCTTCCGGGTATGGCAGGCCGTCCGATCAAGGCCATCATGATCTCGACCGGCGTCAAAAAAGGACATCACAGCCTCGGTACCGCGGATGGTTCCTTCGGCCAGGCGTCCGGCGCGGAATTCAGGCAGAAATTCTTCGGAGATGATCCGGGATGCGGCTGAATTGGACAGGATGCGATTGGCGGCCCGGCCGACCTCCAGGCGGACTTGCCCCTCGGCTGGGGCGACCAGTACCAGCACACCGGGGTCACTGACTTCCCAGGTGTTGGCCATACTGTTGGCGTACTGCTCAATTGCAGAGCCTTCCAAACTGGGTGTCGAAGCTACGATCACGGCGATGCAATTAGCCTCGTAATAGGCCCGAAGCTTTCCATCCAGCAGCGCTTCGCGGCCATCAGGAATGATGGCTGCCAAATCGCTTATCGGACCATCAGGGCGAGGCGGCAGTCCGGCCGATGCGTCTGCACATCCCACCAGCAGTGGAATAGTCAGCGCAGTCGCAACGAACTGCCGCACCCTGATTGCTTACTGCGCCGCCGCAGCCGGCGAGGCCGGGGTTGCGGCGTTGTCATTGGCCGGAGCGGCAGCCGGAGCGGGCGTCGTGCCGAAATCGACCTTCGGCGCGGCGGAAGCGCCCGGATCGGCCTTGAACGGAACCATCGGCTTGGCGCCGTGGATCAGCTTGGCGCCGATCGCGTCGGGGAAGGTGCGGATCGTGGTGTTATATTCCTGCACCGCTTCGTTGTAGCGGGTGCGGGCCACGTTGATCCGGTTCTCGGTCCCTTCCAGCTGCACCATCAGGTCGGCAAAGCGGGCCTGGCTTTGCAGCTGCGGATAGTTTTCGACCACGGTGCGCAGCTGGCCCAGGGCCTGGGTCAGCTGGTTCTGCGCGTTCTGGAACTTCTCGAAAGTCGCCGGGTCCGAAAGGTCTTCGGTCCGCACGTTGATCGAGGTCGCCGCGGCGCGCGCGTTGGTGACGTTGGTCAGGATCTGGGTTTCCGAAGCGGCAGCGCCCTTGGTGGTCTCAACCAGGCTGGGGATCAGGTCGGCGCGGCGCTGATAAGCGCTTTCGACATCGGCCCACTTGGCCTTGGCGTTTTCCTCGGCGGTTGGAACCGAATTGATCCCGCAGCCGGCCAGCGCGGCGGCAGCAGCGGCGACCAGGGCAAAACGGCCGAAACGGCGGACAATGGCAGCGGTCATGCAAGGCATCCCTATTCCAGAGCGGCCCACCCGGCCGCGACTGTGCATGGATGTAGCGTGACTGGGGGCCGGTTCAAGCGGCAGCGCTGAAAATCGTTACAGTGCAATTGATTGTTGTCGCTGTCAGACTTTCATGGCAGTTTTGGCGCACTCGTGGAAATGAGTGAAGGGGACGCAAAATGCTCAGTGAATTCAAAGCTTTTATCGCGCGCGGGAACGTGCTGGACCTGGCCGTCGGTGTGATCATCGGTGCCGCATTCGGCAAGATCGTTTCCTCGCTCACCGATGACGTGATCATGCCAGTGATCGGTTTCATCACCGGTGGGGTCGATTTTTCGAACAAGTACACCGTGCTGGCTGGTGAAGCGCCGGCTGGGGCCACGCTGGCAGCCGCCAAGGCTGCCGGGGCAACTGTAATCGCCTGGGGCAGTTTCGTGACCGCCATCATCAACTTCCTGATCCTGGCCTTCGTGATCTTTCTGATCGTGCGCCAGGCCAGCAAGCTGATGCCCCCGCCGCCCGCCGCGACCGGGCCGAGCGAGGTCGACCTGCTGACCGAGATCCGGGATTCGCTCAAGAAGGGCTGATTTGCGGGCGATCGCAGAAGGAAGGGGCGGGGGCCATGCTCCCGCCCTTTTCATTTGCCCGCAGGCTCCCTATATCGGCGTCGCCGGGTTCGCCCGGCTATGGCGATAAATTGCGGCGTGCAATAGATGCAGCGGACCCGGGGGCGGTACCCGGCGGCTCCACCATCACCTTCCCGTTTCGGCGGGACTCTGTTGTCGCAGAGGTGTTGACGGGGCCGAAC
>JACDQK010000313.1 GCA_015657645.1 Novosphingobium sp.
GGCGGCACCGGAGGCGTAACGGCCACCCTGCCGCGCGCCCGCGTGGCACTGTTGTTCACGGTCATGCTGGTGACGGCGGCCGGCAATACGGCGATGCAGTCGGTCATGCCCTCGATCGGCACAGCACTGCAGGTCGAGGATTTCTGGATCAGCCTGGCCTATACCTGGTCAGCACTGCTGTGGATGCTCTGCGCCCCGTTCTGGGCCCGACGCAGCGACCGGCGCGGGCGCAAGGCGATGATGGCGCTGGGGCTGGTGGGCTTCATTTCCAGCTTCGGCCTGTGCGGGATGGCGTTGTGGTTAGGGCTGAACGGCTATCTGGGCGCGCTGGGCACGCTGCTGCTGTTTGCCGCCTGCCGCTCGCTTTATGGCGGGTTTGGTTCGGCCGCGCCGCCGGCAGTCCAGGCCTATGTCGCCAGCCGCACCAGCCGGGCCGAGCGGACCCAGGCGCTCTCGCTGATCTCCTCCAGCTTTGGCCTCGGCACGGTCTTGGGCCCGGCACTCGCCCCGCTGCTGATCCTGCCGGGACTCGGCCTGGTCAGCCCGTTCTTCGCCTTTACCCTGATCGCCGTGGTCGTGCTGATCACCCTGCGGCTGCGGCTGCCCGACGATGCCCCGGCCTATGCCGCGCGCGGCGAGGTGCTGGCCGCGCCGTTCAGCGCCAACTCCGATTCGCGGATGCGCGGCGAGGGTGAAGAGGCGGACGACGGCGCCCTGCCGCCCGAAGTGCCCGACCTCAAGTGGACTGACCGCCGCATTCGCCCCTGGCTGGTCGCCGGGCTGCTCGGCGGTCACGCCCAGGCGATGGTGATGGGGATTGTCGGCTTCCTGATTCTCGACCGGCTGGGGCTGCGCGCCACGCCAATGGCCGGCGCCGGACCAACCGGGCTGGTGCTGATGTCCGGGGCGATTGCGACCTTGCTGGCGCAGTGGGGGATCATCCCGCTGTGGAAGCTGGGGCCGCGCGCTCGGCGTTGTGGGGAGTCAGCCTCGCCGCCATGGGTGTGGCCCTGCTGGCCGTGGCGCAGGACCTGCATGCCATTACGATCGGCACGGCGATTGCCTGCCTGGGCTTCGGCCTGTTCCGCCCGGGCTTCACCGCGGGCGCATCGCTGGCAGTCAGCCGCGCAGAGCAGGGCCAGTCCGCCGGGATCGTCGCCTCGGTCAATGGCGCGGCCTATATCGTCGCGCCGGCTGTCGGCGTCTGGCTCTATGGCCATTCCTCGTGGATTGGCTTCGCCGTGATCGAACTGCTGTGCCTCGCCGTGCTGATCCTGGGCCTCAAGAGCATGGGCAAGGACGAGGACCTGCTGGAACGGCGCTAGAGAATTTCCAGCACCTTGTCCTGCGGGCGGCACAGGCGGACGCCCTTGTCGGTCTCAACCAGCGGCCGCTCGATCAGCTTCGGCTCGCCCGCCATCGCCGCCAGCACGGTTGCGGCATCCGCGCTGGGCAGTCCACGCTCTTCGGCATCGGTGCCGCGTAGCCGCAGGCCCTGCTGCGGCGTGATCCCGGCAGCGCGGTAAAGCTGGGCCAGCTTCTCGGCGCTGGGCGGAGTCACCAGGTATTCGACCACGGTGAGTTCCACCCCCGGCGTCTCCTGCAGGATCGCCAGGGTCTTGCGCGAGGTGCCGCAGGCCGGGTTGTGCCAGATCGTTGCCTTCATCAGCGGGTCCTTTCCATTCGCCGCAAGCCCATAGCGAAATCGACGCGCCGGGCAATTTGATCCTTGTCAATGCGACCGATTCGCATTAGCGGCATTCTCGTTATTGCAAATCATTCGCAAGATGGGGATCTGATGAATACTGCCGTACGCCTCGCCCTGCTCGCCTCAGCGGCCATACCCGCCTTTGCGGTGGCGGCCCCGGCGCAAGCGGAGCTGGCAGCCGAAGCGGTCGATGCCCCCGCGATCATCGTCTATGGCCGCCCGGACGGTTACGACATCGAGAAAACCCGCTCGGCCACCAAGACCGAGACCCCGCTGATCGACGTCCCCCAGACTGTTACCGTGCTGAGCCGCGAGCAGCTTGATGATCAGGGCGTCGAATCGCTCAATGACGCCCTGCGTTATGTCCCCGGCGTGGTCCTGGGCCAGGGCGAAGGCCACCGCGACCAGATTACCCTGCGCGGCCAGAGCACCACGGCCGACTTCTTCCTCGATGGCCTGCGCGACGATGCGCAGTACTACCGCTCGCTCTACAACATTGACCGGATCGAAGTGCTGAAGGGCGCCAATGCCCTGATCTTTGGCCGCGGCGGCGGCGGCGGGGTGATCAACCGCGTTTCCAAGGCCCCGGAGTACGACCAGGCGCGCACCGACTTTGTCGGCGGGTTAGACAGCTTTGGCGGTTGGTCGATCGCGACTGACCTCGATCAGCCGCTCGGTGAGGCCATGGCCGTCCGCCTCAACGCGACTTACGAGGAGCTTGCCAACCACCGCGATTTCTATGACGGCCACTTTGTCGGCCTGGCCCCAACACTCGGCTGGAAGCTGGGCGAAGCGACCCGCATGGTCCTGGCCTACGAATATGTCGAGGACCGCCGGGTGACAGATCGCGGCGTTCCCTCGGTCGGTGGCAAGCCGCTCACCGGCTATGATGAGGTATTTTTCGGTGATCCCGCGATCAACCGCGCCAGCGTGACCGCACATATCGCCCGCGCCCGGCTCGATCACGATTTCTCAGACAATCTGACCGCCAACTTTTCGGCCCAGTTCGCCGATTATGACAAGTACTATGGCAACCTCTATCCCCGCGCCGCCGCCACCGCGTCGACGGTCGAGTTCGAAGGCTATGAGAACTTCACCAAGCGCCAGAACTGGAGCGCCCAGGGCAACCTTGTCTGGAAGGGCGAGACTGGCGACATCGGCCATCAGTTGCTGGTCGGCTTCGAAGCAAGCGATCAAGACACCGATGACTCACGGGCGGTCAGCATCTTCGGTCCGGCGCGGACAACCGCATCACCGTACCCCTTGCCCGCACAATCGTGGTGCCCGGTGCAGCCTTTGCGCCGATCAGCCGCTCAAGCCAATCAAACGTCCGCGCGCTGTCTGCCTATATCCAGGACCAGATCGACCTGGGCGAAGTGGTCAAGCTGGTGCTCGGGCTGCGCTATGACGATTTCCGGATCACCTCGACCAACCGGGTCAACGGTTTTGGCGCGACCCGCAGCGACGGCAAGTGGAGCCCGCGCGCCGGCCTGATCATCAAGCCGCGCGAGAATGTCTCGCTCTATGCGAGCTACGCCAAGAGCTTCCTGCCGCAGTCGGGCGACCAGTTCACCGTGCTCGACGCGACCACCGCGACGCTCGCGCCCGAGGAATTCCGCAACCTCGAAGCCGGGGTGAAGTGGGACCTGACTGAGCGACTGGCCTTCACCGCCGCCGCCTTCCGGATCGACCGCACCAACACCCGCGCCAACGATCCGGTCACCGGCGTTGCCGTGCTGACCGGCGAAAGCCGCACCAAGGGGTTGGAGCTGGCTCTCATCGGCCAGGTTACGCAAGGCCTGCAAGTCACGCTGGGCTATACCCTGCAGGACGGTGAGATCACCAGCACCACCACCGCCGCGCCGGCCGGGCGGACCCTGGCCCAGGTCCCGCGCCACCAGTTCTCGGCCTGGGGCCGCTATGACCTGACTGACCGGCTCGGTATTGCGCTTGGCGCAGTCCGCCAGAGCCAGCAGTTCGCTACGATCAGCAATGCCGTGCGGCTGCCCGGCTTCACCCGGATCGACGCCGCGCTGTTCTACAAGCTGTCCGACGCGGTGCAGGTCCAGGTCAATGTCGAGAACCTGACCGACACCGACTATTACCCGACCGCCCATACCGACAACAACATCAGCCCCGGCGCGCCACTTAATGCCCGGCTGGGGATCAAGTTGCGGTTTTGATATCCTTGCGGGCAGCAAGCCAGCGCTTGTTGCCGCTTTCCACTTCGCGGAAGGCGGCGAAGACCGAACGCTCCGGCGCGGTCAAGCCCGTCCGGCCCAGGGCGGAGATCTGCGCGTAGAACCAGTACTGCCCGGCAAAACTGTCGATCGCGCGCAGTGCCGGCACCGACTTCAGGAACGAAAGCCACGCCGGAAACAGCCCCAGCCCCGCCTCGGCGCGCGGCAGGCTGTCCGCCCCGGCGAGAATCCGCGCCGCGCCATCGGGCTCGACACACAGCGGACGGCCCAGGCCGATCACATCCGCCGCGCCGCGGGCCAGCGCCTCTTCCATCGCCGCGCGGCTGCGGAAGCCGCCGGTGACCATCAGCGGCACCTTGACCGCTTCCTTCATGGCCAGCGCGAAATCGACGAAATAGGCCTCGCGCGCCAGGGTCGAGGCCTTGACCCCCGGCTGCTCGACCGGCTCCAGCCCCTCGATCCCCAGCAGCTTGGGCTGCTCATAGGTCCCGCCCGAGATCTCGATCAGGTCGACCCCGTCCTCGGCCAGCCAGCCGACGACGTCTGGCTGTCTTCGAAGGCAAAGCCGCCCTTCTGAAAATCGGCGCTGTTGAGTTTCACGGACAGGGCGAACTTAGGTCCCACCGCAGCCCGCGTCGCCTTGACTACTTCGCGCAGGAACCGCGCGCGGTTCTCCAGGCTGCCCCCCCACTGGTCGCTGCGCTGGTTGGAGCGCGGGCTGAGGAACTGCGAAATCAGGTAGCCATGCGCGGCGTGGATCTGCGCGCCATCGAACCCGCCCTCGCGGCAGGAATGGGCGGTGCTGGCGAACCTGGCGATCAGGTCCATAATTTCGGCCTCGGTCAGGGCAACCGGCTCACCGAATTGCCCGCCCGGCAGGCCGAGCTTGACCGCCGAAGGCGCCTTAGGGTGCGGGTTGACCGGCTTCATCGTCTGGCGCCCGGCATGGCTGATCTGCGCCCAGAAGGCCGAGCCGCCGGCCTTGGCCGCGCCGGTCCAGCGGCGCAGCCCATCGATCATCGCGCCATGGCGGGCCGATCCAGAATGACATTGCCCGGCCGCTCGAGATGATCGCCATCGACCTGGACGTTGCCCGACAGCAGCATGCCGCAGCCACCCGCGCCCCAGACGCGGTAGAGCTGTTCGAGCTCGGCGGTCGGGCTGCCCAGCGGATCGGCCAGTCCCTCGGTCATCGCCGCCTTGGCAAGGCGATTGGGCAGCACGGCCCCGCAGGGCAGGGTCAGCGGCTGGTCAAGCATGGGGTTATCCTTTTCAGGGCGCCTTTATCGCCGGCACGGCCCGCGCGGCATCTTGCGGCGAGGTGCCGGGGGCCGGCACCGGATCGATTGTCTCCAGCCGCCGCATCACGCGCCCGGCGCGTTGGATCGCGCGGACCAGCCGCGGATAGACCCCGCAGCGGCACAGGTTGGGCACGGCAGCCTTGATATCCTCCGGCGTCGGATCGGCATTGCGCGCCAGCAGCGCCGCGGCGGCCATCGCGATGCCGGGGGTGCAGAACCCGCATTGGATCGCCTGCTCCGCGACCAAGGCCTGCTGCACCGGATGCGAGCGATCGGGCGAGAGCCCCTCGATCGTGGTCACCACCCGCCCCTCGGCCTCGGCCAGGGTCATCTGGCACGACAGCTTGGCCTCACCATCGATCAGCACCATGCAGGCGCCGCAATCGCCCACCCCGCAGCCATACTTGGTGCCGGTCAGGTTCGCGCCATCGCGCAGCGCCCACAGCAGCGGGGTCTGGGGATCCATGTCGAACGCCAGCGGGCGCTCGTTGACGGTCAGGCTGGACATTGCGGCAGGATCAGTCGCGCCAGCTGCGGTCGTCCGGTCAATGATCCGGACCCAAGCATCGAAATCGGCCTTGCCCGGCCCGCCCGGCAGGCGAACCTGGCCCAGATCGCGCTGGTGCACGGCCACCACCTCGTCCGGGATCACCACCGGCTTCCCCGCCGCCATGGTCGCCAGCTGGATCTCGCAGGCACGCTGCAGCGACCAGTGCTGGATGAAGATCTCGCCAATCGAGCGGCCCAGGATCACCGGGCCATGATTGCGCAGCATCAGGATGCGGTTATCGCCCAGGTTAGCGAGCAGGCGTTCGCCCTCTTCATCGCGGACGGTGACGCCTTCAAAATCGTGATAGCTCAGCTTGCCGATGAAGTTGCAGGCGTAGAAATTGACCGGCTGCAGCCCGCCCTCCATCGAGCAGACTGCCATCGTCGCGGTCGTATGCGTATGGCAGATCGCGTGGGCCCAATCGACATGGCGGTGGAAATAGGCGTGCTGGGTGAAGCCCGCCTTGTTGACCGGGAAGGGGCTGCCATCCAGCGTGTTGCCGTCGATGTCGATCTTGACCAGATTGCTGGCGCAGACTTCGGAATAATGCAGGCCATAGGGGTTGATCAGGAAGGCCCCCTCCTCGCCCGGCACCTTGAGCGAGATGTGGTTGTAGATCGACTCGCTCCAGCCGAGGTGATCGAACACCCGGTAACAGGCGGCCAGCTCCTGCCGCGCCGCCCATTCGGCTTCGCTGCAATCGAGGTTGCGGGCGTGGGCGTTCTTGATCGAGGTAGCCATCGAATCCCTCCGGTTGTGCCTTGCAACTTTCCTAGGCCAAGCGACCTCACATGGAAATGCGGAAACCGGCCCACAGGGTCCGCGGCGCACCCAAGTCGATGCTGCCCGCCTGGTTGCGGGTGATGATCTGCTCGTCGGTCAGGTTCTCGGCCCGCAGGACCAGCAGCAGGTGCCGGGTCAGCGGGACTTCCGCGACTGCATCGAGCGTCGTCGCGGCGGGCAGACGGTCAGTCTCGAGATCATCCTCCCACTGCGCGCCGGTGTGGCGCAGGCTGGCGGCCAGGAGCCAGCGCTCAGCCGGACGCCAGGCCAGGGTGGTGCTGGCGGTCAGACGCGGAACCTGGGCCGGGCGCTTGCCGTCGAGCGCCGCCGAAGCCCCGCTCGCCTCAACCCGGGCCGAGAGCCAGGACAGTGCAGCATCAAGGCTGACTTCGCCCAGCTTGGCCGCCACCGAGGTCTCGATCCCGCGCGAATGGACGGCATCGACATTGCGCCGCTCGCGCAGGTTGGGGCCGATCGTGACATTGGCGATCGCGCCCTTCACCCGGTTGTCAAATCCGGTCAGGCGCAGGGTCAGGTCGGGCAGCGGCGTCCAGTCCAGCCCGCCCTCGAAACCTTCGAGCCGCTCGTTCTCCAGCGCCGCATTGGCACGGGTGGTGACCGGGAAGACGGTGAAGGGCCGGTAGAGTTCATTGAGTGTCGGCTGCCGCAGCCCGGTATAGGCGGCGGCGCGCAAGGACAGCCCCGCCGCCGCTTCAACCAGCAGTCCGCCGCGCAGGCTTTCCTGCCAGCCGGAGCGGTTCGCAAAGCGGCGGTCGGTCGTGACAGTCCCGGCGGCATTGGCCTCACGGAAGAAGCCTTCCGCCACCGTCCAGCGATCAGCCCGCGCACTCAGCGTCAACAGCGCCGGGCCAAAGCGCCAATCATGCTCGGCATAGAGCCCGAGGTCCGAATTGACCCCGCCCGCCTTGCGCCGCGCGGTGACAAGACCAGTGACCGCGCTATAGGCCTCTTCCTGCATCTCGCCGCGCTGACGGCGCCAGTCGATCCCCAGCCGCAGCGTCTGCCCCTTGCCCACCGGCGGGCGCAGTTCAAACTTGGCACCAAGGCCCGTCGCCGGGGTGCGGCGCTGGTCGAGCGTCTCGGACGTAGGTCGCGGAAATGCCACGTTGGAGAAATCGCGCGCCTGGACATGAGCCCAACTGCCTCGAACTGCCAGGCTCCGCGCCCCACCAGGCGCAGGCTCGCATCCTGTCCGCTCGCGCCGGTACAGCCCCGGCGAAGCGCCAACGTGCCGGCTGGTCGTCGAACAGCAGCCGCGCGGGCCTGCAATGA
>JACDQK010000314.1 GCA_015657645.1 Novosphingobium sp.
CAGCTCATAGCCGACCATGAACTTGCGGACCGAGGCCGAGCGCAGCAGCGGCGGATAGAAATGGGCGTGGAGCTGCCAGCGCGGATGCTCGTCCCCCTGCCCGGCGCGCCGTGCCAACCCATCGAATAGGGAAAGCTGCACTGGAACAGGTTGTCATAGCGGGTGGTCAGCGCCTTTAGCGTGGCCGCCAGATCGTCACGCTGGGTCTCGCTCAGGTCGGCAGGCGGCGCACGGAAAAGCGCGGCAGCAGCAGCACTTCGAACGGCCAGGCCGCCCAGAACGGCACAATGGCGAGCCAGTGATCGGTCTGCACCACCACCCGCGGTCCATCAGCCTCGCGCTCCGCCAGCTCAAGCAGCATCGGCGCATCGCCCGCCCACTCGGCCTGGGTCCGCGCTTCGGTCGCCAGCTCCTGCGGGACATAGCTGGTGGCCCAGACCTGGCCGTGCGGGTGCGGGTTGGAACAACCCATCATCGCGCCCTTGTTCTCGAACACTTGGACATGGGCATAGCGGGCCGACAGCTCGGCCACCTGCGCCGCCCAGCAATCGACCACCCCGCGGATCGCCGGGACCGGCAGCTCGGGCAAGGTCAGCGCGTGATCGGGCGAGAAGCAGATCACCCGGCTCTCACCCTGCGCGCCCTCGATCGAAAACAACGGATCGGTATCGAGCGGCGCGGGGCTATCAGGCTGCAACGCGGCAAAGTCGTTCTGGAAGACATAGGTGCCGGCGTAGTCCGGATTGCGTTCCCCCGTAACGCGGGCATTGCCGGGGCAGAGGTAGCAGTCCGGATCGTGGTGCGGGCGCTCGGCCAGATCGGGCTCGTCGACCTGCCCCTGCCACGGCCGCCGCGCGCGGTGCGGAGAAACCAGCAGCCATGCGCCTGTCAGCGGATTGAAGCGGCGGTGCGGGTGCTCGGTCGGATCGAAGCTCACAGTGCCGTCACCTCCAGCACCAGCCCGTCCTCACCGCGCAGCGGCGGCAGAGACAGGCCCTGCCGCACCAGCCAGGCCCCGGCATATTCGGCATCGCCCACCCGATAGCGCCGGGTGGAATCGAGCATCGGCAAGCGCAGGCCTGGGGCATGCCGCTGGGTCTGCGGATCGATCCGCGTGACCAACAGGATCAGATCGGTCGGGGTGCCGTGGGCCTGCCACAACAGGCCGTCCGCGCCCTCACCCTGCCAGACCTGCCCGCCATGCAGCCGGTCGCGCAGCGCCTTGTAGCGGGCGATCCCTTCGCCCAGCCGCTCCAGATCCCGCTCATTGAGCTTGCGCAGGTCCAGCTCCACCCCGAAGTGACCGGGCAAGGCGACGTGGTTGCGGAACCGCATGGTCTGGATCCGCCCGGTGGCGTGTGCCGGGGCCGCGCCGACATGGCTACCCATCAGCTCGGGCGGAAAGAACTGCAGGTACCCGCGCTGGATGCTAGCCCGGCTGACCGCGTCGATATTGTCGCTGGTCCAGAAGCGGTGGGTGAAGCGCGCGATCCCGGCATCGATCCGCCCGCCGCCGCCAGCGCAGGCTTCGATCTCGACCATGGGGAAAGCCGCGCGCAGGCGGGCGAGCAGATCATAGGCCCCCAGCACCTGGTTGCGGAATGAAGGCCGCTCACCTGCCGCCGTAAGGTCGCGGTTGTGGTCCCACTTGAGGTAGCCGATCGGCAATGCGGTGAGGAGGCCGGCCAGCCGCTCGTAGAGGTAATCGCGCACCTCGCTGCGGCCCATATCGAGCACCAGCTGGTTGCGCGCAGTGATCAGCGGGCGGCCGGAAACCTGCAAGGCCCAGTCCGGGTGGGCGCGATAGAGTTCGCTATCCGGATTGATCATCTCCGGCTCAACCCACAGCCCGAATTCCATGCCGAGGCCGGTCACATGGTCCGCCAGCGGGCCCAGCCCGTTCGGATACTTCACGTCATCCGGCCACCAGTCACCCAGGCTGGTCGTGTCGTCATTGCGGCGGTGGAACCAGCCGTCGTCGAGCACGAAACGCTCGATCCCGGCCCTGGCCGCGGCATCGGCCAGGTCTTTCAGCGCCGCCTCGTCGTGATCGAAGTAGAAGCCTTCCCAGGTGTTGAGATGGACCGGGCGCGGGCGCATCGCGCCGCCGGGCCAGTCCATCCCCGCGCGGATCGCGGCGTGGAAGTTCTGGGCGACGCCATTGGCATCGGCCGCACAGGTGGCGAGCACTTCGGGCGTGGTCAGGCTCTCGCCCGGCGCCAGTCGCACTTCGCCCGGCATCAGCGCTTCGCCGAGCTGCCACTGGAAGCGGCCATCATCGACCCAGTCGATCAGTTGCAGGTGATTGCCCGACCAGGCGAGCTGCGCGCCATAGGCCCAGCCAGCGGCCTGGACGACCGCGCCGGGGACGCAATCATGCGAAGTCAGCCCGCGCCGGTTCTCGCGCCGCCACTGGCTGCGGGTCAGCGTGTCGTCGACGGGCACGAACTCGGTGTTGTGGCGGCCCGAGAACGACCGGACCGAACGGGCATGGTCCGGCAGCGGCAGCACGGCTGCGGCGAGCCACTGGACGTCGAGCGTGGCGTCACCCTGGTTGGTGAGGGTGGTCGAAACAGTCAGAACGTCGCTGGCCGGATCGAGCGTCAGGCTGACCGCCACCGCAATCTTCGCCACGTCATCGGTCAAGGTTACGAGCGCGCGCTGCCCGTCCCGCTCCACCACGCAAGCCGTCGCCTGAAAGGTCCAATCGCGCCCGGCGCGGTGCGCCTTCAGCCCCGGCTCACCAAACCAGCCTTGACCGAGACCCGGCACCAGGCTGAGCGGTTGATCGAACTCTGGCGAGAAGCTGGGTGTCGGCCGGTCACTGCGCAGTGGTCCCAGTGGCAGCGCGCCATCCGGCAGGCGCGGGCCCCAATAGCGCCAGAGCGGCGCTTCGCCCGGCACCATTTCGAGTACCAGGCTGGAGGCACGGCCATGCAAAACAATCCAGCTATCCGGCTGCGACAACTGCGCTTCCCCGCCCTTCCTTGATCCGCCAGACTGCAATCGCGGCCAGCAGCATGCAGACGCCCGACACGCGCAGCACATTGCGCGCATCGCCGCCCAGCAGCGGCTCATAGGCGAAGGTCATGGTCCCTGCAAAGATCAGCATCGGCACGCAGATGAACATATTGAAGATGCCCATGTAGACCCCGGTCCGTTCGGGTGGGATCGTATCGGCCAGGATGATGTAGGGATTGCCCATGATCGAGCCCAGCCGAGGCCAATCCCGATCGCGGCGACGAACAGCAGCTCCTTCTGCCCGATCAGCGGCATGGCCAGCATGGCGCAGCCCGACAAGACCAGACAGAAGGCGTGGAGCCGCCCGGCCCCGACCCGCCGCGCCATCGGCGCCATCGCCAGGGCGGCAACGAAGGCGATCAGGTTGAAGAAGGCCCCGACCTGGCCATTGGTCAGAACAGCCTCGCGGTAGGCCGCCGTCCCGGCATCGGCCGTGCCATAGACCGAGCGGCTGATCGAATTGGTGACATAGCCCCAATAACCCGACATCGCGTACCACTGGAAAAGGCTCATCCAGGCCATCGCCTTCATCGCCTTGGGCATTTCGCGCATGGCATGGAAGATCTCGCCAAGGGTGGCCGAAGGCGTCTTTGGCAGCGCCGCCAGTCGGGCCCGTTCGGCCTCTGGCAGCTTCAATTCAGGCACCCGGGTGATCGACCAGAGGATCGTGCAGAGCGATAGCACCGCCCCGATCCAGAACGAGACCAGCGTGAAAGTCGGGATGCCGCCGTCTGCGGTCGCATCCTTGCTGAGACCGAACCAGGTCACCAGCAGCGTCGGGCTGAGATAGGCAAGGCATTGGGCGAGGCCGGTAAAGGCGCTCTGGCTAAGGAAGCCGAAGCTGCGCTGGTTCGACTCAAGCCGGTCGTTCACATAGGCCCGGTAGGGCTCCATCGTCACATTGTTGCCGACATCGAGCAGGAACAGCAGCGAGAAGGCCATCAGCACCGAGGCCGACAGCGGCATGAAGAACAGCCCGATCGAACACATCAAGGCACCGATCAGGAAATAGGGCGTGCGGCGGCCAAGCGGCGAGGCGGTCCGGTCACTGAGCGAGCCGATGATCGGCTGGACGATCAGTCCGGTCAGCGGGCCGGCGATGCCGAGCCAGGCAAAGTTCTTTTCCTCCGCGCCCAGGTAACCCCAGATCGGCGACATGTTGGCCTGCTGCAGGCCAAAGCTGAATTGCAGACCCAGGAACCCCAGGTTCATCTGCAGGATCTGCGAGACGCTGAGCTGCGGACGCTGGCCAGTGGCGGCACCAGTTCCGGCGGGCATAGTGGCTGCAGTCATCGATCGTGTCCTCTCGCACGGCGCCTTTGGCACCTGTTGCAGCGCAGCTTAGGCGTTGCGGACCAAGACCGCAACAATCGATTGCAATAACGCTTTACAGCCGCCCTTCGGCCCGGGCCCGCCGGCCGTAAAACACTTCGAACAGGGGCGCGGCCATCAGCGTGGTGACAATCGCCATGACCACCATCATGGCGAACAGCGCCGGCGTGATGATCCCCTGCTGCAGGCCGATGTTGATGACGATCAGCTCCATCAGCCCGCGCGCATTCATCAGCGCGCCGATGCCTGACGCGGTGGCGTGATCCTGCCCTGATAGC
>JACDQK010000315.1 GCA_015657645.1 Novosphingobium sp.
CCGGCCTTGTCGGCATCGTCCAGTTCGCTTTCGATCACCTGTCCACGCCGCCAGCGCGATCAGCACCGGCACGCCGACGTAGAGGCCATCAGGCCGTATGGCCATCGACTAGGCGGGCGCAGGGCAGGATGCGCTTCTGGTGTTGAGGTAGGCTTCGGCCATCGCGATTCCCGAGGCGGCCGGGGCGTAGAAGGCCGAGCCGGTGCCGAGCAGGGCGACGATTTCGCCGCCGCCGCCGCGGGTGCGCTTGACGATCGCGTCGATCTTGTCCTGGCTGGAGAGGCCCATCTTGACCAGATCCGGCACCGGGATGCCGTTGACGGTGGAATAGCGCACCACCGGGACCATCGTATCGCCGTGGCCGCCGAGCACGAAGGTGTTCACGTCGCGGACCGAGACGTTGAATTCGTCGGCGATGAAGTGGCTGAAGCGGGCCGAATCGAGCACGCCGGCCATGCCGACGACCATGTGGTGGGGGAGCCCCGAGAATTCGCGCAGCGCCCAGACCATCGCGTCGAGCGGGTTGGTGATGCAGATCACGAAGGCGTTGGGGGCATTGTTCTTGATGCCTTCGCCAACCGCCTTCATCACCTTGAGGTTGATGCCGAGCAGGTCATCGCGGCTCATCCCCGGCTTGCGGGCAACCCCGGCGGTGACGATGATCACGTCTGCGCCAGCGATATCGGCATAGTTGTTCGAACCGGTGATCTTCGCATCGAAGCCTTCGACCGGGCCGCACTGCGACAGGTCAAGCGCCTTGCCCTGGGGCACGCCTTCCATGATGTCGAACAGGACGATGTCGCCCAGTTCCTTCTGCGCGGCGAGGTGGGCCAGGGTGCCACCGATATTGCCGGCGCCAATGAGGGCGATCTTCTTGCGAGCCATAATGAGACCAGTCCTTGTCCGTATTCGCGGGATCTGCATCTGGCGTTCGGCACGGCCCCAACCATCCCGCAAGGCATATGGGGCCAACCGGCGGGTAGGGGTGCCCTAAGCCGGTGAAATCGTGATTGCAAGGCTGGATAAAGTGCTAGCGGGCAATTATCTTTGCGAATGCTTCGCAATTGCATTTATCTAGGCAAATGCCCGTGCCGTAGCGGCAGGATAGGTCGGCGCCTCAACCCGTGGCGCGCTGCGGTTCGAACTTCTCGCGTTCCTGGGCGATCAGCATCGCGGCCAGGTAATCGGGCACGGCGCGGCTGAAGTAATAGCCCTGGCCCAGGGTACAACCGGCGGCCTTGACCGCTTCGACCTGTTCGACCGTTTCGAGGCCTTCGGCGACAATCGCCATGTTGAGCGTGGTGGCCATGCCCGAAACGGCGCGGATGATCGCATCGCTCTTTGCGCCGGCCTGCGGGCCGGAAACGAAGCTGCGATCGACCTTGATCTTCCCGAATGGATACTTGTTGAGATAGCCGAGCGAGGAATAGCCGGTGCCGAAATCGTCGAGCGCAAAGCGCACGCCAGCGGCGGAGAGCTCGGCGATGAAGTCCTCGGTCTGCTGCGAATGGTCGAGCAGGACCGTTTCGGTGATTTCCAGCTCGAGCCGGCTGGGGTGCAGCTTGGCCTCGCGCAGCGCGTTGAGGATGCCGAGCGCGGCGCCCGGCGCCTTGATCTGCAGCGGCGAAAGGTTGACCGCGACGGTGATATCTTCCGGCCACTGCGCTGCGGCCTTGGCGGCCTGGGCCGTGATCCAGTTGCCCAGCGTGATGATCGCGCCGGTTTCCTCGGCCACCGGAATGAATTCGTCGGGGCGCAGCTCGCCCTTTTCCGGGTGGAACCAGCGGACCAGCGCTTCGAAGGCCTTGATCCGGCCGGTGGCCAGATCGACGATCGGCTGGAAGAAGATCGACAGTTCGTCGCGCTGGACGGCGACGCGCAGTTCGGCCTCGATCTCGCGGCGGCGAACCAGGTCGCGGCTCATCGAGCTGTCATAGAAGCTGGCCTGGTTCCGGCCGTTGACCTTGGCGTGATAGAGCGCGAGGTCGGCGCCCAGCATCACGCTTTCCAGATCCTCGCCATCGTCGGGCATCAGCGCCACGCCCATCGAGCAGGAGATTTCGAGCCGGTCGTTGTCCAGCCGCATCGGCCGGGTGATTTCGCCCAGCACGGCGAGCGCGATGGTTTCCACCTCGCGCCGGTCCTTGACGTCGCAGGCCATGATGAATTCGTCGCCGCCGAAGCGGCCGATCACCGCGTCGCCCTTGGCCTGGCTGCGCAGGCGCTGGGCCACTTCGGTCAAAACCCGGTCACCAACCTGGTGGCCGAGCACGTCGTTGACTTCCTTGAACCGGTCGAGGTCGCACCAGAACAGCGCCAGTTTGGGCGCTTCACGCGGGCGCGAGAGGTGTTCGACCAGATAGTGGTTGAGGCCAGCGCGGTTGTGCAGCCCGGTCACCACGTCGGTGCGGGCCAGGTGCTGCATCTTTTCAGCGAGGCGGGCGCTGGTTTCAGCCGCCGCGATCGAATCGCGCAGCGTGCGGAAGATCTGCAGCGAGATCGAAACCATCCCGGCAAAGCAGATCACTATGGCCGCGGCGAGGGTCCGGGCGGCCGTATCGCCGGTCTGCCACAAGGCGATGCAGATCGGGGTGAAGGTCAGCAGCATGCCCGCGACCGAGATGATCGGCCGGCCGGCATTGCGCGCCGCCATGCCACCGGCATAGCCAATGGCGTAGCAGGCCATCAGCATCTGGGCGATCAGCGGGATATTGAGCCAGATGGTCAGCGCGGTGAACGCGCCGACCGTGGCGGTATAGCTGAAGGCACCCAGTTCGTAGAGCAGTTCGAGCCGCTTGGTATCGCGCACCTTCAGCCGGGGCAGCGCCAGGGCCATGACCACGCGGCTCACGCCGATCAGCGAAAGCAGCATGGCAACCTGCCAGATCAGCGTGTTTCCGGCATAGGCGGCGGCAACCAGGGCGGCGATGATGCCATTGGCGGCACCGGCGGTCAGCGAGCCGGGATTGGCGTACAGGTTATCGACCAGCGTCCGCCGGACCCGATCGTCCAGCGCGTTGGTTCGGAACAGTACCCGCAGCAAGGTTCGCCAGCGCCTGATTATTCGCTCCCTTCGTAACCTGTGCGGCCTAACGCAGAGAGGTCACCGAATGGTTAATGCGGCGGTTACCCTGCGCAGGTTTCAGTCGTTGCCGGCTTCGACGCGGGTCGACAGGACCGATGCCATGCGCCGGTCGAGCGTGCGGCAGATCCCCAGCCAGTGGAGGTAGCCCCGCCGATCGCCGCGGAAAAAGGCCTGCTCGGCGTTCTGGCGCGCGACGGTGGCGGCCCCCAGGCCATGCTCGGCAAAATGCTTGAGCGCAGCGCGCAATTCCGCGCTGTGACCAAGGTCGCCATTGTCGTTGGCAGCGCGGCCGATGATCCGGGTGCGGCGCGCCGGATTGACCAGCGCGGCAAGCGGAGAACGGGCAGCGGCAAAGTGGATCGTCATGGCATACCTTGGCTTGTGGCGACGTTGCCGCAGCCCTAGCCCGGGGCCCGCTAAGGGTTCGTGCGAAACTATGGTTGCCGAAGCTTAACCAAGCCGATCAGGTGCCAGGCTGGCCGATCCAGCGGCCGGAATTCTGGTACTCGGGCCGCACGCCGTTATCCTGCGGCAAGCGGTCGCCGCGATAGAGCGCTTCGCCGCCGCGGTTCTGCACTTCGGGTGCATAGCTGGGCGCCGCTTGCGGGCGGGCCTGTTGCAGACCGGTCGCCGCCGGGGTCATGCCTGGCGCGGCGGCAGCCTTGAGGCCGGCCTCATAGGCCTTCTGCAGCGCCAGCGGGTCAAATGCGGTTTCGGGCAGCTTGTCGGCCGCGGCATTGCGGGCGTGCGGCGCAGCCACCGGCTCGCCGCCGCGATAGGCAAAGCGGAAGGCCCCGGCCTCGCCCGCCGCCCCGCCAAAGCGATAGAAGCGGTGCGCGCCGACAGTGATGATGTGGCGCAGGCTGGGCGCCCAATAGGGATAGATCGCAATGGTGTGATAGTGCGTGGCGAGGCCCACAGTGCGCTCGACATAGCCTGACAGGGCGGCGCGGGCGACATTCTCGGCCCGGTACCAGAACATCCGGTTGGGGGCCTTGGCCAACGAGCCGTCGCAGGTGAAGCTGAACTGACAGCCGGTCTTGCGTTCCGACCCCTGGTAGACCACGCCGCAGACCGTATTGGGATAGCTTGGGTGCGCGACGCGATTGAGCACCACCTGGGCCACGGCGCGCTGACCCTGGTCGCTCTCGCTACGCGCCTCGAAATAGATCGCGGCAGTCAGGCATTCGATCGCGCGGCTGCGGTCAACGCCGGAATTGTCGACCCGCATCGCCCGCGCGATCGGCCCGGCGCGCTCGTCGACGAACAGTTGGTCGCCATCGGCATCGCTCTGGGTTTCGACCAGCGGCGGCAGGACCTCGTCCTGGGCCAGATAGTAGAACGCCGAACCGGGGAAGCTTTCACCCGGCCGCTCGAACGGCAGCGGTTCGACCTCGAGCGAGGCGGTTCCGGCATTGCCGATCCCGAAGGCCTGCCAGTCACCCGGCGCGGCAATCGCCGGGACGGCAAAGGCCGCGACCAGCACCAGTGCGCGCCGACCCAGGTGCCGCCGCCGCAGCCGCGCGGCCAGCGTCGGCACGCGCCGACGCTTGAACCGCGCGCCAAAATCGCGCGGCCGGGGCTCCAGGCTGGGGGCAAGGGTTACGAGCATTCGGTTCCTGCTGGTTACGCGGCGTAGCGCGTAAGGCCGGGACGGGGTGCCGCGCCACAACGCAAATCGCGCCGTGCCGAAGCGGGACGAGCCTGCGCGATAGCCTTAAGCGGTTAAAATCTTGCCCTTGCGGTTGGCCCGGACTAGGGAAGCGGCACGTCATCGGTTGTCTGGTGTCGTTGTCTGCCTAACGGCAGAGGCACCACCGGCCCGCTCCCCCACCCGGCCTCCCATAGGATAACCTATGTTAGGGGGGCCGGGTGGGGGAGCGGGCCGGTGGTGCCCCCCGCGCAAGCGGGACAAGGACTTCAGGCCTAAGAGGGAAGGGGGTTCAAATCCCCCGCTGCCCCCGCAACTGTGACCGGGGAGCCAAGCCTCCACATGCCACTGGTTTTCGGACTGGGAAGGCGGGGCAAGGCGCTGATCCGGGAGCCAGGAGACCTGCCAGTGACGGTCGTTCCGCAGCCGGGCGGGGTGTACCGGAATGCAGCAGAGGAACCGCACTCCCGCGGCTCCTTCCGCCATGAACGGCAGTTCGTTCATGTTGGAAGGAATCCGTGTGAAATATCTGTTTTTAATCGCTACTTCACTGACTTTTGCAACTCCGGCTTTCGCGCAGGAAGCCGACGACTCGTCGCCGATCGTCCTGTGCTGCTTTCCGGGTGGGGCTCAAAGTGACATCACGGTTGTTGCAAGCGGCACCGCGCAACCAGTCAACCAGACCGGCCAATCGATCAGCGTCATCGGCGCGAATGAGATCGCTTTAGTCCAAGGCCCGGACCTCACCCGCGTGCTCGAACGCCTGCCGGGCGTGTCGCTCGCCCGCTCGGGCCCGCTTGGCAGCCAGACCAGCCTGTTCGTGCGCGGTGCCAATTCGCAGCAGCTGGTCGCAACGCTCGATGGCATCCGGCTGGCCGATGTCGCCGCGCCGTCGGGCGGGTTTGACCTCGGCACGCTGATGACCGGTGCGATCGACAAGATCGAGTTGCTGCGCGGCTCCAACTCGGTGGTCTGGGGCTCCGACGCGATCGGCGGGGTCCTCGCCCTGACCAGCGCCCAGATCGACGGCGTGCGCGCCGGTGTGGAATATGGCGCCAACGATACGCTGACCGCCGATGCCACGCTCGGCACTTCGGGCCAGGGCTATGGCCTGACGGTCAGCGGCGGGCATGTTCGTAGCGACGGCATTTCCGCCTATGCCCCCGGCACCGAGGCCGATGGCTTCCGCCAGTGGCACGGCGCGCTGCGGGGCTATGCCAGCCTGGCCGATAACCTCTCGCTGGTGGCCGCCGCGCGCTATGCCGATAGCCGGGTCGATTTCGACGGCTTCCCGCCGCCCAGCTTCAGCTTTGCCGATACGCCAGAGCTGCAGACCACCAGGCAGGGTTCGGGTCGGCTGGGGCTGGACTATGCCACCAGCAGCCTCAGCCTGAAGCTCGGGCTGGCTTATTCGGACACCCGCCGCGATTATTTCGATGATGCCGCCAGCACCGCGCCGAACTTCGCCACCAGCGGCCGGTCTTGGCGCGCGGACTTCTCGGGCCGCGCGGACCTGACCGACACCGTCACGCTCAACTTCGGCGCGGACAGCGAGTGGACCCGCTTTTCGACCAGCTTCGATCCTGAAAACGACGCCCGCCTCTCCAGCGCGCATCTGCTGCTGGGCTATCATGACGGCGGCCTGCACCTGTCAGGCGGCGTCCGGGTCGATGATCATGATCGCTTCGGCACGCATTGGACCTTCGGTGCTAACGGCTCCTACGAACTGGCCGAAAACCTGCGGCTGCGCGCCTCCTATGGCGAGGGATTTAAGGCGCCGACGCTCTATCAGCTCTATGGCTTCGGCGGGAACGTGTCGCTCCGGCCCGAAACCAGCAAGGCCTATGAAGCCGGGCTGGAATATGGCGACCGGAGTGGCCGTCATCATCTGGCGATCACCTTGTTCCGCCGCGATAGCCGCAACCTGATCGATTATGTGTCCCCGGTGGGCTACTTCAACACCGGCCGCACCCGCGCCGAGGGGGTAGAGGTCGAAGGCGGCTGGGCGCTGACCGACCAGCTGCGCGCCCGCACCGCCTATAGCCACCTCAAGGCGACCGACCGGGTATCGGGCAACGACCTGCCGCGCCGCCCGCGCGATCTGCTCATTGCGGGCCTTGACTGGGAAACGCCGCTCGCCGGCCTCAAGCTTGGCACTGACCTGCGCCTCGCTGGCGACAGCTTCGATGATCGCGGCAACTTTACCCGGCTGGGTGGCTACGGCCTGCTGACCCTGCGCGCCAGCCTGCCGCTGGGCGACACGTTCGAGCTCTATGGCCGGGTCGAGAACGTCACCGACACGCAGTACCAGACGGTCGCCGGTTACGGCACCTATGGCCGCTCGGCCTTCGTCGGGGTGCGGGCCAAGTGGTAAGGCGCTGGGGCAGCCTGGTTGCACTGGCGCTGGCGGGTTGCACCGCTGCGCCGGCGCGCGAGGCTGCCCCGCCTTTCCCGACTATCGTCAGCCTCAATCCCTGCACTGACGCGATCCTGGCGGAGGTCGCCGATCCGGCGCAGCTCCTCGCCATCTCGCATTACAGTCAGGACCCCGCCGGCTCCTCGATGGACCTCGCCAAGGCGGGGCGCTTTCCCGCAACGGGCGGCTCGGTCGAGGAAGTGCTGGCGCTGAGGCCCGATCTGGTGATCGACGGCAATTTCACCCCGCCGGCCACCCGCGCGGCGCTGGCGCAACTGGGGCTGAAGCTGGAACAGGTCCCGATCGCCGCGACCGTGCCGGACAGCGTGGCGCAGGTTCGGCACATCGCTGCACTGGCCGGCCACCCTGAGCGGGGCGAGGTGCTGGTGCGAAAGATCGAGGCAGCGCTCACCGCCAGCAAGGCACCCGCCAACGCGCCGGTCCCGGCGATCGTCTGGCAGGGCGGCGGGATTGTGGCGGGCGAGGGGACGCTGATTACCGCGCTGCTGGCCCACACCGGCTTCACCAACGTCGCCGCCGCGCGCGGGCTGGCCCAGGCCAGCCACTTGCCGCTGGAAGACATGCTGGCAAAGCCGCCGCGCGTGATCCTGGCCGCTGGTAACAGTCACGGCGATGAGGACCGGCTACTCAGCCATCCGGCGCTCGCTGGCCTGAAGGGCACAACCCGCGCGCCGCTGGAGCCGTCGCTGCTGTGGTGCGGCGGCCCGACCATTCCGAAGACCTTGGCGCGGCTGGCCGAAGTGCGGCGGCAGATCCGATGACCCGCCCCATCGCCCTGCTGCTCGCCGCCCTGGCGCTGGTCCTGCCGCTCTCGCTGCTGGCCGGACGGGTCTGGATTGACCCAACCGCACCGCTCGGCCCCGAAGCGAGCCTGATCCTGGCCGAACTGCGCCTGCCGCGCGCTGTCCTCGCTGTGCTGCTCGGTGCGGGGCTGGGCGCGAGCGGGGCGGCGATGCAGGGCTATTTGCGCAATCCGCTGGCCGATCCGGGCCTGTTCGGCATTGCCCCGGGCGCGGCGCTGGGCGCGGTGCTCAGCTTCTGGACCGGCTGGGCCAGCACCGGCTGGGCCTTGCCTGCCTTCGCGCTGCTCGGCGCGGGCGGAGCGATGCTGCTGCTGACCCTGATCGCGGGTCGGCAGGGCGGGGTGGTGTTGTTCACCCTCGCCGGCATGATGATCGCCAGCTTGGCCGGAGCCCTGATGAGCCTCGCCATCAGCCTTTCGCCCACACCTTTCGCGATGAGTGAGATCGTTACCTGGCTGATGGGCGCATTGACCGACCGTTCCTGGCGCGAGGTCTGGATCGCCGCGCCGCTGACGCTCGCCGGGATTGCCGTGCTGCAAATGGCGGGGCGCGGGCTCGACGCGCTCACCTTGGGCGAGGCGGCCGCCCGGTCGCTCGGGCTCGATCCGCGGCGCTTGCAGGTGCTGCTGGTGCTGGGCGTCGGGCTGACCGTCGGCGGCGGGGTGGCGGTCGCCGGGATCATCGGCTTTGTCGGGCTGATGGTGCCGCATTTCGTCCGCCCCTTCACCGATGGCCGGCCCAGCCGCCTGATCCTGCCCTCGGCCTTGGCCGGGGCGCTGCTGGTGCTGGTGGCCGATTGCCTCTGCCGGGTGCTGCCGCTGGCCGGCGGTGAACTGCGGCTGGGGATCGCGCTCAGCCTGCTCG
>JACDQK010000316.1 GCA_015657645.1 Novosphingobium sp.
CCCTGGTGATGCGCTATCGGCTGATACCGGGGACGAGTCTGAGCTTCGGCTTGAGTGGCAGCGCCCGTTCCTTGCGCATGGCCACGGCCACGAAAATCCCGGCAACCAGCAGCAGCGAAATCAGCACGAAGAGCACCAGCCAGCGGATGATCGCGATAATCAATCCAGCCAGAACCGCCAGGGCCCCGCGTTTGATCGAAGGCTCGTCCATGCTGCCATCCTCCTGTCCGGGCTGCCCAGTGGCCGGCCACGCTCGATTGCCGAGGCAGCAAGCCCAAGGCGGCCAGTTCGGGCCAGCTTGAACAGTTCCGATATGGCGGGATTGGGAAAGAAAGGTGGTGCGCGGCGCTTGCGGCAATCACCTAGGGCGTGAACGATCGGGCTTTACCATTAGCAGGCTTCGCCTGTTCGACTGGCGCCCGGGCAAAGAAAAAGGCCCGCCGAAGCGAGCCTTGTTCCTGCAACGCTTTGCAGCGGTGACTTACTTGGCAGCTTCCGAGGCCGGAGCTTCGGCAGCCGGAGCAGCAGCAGCGTCGCTGGCAGCAGCGGTCGCGGCGTCAGTGGCAGCGGCAGCGGCTTCAGTGGCAGCGGCTTCCGGAGCAGCAGCTTCAGTGGCGGCGGCTTCCGGAGCGGCTTCTTCGGTCTTGGCGCCGCAAGCGGCGAGGCCGAGGGCCAGCATAGCAGTCAGGGCAACGGTGGTCTTGCGCATTTGGGAACTCCCCCTTGTTGAGACCCCCATCATTGAATCGAATCTTCCGCCGCGCAATACCTTATTCACCAAGTTCCTCAGACCCGTGCGGCGATCCAGTCCCGGACCAGCTCGGCGGCCTGTCCGGCAAGGCCCGGCTGGCCGAAATAATAGTGATTTGCGCCGGGAATCACGTGATGGTCGATCTCACATTTGCTCGCCGCCGCCATCAGCCGGGCGGCGTGGCTGGGGGTGCAGGCATCGTCGGCACCGTTCTCAATCACCAGCATCGGGCAATGGATTCGGCCGGCGCACTTGAGGCCATCGGCATTCGATTCGTCATAGGACCACTGCGACAGCCATGAGCGCAGCGTGGTGAAGCGCGCCAGACCAACTGGCCCGTCATTGACCACGAACGGATCGCCCAGCATGCAATGGTTCGGCTGGCGCTCATTGGGATCGACCAGCGGATCAACCCAGCGCGGATCGCCCATCGTCCCCTGCACCGTGAAGCAGCGCTCGTGATGCTCCAGACCATGCGCCTTGAGATCGGCCAGCTGTTCCTTGACCCAAGCGGTGATCCGCCGGTTGCGGGCAATCTGGCGGGCGCGGTACTCGGCGATGAAATCGGTCGAGAACGGCGGCTTGGGGCCATCGGGCGCAAAGATGTTCCAGGCCGGGTTGCGCTCGAACGGACGGCTTTCATCCTCGATCGAGGCGTCCATCCACTCGGTCAGCGTCAGGTTGCGCGAAAGGTGCGCGGCCAGCAGCAGCACGCCATCGGCGGGGATGAACTTTGCCGCCGTCAGGTCATAGGGATCGCTCGCCGGGGTGTGGGTGACGCGCGGATCCTGCGCTTCGGCCTGATAGAACAGGCTCTGCGCCCCGCCGCCTGACCAGCCGCCAAGGTAGACCTTCTTGTAGCCCAGCCGCTCCTTGGCATCGCGGATGCAGGCGCCGAAATCCATCACCGCGCGCTCCATGATCAGCGCGGTGTCATTGCCGCGGTAGCGCGTGTTGCAATAGATCGTGTGGACGCCGAGGCGCGCCAGCATCCCCACCAGCGGCAGATAGGCCCCGCCGCCAATCGGGTGCGAGAAGATCACCACGCTGTCGGACGGGGTGTGCGGCTTCAGGTGGTGCGCCTCCACCACCACCTTGCCGATCGCCCCGCCATAGGTGTCCTTGAAGGCGCTGACCTCGTCGAAGGCGATCAGGTAGGGAATGCGGTCATAGGCGGTCGAGGCACGGTCGGTGGTGATCTGGGTCATGGCCGCAGTGTCACGCCGCCGCCGCGCCTTGTCCAGTCACCCCGCGCCAGCCGGTGAAAGTGGCGGTCCGGCCCAGCACCACCCGGTTGAAGCCGAGCGCGAAGAGCACCGAAGTCACCAGCGTCACCACCATGAAGTCGATGTAGTGGATGCCCGTATGCCCGGCCGGCTGCCAGAGGAAGGTGTAAGCCCCATATAGCGCCACGCCCCAGACCACCCCGGCAATCGCTGCCTTGGCCGCCACGCCCCGGAACAGCAGCGCGACGATGAAGGCCGAGAGGATCGGCATCGACGACAGCCCGTTCAATTGCTGCAACAGGTTGATGATCGACTTGGCGTTCTGGAACACCGGCACCATCAGGATCGAGGTGATCGTCAGCACCACCGAGACGGTGCTTGCCAGCTTCCAGTGATTGGTCACGGGCGCCACGAACTTGGTGTGGAAGTCTACCGCATAGAGCGCGACCGAGCTGTTGAGGATCGCTGCGGTGTGGGCAATCACCGCCGCCGCCATCATCGCCGCGAAGGCACCCGACAGCCACTGCGGCAGGACTGCGGCGACGACCTGGCCATAGGCGGCATCGTCAACGTCACCGAACAGCTTGTAGCCGACCACGCCCGGGATCACGACGATCGCCGGAATGATCATGATCCGCACCGCGGCGGCGGCCAGCACGCCTTTCTGTGCTTCCCGCACAGTCGGCGCGGTCATCGCTTTCTGGGTGATGTTCTGGTTGGTCGACCAGTAGAAGATCTGGATGAACAGCATGCCGGTGAACAGCGTGTGGAACGGGATCGGCGAGTCCTTGTCCCCAACCATAGTCAGCCGCTCGTGCGGGATGCCGGAAAAGTCCCAGCCGATCGCATTGCAGGCCAGCACCACCACCAGCAGCGCAATGGCCAGCACGCCGATGCCCGAATAGGTGTCCATCACCGCCACGGCGCGCAGGCCGCCCATGATGGTATAGACCGCCGCAATCACTGCCATCGGCGCGGCGAAGTACCACAGCGGCCAGTCGACCGCGAACATCGACTTCAGGAACAGGCTGCCCGAATAGAGCGCCGCCGGCAGGTAGATCAGGATATTGCCGATCAGGAACAGCGCCGAAATCAGCGTGCGGATCGAACCGCCACCATAGCGTTGCTCGAGCAGCTCGGTCACCGTGGTGCAGCCGGTGCGGTAGTAGACCGGCACGAAGACGAAAGCGAGGATCAGCAGCCCGACGAACCCGGCCAGCTCCCACCAGGCCAGCAGCAGCATCTGGTTGCCGTTCATGCCGACCAGCTGCTCGGTCGAAAGATTGGTCAGCGTGATCGCGCCTGCGACATAGAGCCATTTCAGCCCACCGCTGGCGAGGTAGACATCCTTGGCCGAACCATCATGCGCCGGATGGGCATCTTTGGTGGTGGTCCGCCAGGTGAAGAAACCAATCACCGCCAGCAGCGCCAACGCCATCGTGACCTGCCCGGCAAATGTCCCCCAGAACGCTCCCATTGTGCTCCCCCACTGCTGTTTTGCGCGAACCTAAGCAGCAAGTTGCGGCAAGGCCAGCGCCATTGTTGACGCCGCCCCGCCGAGTCGCGCGGAGTTAGTTGATGAAACACATCCGCAGGGCGTGATCGCGCGGCACGAACGAACGTGTTTGCGCCAAAAGCCTCAAAACCAACGATTAGAAAGAGCCGCCGCGAATGTAGCGGCACTTGGCGATGTAGGAAAATGGTCGCGATCCCCGCCGCGCCTCGCTCTCCGCCTTTCCTCCCC
>JACDQK010000317.1 GCA_015657645.1 Novosphingobium sp.
GCGCCGGGATCGGGCCGGAAGATGTCGACGTGGCCCAGCTGCAGGACACCGAGAGCGGGGCAGAGATCATGCACATGGCCGAAAACGGCTTCTGCAAGGATGGCGATCAGGAGCAGTGGCTGGCCGAAGGCCGAACCGAGATCACCGGCAAGCTGCCGGTCAACACCGATGGCGGCTGCCTGGCCTGCGGGGAACCGATCGGGGCATCGGGCCTGCGCCAGATTTACGAGAACGTGCAGCAACTGCGCGGCCGAGGCGGCGCGCGGCAGGTGCCGACCCAGCCCAAGGTCGGCTACAGCCACGTCTATGGCGCGCCGGGCCTGGCCGCCGTGGCAATCCTGCAGCGATAGGGGCGCGGTTCGATGGGGAAGATGGACGGCAAGGTCGCGCTGATTTCTGGCGGGGCCGAAGGAATCGGAGCCACAGTCGGGCGGCTGATCGTAGCCGAAGGCGGCAGCGTGATGCTGGCCGACGTCCAGATCGACAAGGCCCGCGAACTCGCCGCCGAGCTGGGTGACCGGGCCGCTGCGGTCGAGCTGGATGTGCGCGATCTCGATGCCTGGCACCGCGCGGTCGACGCCACGGTCGAGCGCTTCGGCAAGCTGACCGTGCTGTGCAACATCGCCGGGATTTCCGAACCCGGCAACGTGCCGGAAGGCTCGCTCGATGTCTGGCAGCGCACGATCGATATCAACCTCAACGGCCCCTATTACGGCTGCCGCGCGGCGATCCCGGCGATGGAAAAGTCAGGTGAGCCCTGCGCCATCGTCAACATCGGTTCGATGATCGCGATCCGCGCCGCCGCCTTTGTCGCGGCCTACAGCGCCTCGAAGGCCGGCCTGGTCGGCCTGACGCGCTCGATCGCGCTCGACTGTGCCGATCGCGGCGTGCCGATCCGGGCCAACATGGTCCACCCCGGCGCGATCCGCACGCCGATGTACAACCGCTACAAGTTCTCCGGCGCCGACACGCCCGAGAACATCGAGACGAACTTCGCCGCGACCCATCCGATGAGCCGGATCGGCGAGCCCGAGGAAGTGGCCAAGGCGGTCGTTTCCTCGCCAGCGATGATGCCAGCTTCACCACCGGCTGCGACTTTACGGTCGACGGCGGCGGTTCAATCAGGTCCTGAGAATATGAGCCAGACACCCCCCCGCCCGGATCGACGCGCACTTCGTGGCCGCCGGCAAGTATCACGATATCGACCATGCTCGGCTCGAAGTGCTTAAGCTACTGGCCGAGCATCCGCAGATCCGCACCACCGTGGCCTGCGACTACGGCGATATCGAGCGGCTGAATGCATGCCAGTTCCTGGTCACCTACACCTGCGATCTGATGCCCAGCCCGGAAGAGGCCGCCGCGATCCGCGCCTGGCTGGAAAAGGGCGGCAAGTGGCTGGCGCTGCATGGCACCAATTCGATCCTGGTCTTCACCGAAAGCGGTCTGGTCGATGCCCCGAATGACCGGCCCGACGTGATGGAAATGCTGGGCACCCAGTTCAAGGCCCACCCGCCGATCGGCCCCTTCCGGGTCGAAGTTTGCAACCACGATCACGAGCTGAGCCGCGGGATCGCCGATTTCGACGTGGTCGACGAGCTTTACCTCTCGCACACCACGGCCGAGATCGACATTCTGATGCAGACCCGCTTCGAGGGCGAGGCAACCGGCTTCATCGATGGCCAGTGGGAAAATACGGTCGTGCCGATCCTCTACACCCGCGACATCGGCCAGGGCCGGATCGTCTACAACACTTTGGGCCATTGCCGCGGTCATTATGACCTGCCAGGCATGGCCGACTTCTACCCGCACCCGGAAAAGTGCGCGTGGAACTATGACGTTTATTACGACTTGCTGCGCCGGGGCATCGCCTGGGCGATGCGGGCCGAAGCCTGAGGGATCGCCGCGATGGACATGGACTTCTCCCCCGAGGATCTGGCCTTCCGCGAAGAGGTTCGCGCCTTCCTCGCCGAAAGCCTGCCCGAACACCTGAAGGTCGCGCGCGCCGCACGCCGGGCGTGTTTGTCGAGCCTGACATCGGTCTTGAATGGCACAAGATCCTCTACCGCAAGGGCTGGGTCGCGCCGCACTGGCCCAAGGCCGATGGCGGGACCGGCTGGACCCCGACCCAGCGCTTCATCTTCGAAAAGGAATGCGCGCTGGCCGGGGCGCCGGCGCTCTCGATCCTCGGCCTGCGCCTGGTCGGCCCGGTGATCTGCCACTTCGGCACACAGGAGCAGAAGGACCGCTTCCTGCCGGGCATCCTCGCCGGTGAAGTCTACTGGTGCCAGGGTTACTCGGAACCGGGCAGCGGCTCGGACCTCGCCTCGCTCAAGACCGCCGCGCGGCTTGAGGGCGACGAGTATGTCATCAATGGCTCCAAGATCTGGACCACCCATGCCCACCACGCCCAGTGGATCTTCGCGCTGACCCGGACCAATCCGGAAGTGAAGAAGCAGGCCGGGATCACCTTCCTGCTGGTGCCGATGGACCAGCCGGGCGTCGAAGTCTCGCCGATCATTTCGATGTCGGGGGACCACGAGGTCAACCAGGTGTTCTTCACCGATGCTCGGACCCACGTGTCCAACCGCATCGGAGACGAGGGCCAGGGCTGGACCATCGCCAAGTTCCTGCTCGAGAACGAGCGCGGCGGATCGTGCTTTGCCCCGCGCCTGCTGCAAAGCATCTCCGAGCTGGAGGACCTGGCCCGGACCCAGCCGTCGGGCGTCAACGGCGCGATGGCCAAGGATCCGCGCTTCCGCGACCGGCTGGCCCGCGCCCGGCTCGATGCCGAAGCGCTCGAAGTGACTGAGCTGCGCATCCTGGCCGAACTGGCCAAGGGCCGCCAGCCGGGGCCGCAAACCTCGCTGTGCAAGCTGCTGGGATCGAACATCGGCCAGACGCTCGATACACTGCGGCTGGACCTGCTGGGTTACGACGGCCTGCAACTGCCGCCTGAGCGTCCGCTCTATGGCAACGAAGGGCCGGAACCGGTCGGCAGCGAGCGGGCCCAGACGGCAATGGCGCGCTATCTCAACA
>JACDQK010000318.1 GCA_015657645.1 Novosphingobium sp.
CCGGCCGAGGTCGAGAACGCGATCTACTCGCACCCCAAGGTCGCCGATGTCGCCGTGGTTGGCGTGCCCGATCCCAAGTGGGGTGAGGCGGTCAAGGCCTGCGTCGTGGTCAAGCCCGGCGAGAGCCTGACCGAGGCCGAGGTGATTGCTCACACCCGCCAGCACGTAGCCGGCTACAAGTGCCCAAGTCGGTCGATTTCATCCCCGCCCTGCCCCGCAATGCCTCGGGCAAGGTGCTGCGCCGCGAACTGCGCGCACCATACTGGGAAGGCATGGACGCGCGGTCAACTGACGTGAAGCTGGCCGATCTGCCCCCGCGACAGATCGCCTATTTCGTGCCCGATATCCGCGCAGCCGCGCTGGCACATCACCGTCAGTTCGGCTCCGGCCCGTTCTTCGTGATCGACCATGTCGCGCTCAGCCGGTCCGACCATCGCGGCACCCCGCGTCCGCTCGATCACTCCAGCGCCTATGGCCAGTGGGGCGGCGTGATGGTGGAATTCGTCCAGCAGCATAACCCGGACCCGAGCGCTATCATGACATGTACCCGGCGGGCGGCACCGGCCTGCATCACATCGCGCTGTTCGTGGACGATCTGGGCGCCGCGCTGGCCGAACAGGCCGCCGCCGGCAACCAGACCGCGCAATATGCCGTAACGACCACCGGCACGGCTTTCGCCTTTGTCGATACCACCCGCAGCCTGGGCCATATGCTGGAACTCTATGAGCCCAGCCCGGGTCTGAGCACCTTCTACGCCATGGTCGCCGCCGCCGCCGAAAACTGGGACGGCAGCGACCCCATCCGCACTATCGCAACCTGAGGAGAGACCCCATGCCCGGCGAAGCCCAACGCGTGATCGAGGAATTCTGGCGCATCCAGGACAGCGGCGACTACACCAAGCTGGTCGATCTGTTCGCCGAGGACGCCCTGCTGGAGGACCCGGTATACGGCACCTATAAGGGCAAGGCGGCGATCCACCAGTTCATGTCGAAGATGGTCGAGGAAATGGGCGAGCGGAAGATCCACTTCACCATCGACGAAATTTGCGGTGACGATCACGCCGTCTGGTCACGCTGGACCATGCACTCCCCCGCCGGCTCCAAGGGCGGCTGCGGGCTCTACAAGGTCGCGAACGGCAAGCTAACCTATTACCGCGATTACATGGACCCGCCGCTCGGCGAGTAGCTAGGCAGCGCCGCTGGTCTCGAGATAGATCAGGGTCGCGGCCAGCACGATTACCAGCGCCACCAGGATCATCCGGACCCGGCGATAGCGCCCCTGGATAGCGACGTCATAGGCGACGACATCGATCCAGTATCGGTTACCATCCTCTGGCCGGATGATCCCCGCTTCCAGCATCTTGGCGAACTGCCGGGCCTCGGCGAACCCGGAGGGCGTAAAGGCGACTGCCCGATCGGCGCGAACGGCATCGGCTGCAAAGAAGTGGTGCTGAATCTCGCGCCGGGCTTTGGCGACGACGGCGGCGGCGGCTGTGGCCATGGCTTCACTCCTGTTGCGAAGCGCAGACTACGCCACTGGCCAGCAAAATCAAATTGTTGTGCGCGATCTAGAGCACCCGGTAGAGCGGATGCCCGCTCTCGGCGATCTCCAGCGTGGGCAGCGGGAAGGCCGGGTTGGGGGTGAAGCCGGGCTGGTCGGGCAATGGATGGCTCCAGTCGAGCACGTAGAGCCGCTTGGATATCCGCCACTCGCCGTCCCGCTTCTCGAACTCGTCGAGATAGCGCCCGCCATAGAGGTTGCCGGCGAGAGTGCCGTCCTCCTGGTGGCGCGCCCCGCCGAACACGCCGTAGCATTCGCACGAGGCAGTGGCCCTGCTGTGGAAGCGGATGATTTGGCCACCCAGCATGTGCCAGCGCCGGGCCGATTGCCGCTCGATATCCATCACCACCGGCAGGAAATCGGCCGCGGTGCCCTTGAAGAAGCCATAGTCGATTTCGGCATCGGGCCAGTAGCAGCTGGCCTGGCCCGCATCGTCGAGCCAATCGAGCGTGCGGGCATAGCGGGCGAGGACTTCGGTGATCGCCTGCTTGTCGAGCAGCTCCTGCAGTGCCGGATCCATCTCAGGCCCTCCCCTGCCACCAGGCCGCGAGGCCGAGCGGATAGCGCTCTTGCGCGGTGCGCTGGGCCTCGCTGGCATTGGCAGGCAGCGGCGGGTCCTCGGTATGGCTCAGCCCGCCCCCGGCGCCTTCGACCGGATCGATGTATTCCAGTCGGATTCCCGCCAGCACGTCGCCGAAATCATGGCCTTCGTGATAGTCGGACATCTGGTGTTCGTAGAAGGCCCACTTGTCGGTGAAGGACAGCAGGCAGTACCAGAAATTCTCCTCCTGCCCCTTCCAGTATTCATAGCGGCGCACGCCGGGCTCGCTGGCGAAGGTCTGGGCGACCATGTCGCGCATGATCGCCTCCCATTTCTCTTCCTTGCCGGGCTTGATCCAGATGTGAGCGAGCAGCGTGGTCATCTATGCCTCCTGGGCAGCGGAAAAGGTGAGGTTGAGGCGGTTGGTGCCGAGCATGATGCCGGGCTGGTGCAGGAAATCGTTGTCGGGGCCGTATTCCATGCCCTCCAGCCGATCGAGCAGGCGGTTCCAGGCGATGGTCTGCTCCAGCCGTGACAGCCCCGCGCCCGGACAGACCCGCGGCCGGCCGAGAAGGCGAGGTGGCGGGTGACGGCCTTGCGATCGAGCTTGAGCGTCTTGGCATCCTCGAACTCGTCGGGATCGATATTGGCCGCGCCCCAGCGCAAGTGGAGCGTCGATCCGGCGGGGACGGGGACGCCCTGGAACGCTTCGTCCTGCGAGGTTACCCGGGTCGAGAGGCCCTGAGTTGGGGAACGCAGCCGCATCCCTTCCTCGATGAGGTGCGCACCAGACTGCGATCAGCGCGCAGCCGCGCGAACAGCCCCGGCGTTTCGCAGACCAGCTGGGCCTGCTCGCAGATCGCGTACTGGGTCG
>JACDQK010000319.1 GCA_015657645.1 Novosphingobium sp.
CCCCCCTGCTCTCCCGGCATTAATCGTTCGATTAAAGGGAGAGTCAAATGAAGATCGATTCGAGCATTGCCGCTGTGGTCACCGGGGGCGCATCGGGCCTGGGCCAGGCGACTGCCGAAGCGCTCGCCGCCGCCGGCGCCAAGGTCGCGATTTTCGACGTGAACGCCGAAAAGGGTGAAGCTGTGGCGGCGGCGATCGGCGGGCTGTTCTGCCATGTCGACATCACGTCAGAGGAATCGGTCGTGGCCGGCTTCGCCAAGGCCCGCGCCGCCCACGGACAGGAACGGATCACGGTCCACTGCGCCATGACCAGCCGCCGCGGCAAGACCCTGGCCTATGACAAGGAAGCCGGCGGGCTGAAGCGGCTCTCGACCGAGGACTACATCTACGGCGTCCAGGGCATTCTGGTCGCTTCCTACCGCATCGCTTCGCTTTCGGCTAAGGGGATGGCCGGGCTGGAACCGCTCGAAGATGGTGAGCGCGGCTGCATCACCCTGACCGCCTCGGTCGCGGCGCAGGACGGGCAGATCGGCCAGGTTATCTATGGCTCGGCCAAGGCGGGCGTGAATGGCCTGGTCCTGCCGATGGCGCGCGACCTATCGGACCTCGGCATCCGCGTGAACTCGATCATGCCGGGGATCTTCGCCACGCCGCTGATGCTGGGCGCCAAGCCGCAGGTGCTGGAAAGCCTGGCCGCCTCGGTGCCGTTCCCCAAGCGGCTCGGCAAGCCGGAAGAGTTTGGCAGCCTTGCGCTCGAACTTGCCCGCAACACCTATTTCAACGCCCAGTGCATCCGCCTCGACGGTGCGATCCGCATGGCCCCCCGCTAAGGAGCGACTGACATGACCCAATCACCATTCCGCGACGGTATCCTTGACGGCAAGGTCGCCTTCGTCGCTGGCGGCACGTCCGGCATCAATCTGGGCATCGCTAAGCGTTATGCCGAACTGGGCGCCAAGGTCGCGGTCTGCGGCCGCAACTCGGAAAAGGCCGCCAACGCCGCTGCCGAAGTGGGCCATGGCGCGATCGGCCTTTCGGCTGACGTGCGCGACTATGGCGCGATCCGCGGGGCGATGGAGCATGTCCGCAATGAATTCGGCCTGCTGGACATCGTCGTCTCGGGCGCGGCGGGGAACTTCCTTGCCCCGGCGCTGGGGATGAGCGCCAATGCCTTCAAGACCGTGGTCGATATCGACCTGCTCGGTACCTTCAACGTGTTCCGTGGCTGCCACGATCTGCTCAACGTGCCGGGGGCCTCGCTGATCGCGATCACGGCGGGTCAGGCGGTCAACGCGGTCCAGCTCCAGGCCCATGCCTGCGCCGCCAAGGCCGGGATCAACCAGCTGGTGCGTGTGCTGGCGCTGGAGTGGGGCTCGGACGTGCGCGTCAATGGCATTTCGCCCGGCCCGATCGCCAATACCGAAGGGATGGCCCGGCTCGCGCCCGATGCCGATACCCGCCAGAAGCATTACGACCGGATCGCGATGAAGCGCTGGGGCGAGATCGAGGAAATCGCCGAAGGGGCGGTGTTCCTCTGCTCGAACGCAGCGCGCTATATCACCGGCACGATCCTGGATATCGATGGCGGCAGCCAGCTGGGCGATGCCACCCCGCGCAATATCGAAAAGGGGCTGGCGTAGCCGTCAGCCCTCGACCAGCGAGTCGCCCTTGCCGATGCGCTTGCCGCGGGTGATGTAGACCACGTCACCCAGCTTGGTGACGCCGAACAGCTTCTTGCCGAAGTCGTTCGGCACGCCGATGCAGCCGTGGCTGGCATAGCCCTTTTCCACCTTGGTCCCATGGATGGCGATGCCATCGTTGGTCAGGCGGTGGGTGAAGGGCATCGGCGCGCTATCGTAGATGCTGGAATAATGATCGGCCTTCTTCCAGATCACCGGAAACTTGCCCAGCGGGGTCGGCTTTTCCTGCGTGCCAAGCAGCACGGCCGTGGCCCCGATCTCATAGCCGCCGCGAAACACCGAGAGGACGCGGGCATCGAGGTCCACCGTCATCACCAGCGGGCCGTCAGCCGGCGCGCCCTTTTCATCCCAGTGCCATTCGCCGTACTTGATCGGGCCGGTGATCGGCAGGACGCGCTTGATCACGAAGCGTTCGTCGCGCGGCTTGGCGGCGGGGGCAGCAGCGGGCTGGGCGCCGGGCTTGGCAAAGTCTGCGCCGGCCACGGGCTTGTCTGACTGCTCGGAAACTACGGTCGCCTTGGGCGCAGGTTCGCGCACCAGCAGGTAGCCTGCGGCCCCGACCAGCCCGACAAAGGCCAGGACTATGCCTGTCAAAGCGTTGATCTTCATTGCTCTCTTGCGTCCCTAAGTCCGATTTCGCAGCCTGCTTGTTGGCTAAAATCTGGTCCAGCGCCAGCGTGCTGATCGCGCCGTTTCCTTGCGGGACGGGATAACGCAAAAGGGTTAACGCACGGAAAGCGGGGCGAATTCCTCGAACAGGGCGGCGTACTGCTCGACCATTTCGGCAATCGCGAAGCGCTGGACCCGGGCAAAGCCGGCCTCGCGCAGCGCCGCGCGGCGTTCGGGCGCGGCGATCAGATCGGCCATGCCGCGCGCCAGAGCATCGACATCGTCAACCGGGACAAGCTCACCCGAAACGCCCGGTTCGATCACGTCGCGCGGGCCGAACTTGCAATCGGTCAGCAGCAGCGGCGCGCCGCAGGCCAGCGCCTCGGCCGCAACGGTCGGGAAGCCCTCCCAGCGCGAGGGCAGGACGAACAGATCGGCCTTGGCCATCCAGGCATAGGGATTGGCGACAAAGCCGATGAAGCGCACGTGCTCGCCGATCCCGAGCTGCGCGGCCAGGCGGTGCAGTGCATTGAGGCGGCTGCCCTTGCCCAGGATCACCAGGGCATGGCTGCGCCACAGCCCGCTCTGGGCAAAGGCGCGCAGCAGCACTTCGTGCGCCTTCTGATACTCGAGCCGGCCGGCAGTCAGGATATAGGGCCGCTTGGGCGCGCCGGGGATCGGCTGGTCCTTTGCCGCAGTGATCGTGCCCAGGTCGATCGGGTTGTTGATCATCCGCATTTTCGAAGGGTCAAGCGACAAGTCGGCGATCAGGGTTTCGGCCATGTCGGTGGCATTGGCCAGCACGGCATCGGCGCGGTTGTAGGCCCGGCTGGTGAGGCCGAGCGAGACCTTGCGGACGAATTCGTTGGGAGCTTCCTCGTTCACCACGGCCAGAACATTGTTGCCTTCGCGCGCGATCCAGCGCGGGCGGTGGCGACCCAGCCCCATCAGTGAGAGCCAGGCAAGCAGGTTGGTGCCCTTGAGGAAGCTCATCACCACGTCGGGCTGGGTCTCCTTGACCATCTGCCGGAAGGCGAGCGGGGCCCGCACAGCGCTGCCAATCAGCTTGCCCGGCGCGTACTGGTCTGAATTCGGTCCGTCATAGTTGAAGTGAGTCTCCCCATCGGGGGCGACCAGCAGGCGGCTTTGATCCTCGATCAGCTCCACATAGGGGCCGGCCTTGCGCAGCAGGCCCATCCGCGCGTCGATGCGCTTGGGGTCGAGGCCGTTGAGCACGTGCACGGCAACACGCTCGGCTCCGCCGCCGTGCAGCGAGGAAAGCAGCAGAAGCACCTTGAGAGGACGGCCGAGGGCCAGGTGCGGAGGAGCTGGAGCGTGCATAAACCACCTACCTCGCGACGGGGGCTGGCCTTGCCATTCTTGGGGGCGACTGGCAAGGCCAAGCAGCCATGGCGAACCATCACTTGCCGCAAGATGAACCACTGCGGGCCGAGCTGTTGGTAGGTTCTGCCGCGTTTTGGCAACGCTGCCGCGCGGATATTGCGGCGGCGCAGCGGCGCGTGCTGATCCAGGCGATGACCTTTGAAGGCGATGCGGCCGGCCTGGCTGTGGCCGAAGCGATCGGCCACAGCCAGGCCGCGGACCGGCGCGTGCTGGTCGATGACTATACCCGCCAGGTCATCAATGACACCTTCCTGGCGCTGACCCGCAAGCCGGCGATCCATGCCGAAGCCCGCGCCACAGCGGCGATGTTTGGCCGCCTGCTGCGCCAGGGCGCCGGGGTGCGAGTGACCAATCCGATCGGCCGCAATCCGCTGCGCTATGCCCTGCGTAATCACAAGAAGCTGCTGGTGATCGATGATGTCGCCTGGCTGGGCGGGATCAACTTTTCCGACCACAATTTTGCCTGGCACGACATGATGGTCCGGGTCGAGCATCCGGCCCTGGCCGACTGGCTGGCGCAAGAGTTTGACCGTGATTGGCGCGGCGAAGGCGGCAGCGCGGCGGCCGAGATTGGCGGGGCGACGCTGCTGAGCATGGACGGGGCCAACAATCCTGCCGGCTTTGCACCGCTGATCGAAGCTTTCGCGGGGGCGCAACGCTCGCTCGAGGTGGTCAGCGCCTATCCGACCTTTCCCTTCGTCGAGGCGATGGGCCAGGCGGCACAGGCCGGGGCGCAAGTCACGCTCTATACGCCGCGCCCCAACAACAAGCCGATCATCCGCGATTATCTGATGGGCGTGGCGGAGGCGGCCGGCATCCACATTCGCCTGACCCCGATGATGACCCACGCCAAGGCCGCGCTGATCGATGGCGCGGCGCTGGTGGTGGGATCGAGCAATTTCGATTTCGTCTCCTATCGCGCCAATGCCGAATATGTCGCGGTGCTGCGCGATCCGACGCTGATCGCGGCGTTCCGCGAGCACGTGCTGTTCCCGTTGCAGGCTGGCAGCACCGCGCCGTTGCCTGCCGATCGGTCGGCTTTGCATTCCTTTGGCGCGCGGCTAGGCCTGAAGGTGGCCGACCGCGCCATCGCCTTGCTCAGCCTTGGTCCGCGCATCGCCGAGTGGCAGCCCTAGTTTGCAATTCCGGATCGTTGCTCTAGGCAACGGTGCAAAGGAGAACTCACCATGCGTCGCACCGCGCTGCTGCTTGCCGCCACTCTTGCTGCCCCCGTCCTTGCTGCCCCGCCCAAGGCGCCCAGCGCCGCGGCTGAGGCCCAGGTGCTGGAGCTGTCCAAGCAGGCGATCGCGCTGCGTTCGGTGCAGGGTGAAGGCAACAAGACAGCTGACGTGGCCAAGCTCTACAAGAGCGCTTTGCTCGGTGCCGGCTGGGCGGAAAAAGATATCGAGATCACCCCGGTCGATGACACGGCTTACCTGGTCGCGACCTGGCAAGGCAGCGACCCCAAGCTCAAGCCGCTGATCATTTCCGGCCACATGGACGTGGTCGAGGCCAACCCCAAGGACTGGACGCGCGATCCCTTCACCCCGGTGGTGGAGAACGGCTACCTCTATGGCCGCGGCGCGAGTGACCAGAAGTTCTCGATGGTCTTGGCGATGGTCGGGCTGATGGAGCTGCGCAAAGGCGGCTACCAGCCCAAGCGGACGATCGTGATCGCCTTCTCAGGCGATGAGGAAACCACGATGAAGACTTCGCGGATCCTGGCGGACCGCTTTCCCGATGCCGACATGGTGCTGAACACCGATGGTTCGGGCGGAGCGCTGGACGAAGCCACCGGCAAGCCGCTTTACTGGACCTGGGATGGGGCCGAGAAGACCTATGTAGATGTCCAGCTGGAGGTGACCAATGCGGGCGGCCACAGCTCTGCCCCGCGCGCTGAAAATGCCATTGCCCAGCTCTCGCAGGCGCTGGCGAAGATCGGCGCCTACCGCTTCAAGGCCGAGCAGAACCCGCTGACCAAGGCCTATTTCGAAAAGGCCGCCCGGTTCGAAAGCGATCCCAAGCTGGCCGCCGCGATGCGCGCCTTGCCGGCAATGTGAACGACGAGGCGGCGGTCGCCACACTGCGCAGCAGCACGGGCTATGTCGGCAAGGTCGGCACCACGTGCGTGCCGACCATGGTCCACGGCGGCCATGCCGTGAACGCCCTGCCGCAGCGGGCCACGGCTAACGTCAATTGCCGGGTCTTCCCCGGCCACACCCGCGCCCAGATCATTGCCGAGCTGGAGAAGGTCGCCGGCGTGCCGGAGGTCAAGTTCTCTGACGTGACCGGCGAGACTGCAACCGAGAGCAATGCCTCGCCGATGCGGCCCGACTATCTGGCGGCGGTCGACAAGGCGATGGCCGCGTCCTGGCCCAAGGTGCCGGTGATCCCAGCGCAAAGCTCTGGCGCATCGGATTCGATGTGGTACCGCGCCAAGGGCGTGCCGAGCTATGGGATCAGCCCGATCTTCATCAAGGACAGCGACGATTTCTCGCACGGCCTGAATGAACGGGTCGAGCTGCGCAATATCCGGCCCGGTCTGATCTATTACTTCAGCCTGCTGCCGGCGCTGTCGAAGTAAACCGCGCCAAAGCATCGCGAGCAATGGCGGCGGCTTCGTCTGCCGCCAGCTCGTGGGGTGAGAGGCACAGTTCCAGCCACAGGCCATCAACCAGCGCGGTGATGGCAATGGCGGTGCGGCGCAGCGCGTTGGCGGGTAGGCCACAATCGGCCAGCAGCTTTTCGAGCTGGCCGCGGAAGCCGCCGTATTGTTCGTCATGCAGTGCGGCGATTTCGGGCCGGGCGCGGACCAGACTCCAGAAGGCGATCCAAGTTGCGAGCAGCTGCGGATCGGCGATCGGCGCGGCGAAGCTGGCGGTGACGTAGGCCTCGAGCCGGGCGCGTGGATCATCGGTTGCAGCTGCGACCGCTGCCTCCAGCGCTGCATCAACCCGCGCGCCGGTGTGCGCATAGGTCGCTGCGATCAGTGCATCGACACCGGGAAAGTAATGCCCGACCAGTCCGGCCGAGACCCCGGCTTCGACCGCGATGGTCCGCACGCTTGCTCCCGCAATCCCTTCACGCGCCAGCACGCGGGCACAGGCCTCGATCAGGCTGAGGCGGCGGGCGTCCGGTTCTGACCGGCGAAAGGCGGGCTGGGTGGTCACTTGCGGCATCCTAGCACTTGTTGTACGAGCGTCCAACAAGGTTTGGCCAAAGAGGTTTGGAGAGTCGCAGGTGGGCAAGTTGGACAGCATTGTGGCTGAGATCGACGGGCCCGAAGTCGATCCCGATGCCGATTTCAGCCTGCCCGGCTGGATCTATCACGACCGCGAGTTCTTCGACCTCGAGATGGAGCGGGTGATCCGCCCATCCTGGCAGATCGTCTGCCATGTGAACGAGATCCCGAACCCGGGCGATTACCAGACGATCGACTACCTCGGCGAAAGCGTGGTGGTAATCCGCGGCGATGACGGCGCGGTGCGGGCCTTCACCAACGTCTGCCGCCACCGCGCGATGCGGCTGGTCGAGGGGCCGATGGGCTGCGCCAAGAAGCTGGTTTGCCCCTATCACGCCTGGGCCTATGAGATCGACGGGCGCCTTTCGGGTGTACCAATGAAGAGCGAGTACCCGGCGCTGAAGCTGGAGGAAAACGGCCTGGTCCCGGTCGCCACCGAGGTCTGGCACGGCTTCATCTTCGTCAACCTCGCACCCGGCGGCTTCCCGACGGTGAACGAGATGATGGCCCCGTTCGAGGGTGAGGTCAGCCAGTACCGCTTCGAAGACATGGAGCGGATGGCTCCGGTCCGGCTGCGCCCACGCGGGGTCAACTGGAAGAATGTTGGCGACAACTATTCGGACAACCTGCACATCCCGGTCGCCCACGATGGCCTGACCCGGCTGGTCGGCAAGACCTATCGGATCGAAGCGCATGGCTGGGCCGACCGGCTCTATGGCGATGTGGTCAAGAACGAGAAGCAGAACTTCTGGGAGCAGTTCTATCGCACCCACCTGCCGCGCGTGGACCACCTGCCCGAGGAGGCCCACGGCCGCTGGCTCTATTACAAGCTTTGGCCGAATATGGCTTTCGACATCTACGCCGATCAGATCGATTTCATGCAGTGGCTGCCGATTAGTCCGACCGAATGCCTGTTGCGCGAAGTGGCCTATGCCCTGCCGGACAGCCGGCGCGAGATGAAGCTGACGCGCTATGCCAACTGGCGGATCAACCGCGTGGTGAATGCCGAGGACACCTGGCTGATCACCCGCGTCCAGCAAGGCATGCAGAGCAAGACCTATGGCAACGGCCCGATCGGCCAGAGCGAGGTCTGCCTGCGCAGCTTTGCCCGCAAGATCCGCGCCCTGATCCCCGAAGCCCGCCAACCCTTCGCGCCCGCAGCGGGCTGGAGCAAGCAATGACCAAGACCTACGACGCACTGATCATCGGCGGGGGCCACAATGGCCTGACCTGCGCCTTCTACCTCGCCCGCGCCGGGATGCGCGTGCGGGTGCTGGAGCGGCGGCACATTGTTGGCGGGGCGGCGGTGACCGAGGAATTCCATCCGGGTTTCCGCAACTCGACCGCCAGCTACACGGTCAGCCTGCTGCGCCCCAAGGTGATCGCGGACATGAAGCTCCACGATTACGGCTACCGCGTGATCGAGCGGACGATCAGCAACTTCTTCCCGTTCGAGAATGACTACGTGAAGCTGGGCGGCGGATCAGGCCGGACCGAGGCGGAGTTTGCGCGCTTCTCCAAGAAGGATGCCGAGGCTTACCCGAAGTATGACGCGGCGCTGGAAAAGGTCGCCAACGTGCTGCGCGACCTGTCCCTGCAGATCCCGCCCAATGTCGGCGGCGGCCTGTCATCGCTGGTCGCAGCGGCCAAGCAGGGCTGGCCGATGGCCAACCTTGATCTGTCGGTCCAGCGCGACCTGCTCGACATCTTCACCAAGTCGGCCCGGGCCTATCTCGATGGCTGGTTCGAGCATGACTATGTGCAGTCGGCCTTCGCCTTCGATGCCGTGGTCGGCAACTATGCCGGGGTCTCGACGCCGGGTTCGGCCTATGTCCTGCTGCACCACGTCTTCGGCGAGGTGAACGGCAAGCTGGGGGCCTGGGGGCACTCGGTCGGCGGGATGGGTGCAATCACCCAGGCCATGGCCCGCGCCTGCGAGGACCAGGGCGTCGAGATCAGCCTGGAGGCGCCGGTCGCCAAGGTGCTGGTCGATGGCGGCAAGGTCCGGGGCGTGAAGCTGGAAGGCGGCGAGGAAATCGTCGCGCCGATCGTCGCCTCGAATGCCGGGCCGGCGCTGCTCTATCGTCAGCTGGTCGATTCAAGCGATCTGGATGAGGACTTCCAGCGCCGGATCAAGGGCTTCAAGACCTGCTCGGGCACTTTCCGGATGAACGTGGCGCTGTCCGAACTGCCGGACTTCTCCGTGCTGCCGGGCAAGGAGCAAGCCGAGCACCACACCGCCGGGATCATCATCGCGCCGGGCATGGATTACATGGACCAGGCCTTCATCGACGCCCAGCAGCACGGCTGGTCGAAGAAGCCGATCGTCGAGATCAAGATCCCGAGCACGGTCGACGACAGCCTCGCCCCTCCGGGTTGCCACGTCGCCAGCCTGTTCTGCCAGCAGTTCGATCCGACGGTCGACTGGGACGCCAACCGCGACAAGGTGGCCGATCTGATCATCGACACGGTCAACGACCATGCGCCCAACTTCAAGAAGTCGGTGATCGCCACGCAGATTCACTCGCCGTGGGACCTGGAGCGCAAGTTCGGGCTGATCGGCGGCGATATCATGCATGGCACGATGGGCATCGACCAGCTGTGGGCGGCGCGCCCGGTGCTGGGGCATGGCGACTATCGCGGGCCCATTAAAGGCCTCTACATGTGCGGCGCGGGCAGCCATCCGGGCGGCGGCGTGACCGGCGCGCCCGGCCACAATGCGGCCCATGCGATCCTGGCGGACCGGCCGCTGATCAGGAAGCTTTTGCGTTCCTGACCAGCAGGTAGACCGGCAAACCCGCGCCGATCAGGAGCGCGGCATAGGTAATGGCTTCTCCGCCCAGGCCATATTCGGCCCAGCAGAAGAAGGCGACTGCGACCAGCGCGGCCAGCAGCGTCAGCGTATTGTCGCGCGCGATCCGCAGCGCGGCCAGCGCCGCCATCAGGTAGGCGACCAGTCCGGCCGACAGGCTGACCGAGGCGATAAAGCCGAACAGGTCGGTCATGCCCTTCTGGTAATTGAGCAGGGTGATCCCGCTGAGCAGGCTGGACGAGACCAGGTGCGAGCGGACCGGGGTGCCGTGTTTCCCTTCGACACCGAACCAGGCCGGGAACACCCCGCCTTTGGCCATGGCCCAGGGCATTTCGGCCTGGACCAGCACCCAGCCGTTGAGCGTGCCAAACGCGCTGATCGCCGCGAACAGTGCGACCACCATGGCCACGTCGCTGCCGAGGTAACGGCCGAGGAAGCTGGCGATCGGAGCCGGGCTGGCGGCGGCTTCGCTGACCGGCATGAACAGCGCGAAGGCGAAGGAAATGCCGAAGTAAACGATGCCGGTGAGGATCACGCCCATCACGGTTGCGCGGGCGATGTTGCGGCCCGGGTTCTCGACCTTGTCAGCCGGAACTGTCGCTGCTTCAAGGCCGAGGAAGCCCCAGAAAGTGAGGCCGGCGGCCAGCGCGACATTGTCCGCAGTAAACGGCACGCCGGGATCGGGCGCGCGCGGCGATCCGGTCAGCCAGAGCCAGATCGCGATGCCGATCAACGCAACCAGCGGCAGCAGTTTCAGCACCACTGTCACTTCCTGCAACCGCCCTGCCTCGCGCACCCCGCGAATGTTGATCAGGGTGACGATCCAGACGCAGGCGACGGCCAGGATAGCGGGCGCGCCGGTGGTGGTGCCGAGCGCCGGGAAGATCAGCGACAAGGCGCTCACCACGGCCACGGCGACGGCGGCATTGCCGACCCAGCTCATCACCCAATAGGCCCAGGCCGTGGTGAAACCCGCCAGTGGCCCAAAGGCAGCCGTGGCATAGGCATAGGGCCCGCCCGCCAGCGGCAGTCGCGCGCCGAGTGCTGCAAAGACCCGCGCCAGGGCCAGCGCGCCGACGATGGTGATCCCCCAGCCGGCGAACTGGTTCCAGCCGAGCGGGGCGAGCTGGGCGGGCAGGATGTAGATCCCTGATCCCACCATATTGCCGATGACGAGCGCCAGCAGCGCCCAGTACCCCAACTTGCGTTCCATCGGCCTTATCCCCTTCGCCGGGCAGACTATCGCTTGATCACGCCGCGTCACCATGTTTCTTGGCGGCCAGCATGAGCACTTTGACCACGCAATCCTGGCTGGCCCGCGCCGGGCGCTATCATCCGCGGCTGATCCAGGCCGCTATGGCGATGAACGAGAATGACCTGTCGGTTGCCGAACCGCTGCTGCGGGCGCACCTGAAGGAGGACCCGGTCGATGTCTTCGCGATCCGCCTGCTGGCCGAGCTGGCCGGGCGGATCGGGCGCTATGGCGATGCCGAAAACCTGCTTCGCCGCGCGCTGGAGCTGGCACCGACCTTCACCCCGGCGCGGGCCAACCTGGCGCTGGTGCTCTATCGCCAGAACCGCCCGGCCGATGCCATTGCCGAGCTCAACCGGGTGGTGGAGGAAGAGCCGGACAATCCCGGCCACGCCAACCTGCAGGCCGCTGCGCTGGGCCGGATCGGCGAATTTGACGAGGCAATCACGCTGTACGACCGCGTCCTTGCCCAGGCCCCCAACCAGCCGCGCGTGTGGATGAGCTTTGGCCACATGCTCAAGACCGTCGGACGGCTGGAGGACGGGATCGCCGCCTATCGCCAGGCCATCGAACTGATGCCGACACTGGGCGAAGCCTGGTGGAGCCTGGCCAACCTCAAGACAGTCAGGTTTACCGATGCCGATATTGCGGCGATGGAAGCGGCGCTCGAAGAGGGCGGGGTGGCCAAGGAAGACCGCTTCCACCTCGACTTCGCGCTAGGCAAGGCGCTGGAGGATCGCGGCGCGGCTGAGGCCAGCTTTGCGCATTACGCGGCCGGCAATGCCTTGCGCCGGACCGAACTCGATTACGATGCCGACGAAACCACCCGTTTCGTCGACCGGCTGATTGAACTGGCCACGCCCGAATTCTTCGCCGACCGGGCCGGGCAGGGCTGCGATGCTGCTGATCCAATCTTCGTGCTCGGCATGCCGCGCGCCGGATCGACGCTGGTCGAGCAGATCCTCTCGAGCCACAGCCAGGTCGAGGGGACGACCGAGCTGCCCGATATTCCGGCGCTCGCCCGGCGCGAAACGAATTATCCGCTGAGCCTGCCCGAGCTGACGGCCGAACAACTGGCCCGCCGGGGTGAGGAATTCCTCAAACGCACCCGGATCCAGCGCAAGACCGAGCGGCCGTTCTTCATCGACAAGCTGCCCAACAACTGGATGCATACGGTCTTCATCATGCTAGGCGCTGCCGAATGCGAAGATCGTCGATGCAGCGGCGGCACCCGCTGGGTTGCTGGCTTTTCCAACTTCAAGCAGCACTTCGCTCGCGGGGGGCAGG
>JACDQK010000320.1 GCA_015657645.1 Novosphingobium sp.
ATTCCGATACCGCTTGATGTGGCGGGCGGGGACCTGCTTTCAGCCGGCCAAGCGGTGGGGCATGAGGACTTGCCCCGGCTGGAGCAGGGCAATGTCGCGTTTGCAGCTGTTTTCCAGCGTGACGAAGACCCCGCGCGGCAGAACTATGACGGCAATTTGCGGGCGAGACGACAACATCACGCCGCTGGTGATCGCTCAGCTCCAGCCGGTCCGGACCTGGTTCTCGCTGACCGAGCGGTCGCTTTATCACGGACAGAAGCTTGACCGGGCGGTGGCCAAATCGGGTGGCAAACTGGCCAAGGTCAGCGATGCGGCCGCGCTCGATGCCCTGCTAGCCGCGCGGCAGTCGGGCAAGGGTCCGGTCGGTGCGATGCTGACCATCGAGGGGCTGCAAAGCCTGGAAGGCGACCTCAAGAATCTCGACAAGCTCCACGCCGCCGGCTTCCGCATGGCGGGCCTGGCGCACTTCTTCGACAACGATGTCGCCGGATCGATGCACGGGGTGAAGAAGGGCGGGATCACGCCACTCGGCTGGCAGGTCGTGACGCGGATGGAAGAGCTCGGGATGATCGTCGACATCGCCCACCTCTCGCACCAGGGCGTGGCCGAACTGCTGCCACGCGTGCGCCGCCCGGTCGTCTCCAGCCATGGCGGAGTCCAGGCAACCTGCAAGACCAACCGCAACCTCTCCGATGACGAAATCCGCGCCGTCGCCAAGACCGGCGGGATCGTGGGCATCGGTTACTGGGACGGCGCAATCTGCGACACCTCCCCGCGCGCCGCCGCCAAGGCGATGAAGCATGTCCGCGACCTCGTCGGCATCCAGCACATCGCGCTGGGCAGCGACTATGACGGCGCCACCACCGTGCGGTTCGACACCAGTCAGCTGGTTCAGGTGACCCAGGCCCTGCTCGACGAAGGCTTCACGCCCGACGAAGTCCGCGCCGCGATGGGCGGCAATGCCCTGCGCGTGATCCGCGCCGGGATCGTGCCGCTGAACGAGGCAACCCTGCCGTAATGACCATCCCGCGCCTCCTTGCCACTGACCCCATGTCAGAAGCCTTGCGCGGCGCGATCATCGCGCTGGGCAACTTCGACGGTTTCCACCTCGGTCACCAGGCCGTAGCCGGCGAGGCGATTGCCTGGGCCAAGGCTGAGGGCCGCCCGGCGATCGTGGCCACCTTCGATCCGCATCCGGTGCGCTTCTTCAAGCCCGATGCCGCCCCGTTCCGGCTGACGACGCTGGACCAGCGGCAGGAGCTGTTCGCGGCCGCCGGGGCCGATGCGATGCTGGTCTTCGCTTTCGATGCCGAACTGGCATCGACCACGGCCGAGGATTTCATGGCCAGGCTGTTGGTTGAACGCCTCGGTGCAGCAGGCGTGGTGACCGGTGAGGACTTCACCTTTGGCAAGGGCCGCGGCGGCAATATCGAACTGCTCAAGACCCGCGGCGCGGAATTGGGCCTGTCCTCCCGTGCTGTCGGCCCGGTGCTGGAAGGGGGCGAGGTGGTCTCCTCCAGCCGCATTCGCGAGGCCTTGAAGACCGGTGACTGCGAAACAGCCGCCCGCCTGCTGACCCGCCCCTTCGCGATCCGCGGCATTGTCCAGCACGGCGACAAGGTCGGCCGGACGATCGGCTTTCCCACCGCCAACCTGCCGCTCGGGAACTATCTGCGCCCACATTACGGGATCTACGCCGTTTCCTCGCAGCTTGCCGACGGCACCCGGCTGCACGGCGCGGCCAACCTGGGGATCCGCCCCAGCTTCGACCCGCCCAAGGAACTGCTCGAACCGCATTTCTTTGACTGGTCGGGCGATCTCTATGGGCAGGAGATCGAAGTGGCCTTCCACCACTTCCTGCGGCCCGAGGCGAAGTTTGACAGCCTCGATGCCCTGACCCAGCAGATGCTGGTCGATTGCGACCAGGCGCGGAAGCTGCTGGCATGAAGGTCTGGGGCCGCCGGATCGGCTTCGTCCTCGCCCTCGCTTTCCTGGTGCTGACTTTCGTCAATGCCTCGTGGCTGGCGGATAGTCCCAGGGGTTACGTCAAGCTGGTCGCGCACCGCGGCGCGCACCAGCTGTTCAGCCACGAAGGGCTGGAGCGCGATACCTGCACCGCCACGCGGATCGAGCCGCCGGTGCATGATTACCTCGAGAACACCCTGCCCTCGATTGCCGCAGCCCAGCGGCTCGGTGCGCAGATGATCGAGGTGGATATTGCCCCCACCACCGATGGCCGGATCGCGCTGTTTCATGATTGGAAGCTCGAATGCCGCACCGATGGTCGAGGCGCGGTCCGGGACAAGACCCTGGCTGAGCTGAAGGCGCTCGATGCCGGCTATGGCTATACGGCCGATGGCGGCAAGACCTTCCCGTTCCGGGGCCAGGGTGTGGGCCTGATCCCCGGCCTTGAAGAGGCACTGGCAGTCGCTGGCGACAAGCCGCTGCTGTTCAATTTCAAGAGCAAGGACCCGGCGGAGGCCGATCTGCTGCTGGCCGCACTGAAAGCCGCCGGGCGCGATTCGGTCAGGCTTGGCGATGGCTTCTATGGCGGACCGGAGGACGGCCCCGCCGCGCGGATGCGCGCCTTGCTGCCCGGCGCCTGGGTGTTCAGCAAGGACAGCGCCACGGCCTGCACCAAGGCCTACCTCGCGGCCGGCTGGTTCGCGGTGACGCCTGAAGCCTGCCGCAACGGGACGCTGATCGTGCCCTTGAACTACCAATGGGCCTTCGCCGGCTGGCCCAACCGGTTGCAGGCCCGAATGGCCGCCGTTGGCGCGCGGGTGATCCTGGTCGGCCCCTATGGCGGCAAGGGCGGGATGGGCCTCGATCTGCCCGAACAGGTGGGCGAGATCCCGGCCAGCTTCACCGGCTATGTCTGGGTGGAAGACATCTGGACCATCGGCCCGGCGCTGCGCCCCGCCTTCAACAAGCGCAACCGCGCGAACAGGCGGAGCTGGCCAAGGCACTCGATGGCCAGGCGCGCGGCGCGCGATTAAGCCGGGGACTGGCGCGGCTAACGCCTTTGCTCTAACGGCGGCACGCTATGACTGAAGCGCGCGAAGATTCCAGCAAGGCAGATTGGCGAGACACCGTCTTCCTGCCGAAGACCGAGTTCCCCATGAAGGCGGGCCTCCCCCAGAAGGAGCCCGGCATTCTGGCGCGCTGGATTGAAAGCGGCCTTTACCGGCAGCTGCGCGAAGCGCGTGCGGGGCGTGAGAAGTTCGTGCTTCACGATGGCCCGCCCTATGCCAATGGCGATATGCACATCGGCCATGCGCTGAACCATATCCTGAAGGACATGGTGGTGCGCACCCAGAGCCTGCTGGGCAAGGACGCTCCCTATGTTCCGGGCTGGGATTGCCACGGCCTGCCGATCGAGTGGAAGGTTGAGGAACAGTACCGCAAGAAGAAGCTCGACAAGGATCAGGTCGATCCGGTCGAGTTCCGCGCCGAATGCCGCGCCTATGCGCAGCACTGGGTCGATACCCAACGCGAACAATTGAAGCGCCTGGGCATCAACGGCGATTGGGACAAGCCCTACCTGACGATGGACCCCGAGGCGGAAGGCACCATCGTTGCCGAACTGCTGAAGTTTGCGGAAAGCGGCCAGCTCTATCGCGGGGCCAAGCCGGTGATGTGGTCGCCGGTCGAAAAGACCGCGCTGGCCGAGGCCGAGGTCGAATACGAGGACATCGTCTCGACCCAGATCGACGTAGCTTTTGAGATCACGGAATCGCCGATTGCCGAACTGGTCGGCGCCATGCGGTGATCTGGACGACGACGCCGTGGACGATCCCGACCAACCAGCGATCGCCTATGGGTCGGAGGTAGAGTATTCCGTTTGCGTCGTATACTTCGAGGTCAATGAAGGCGACCGCGTCGGAGCGATCAAAGCTCTTGAGGGTCGATTTGGATTCGACGGTGCAGTTGACGACAACCGGTTTTTGGTGGCCAGCAAGCTTGTCGAGGATTTTGCTCGGCGGTTGAACGCGGAAGCCAACCGCGTCGACTTGAGCGAATACGGCGTTTCAAGTGTCGTCGTGCACGTGAACCCTTTGAGCGCCGAGCTGTCGAAAATGCCGGGTGCGAAGCTAACCGGCACCATCGCCCGTCACCCGATGCACCACCTCGGTGGGTTCTTTGCCACGCCCCGCCCCTTCCTGCCGGGCGATTTCGTCACCACCGAGAGCGGCACGGGCCTGGTCCACATGGCACCCGACCACGGCGAGGACGATTTCCTGCTGTGCAAGGCGCACGGGATCGAACCGGTCTTCGCCGTTGAGGGTGATGGCAAGTATCGCGCCGACTGGGGCTGGCTGGGCGGCCAGGGCTCGGTCATCAATCCCAAGTTCAACGCGCCGGATGGACCGATCTGTTCGGACCTCAAGGAAACCGGCGCGCTGCTGGCGGCGTCGGCCGATTACAAGCATTCCTACCCCCATTCGTGGCGTTCCAAGGCCAAAGTGATCTTCCGCTGCACGCCGCAGTGGTTCGTGCCGATGGACCGGCCGAGCCCGCTGATGCGCGCCGAAATGCGCTGGGAAAATGAGGGCGGTGCGCCCGATCCCACGCCGGAAGCCGAAGCTGGCGAAGCGACCCTGCGCGAAACCGCCATGGCCGCGATCGAGGCGACGCGCTTCGTCCCCGAGAAGGGCCGCAACCGGATCGGTTCGATGGTCGAAGGCCGCCCGGACTGGGTGCTCAGCCGTCAGCGCGCCTGGGGCGTGCCGATCACGCTGTTCGTCCACCGCCAGTCGGGCCAGTATCTGGTCGATAGCGCCGTAAACGCCCGGATCATCGCCGCAGTGAAGGCCGAGGGCGTCGATGCCTGGTCCGCCGCCCGCGCGCAGGAATATCTCGGTTCCGACTACAAGGCCGAGGATTACGAGCAGGTCACCGACATTCTCGACGTCTGGTTCGATTCGGGCTGCACCCATGCCTTCGTGCTCGAATCGGGCCGCTGGCCGGAACTCAAGTGGCCTGCCGATCTCTACCTCGAAGGCAGCGACCAGCATCGCGGCTGGTTCCAGTCGAGCCTGCTGCAAAGCTGCGCCACCCGCGGCCGCGCACCTTATGATGCGGTGCTGACCCACGGTTTCACGATGGACGCCAAGGGCCTGAAGATGTCGAAATCGGTCGGCAACACGGTCGACCCGCTGAAGGTGATGGAAACCTATGGCGCGGACATCATCCGGCTGTGGGCGCTGTCGGTCGATTTCACCGAAGACCACCGCATCGGCGACGAGATCCTGAAGGGCGTGGCCGACCAGTACCGCAAGCTGCGCAATACCTTCCGCTACCTGCTGGGCGCGCTGGATGGCTTCAGCGAGGCGGAGCGGGTGGACGTGGCCCAGATGCCCGAGCTGGAGCGCTATATGCTCGGCAGCTCAAGGGCTGGAGTACCACGCTGCGCCGGGCGATGGCGATTCGACTTCAACGAATATACCGCGCG
>JACDQK010000321.1 GCA_015657645.1 Novosphingobium sp.
GGCACGTCCTCGCGCATTTCCAGGTCGCGCACGACCTTGCCCCCGGCCGTCACTTCGACCCGGCGCGCGCCAGGCGTGCCGCGCAGTTCCTTTTCAAAGCGCTTTTCGAGGCCGTCCTTGCCGATCTTGAAGCCGGGCGTGACCAGCAGCGGGTTGCGTTCCTTCTCGTAATCCTCGGCCGAAGCGGCGCCGACGTAGCCGATCAGGTGGCCGACCGAAGGCCCGGTCGGGTACCAGCGCGAGAAGCTGCGCTGGGCGAGCACCCCGGGCAGGTCCGGCAGGCGGACCGAGATCGCGGCGAAGCTGTCCCAATCAAGCCCGGCGGCCACTTCGACGGGCTGGAACCCGCGCGCCTTGTCGAGCTTGTCCTTGAGGTCCTTGATCCGGACATCGCTGAGCTTCAGCAAACGACCGAGTTCGCGCAGGGTGCGGTCGGGATCGACCAGCCGGTCAGGCACCAGATCGACGCGGAAATCGGCGCGGTTGGCGGCGATCGGCGCGCCGTTGCGATCAAGGATCGCGCCGCGCCGGGGCGAGATCAGCGTCAGGTTGACGCGGTTGCTTTCCGACGCGAGCGTGTATTTCTCGTTTTGGGCCAGGCTGATCCAGGCGACCCGCCCGGCCAAGAGCAGGCCGACCGCGGCTTGCAATCCGCCGATCACCAGCGAGCGGCGATCATAGGCATTCTTGAGCGTGCCCGAGCTGACATGGGGCGCCAAACCGCTGAGCATCACACTTCCCGCACGGGGATCAGCCGCAGCCGGTCGACCAGGCCGACCAGTTGGGTAGCTATCGGATAGGTCAGGATCGACAGCGCGATCTGCGGCAGCATGGCCAGCAGCAGGTCAGGCTGACGGTGGACACCGGCAAACCAGGCCGCAACCAGCAGGTAACCGGCGATAACCGCCGAGGCGACGAGCCAGTTCTGGACGAAGCCGCGCCAGGGGAAGCGGGTTTCGACATAGTCCATGCCGATCGTCGCCAGCGACCACAGCAGGATCGCCGAGCCCATTGGCTGGCCGCTGAACAGATCGTCGAAGAAGCCGAGCGGCAGCCCGGCCCAGACTGGAAACAGCCCCGGGCGCAGGTGCAGCCAGCCGAGCAGGAACAGAAAGCCCAGCGGCGGCATGACCGGGGCGGATGAGACGATCGGCCAGGTCGGGCTGAGGCTGCCGAGCATGACCAGCACCCAGGGGAGCGACATGGCCAGCACAGGCGAGGGCGCGCGGTTGATCCGCGGGCGGGGGAGATCCTTGAGGTGTTCCGGGATCGGAACCGGCATCACTTCGCTCCGGCGGCGGGTGGGGCCGTCAATTGCTGGGCGGCGGTGCCTTCTTCCCAAAGCGGCTGAACCTCGACGAATTCGGTCGTGCCAGGATCGCTCAGCGCGCGGGCAAACGCGCCGTCGCGAGTGAGCCGGGTGACGACGGCAACCGCCGTGTTCGGCCAGTAGAGCCCGCCCGAACCCGAAGTGACGAAGGCATCGCCGACCCTGAGCGGATTGGTGCCGAGGTTGATCAGCCGCAGTTGCAGCGTGCCATCGCCGCGCCCCGCGGCGAAGGCGGGCACACCGTCGCGGGCGCGGCGGACCGGGACCAGGCTTTCGGTATCGGTGATCAGCAGCACGCGGGCGGTCCGGTCACCGGTTTCGAGCACGCGGCCGACGAGCCCGAGCGGCGAACGAACCGGCATGCCAACGGCAACCCCTTGATGGCTGCCTGCTCCAAGCAAGGCATAGCGCCGGGTGCTGGTCGAGGTGGAGCCGATCAGGCGCGCCATGGCGATCGGCTTCGGCTCACTTTCGCGCAGGTCCAGCAGGGCTTTGAGCCGCGCGTTTTCGTTCTTGAGTGCGGCCGCTTCGGCCAGCCTGACCCGGGCTTCGGCCAGTTCCTGCTCATTGCGCGCGACCCGTACGCCGTAGGTGAAATAGCCCTTGAGCGCCGACCAGACGCTCTGGCTCTCGCTCCGGCTGGCGGCTGCGGCGGTTGCGGCGGGCGCGACGGCGTCAGTCGCGCCGCTGCGCAGCGACGCGAAGGCAACAGCATTGCTCGTGGAAAAGAGCAACACGGCGACGCCAGCGATCACGCCGGCAAAGGCGATCACGTAAGCCAGAAATGTCGAGTACTGCGCCCTGCGGGAACTGCCGGGGCGCCGGTTAGACGACGGCGCCATGCGGTGCCTTCTCCCCTGTTTAGGCCGTCATCAACACGCCGCGGTAGATTGGATCTTCCATGGCCCGGCCGGTGCCCAGCGCCACGCAGGACAGCGGATCCTCGGCGATTGAGACCGGCAGGCCGGTTTCCTCGCGCAGGTACTCGTCCAGTCCCTGGATCAGCGCGCCGCCGCCGGTCAGGACGATGCCCTGATCGACGATGTCGGCGGCCAGTTCCGGGGCAGTGTTTTCAAGCGCGATGCGCACGCCTTCGATGATCGCGCCGATCGGTTCGGACAGCGCCTCGGCGATGTTCGCCTGGGTGATGGTGATTTCCTTGGGCACGCCGTTGACCAGGTCGCGGCCCTTGATCTGGATCGATTCGCCGATCCCGTCAGCCGGAACCATGGCCACGCCATAGTCCTTCTTGATCCGCTCGGCCGTGGCTTCACCGATCAGCAGGTTGTGGTGGCGGCGCACGTAGGAAACGATGGCTTCGTCCATCTTGTCCCCGCCGACGCGGACCGAGGTGGTATAGGCGAGGCCGCGCAGCGACAGCACGGCAACTTCGGTCGTGCCGCCGCCGATATCGACCACCATCGAGCCAACCGGCTCGGTCACCGGCATGTCTGCGCCAATCGCCGCCGCCATCGGTTCCAGGATCAGGTAAACCTGGCTGGCCCCGGCATTGCTGGCGGCATCGCGGATCGCGCGCTTCTCAACCGAGGTCGAGCCCGAGGGCACGCAGATCACGATTTCCGGCGGCGAGAACATCGAGGTGCGCTTGCCGTTCACCTTGCGGATGAAGTGCTTGATCATCTCTTCGGCGATTTCGATGTCGGCGATAACACCGTCGCGCAGCGGGCGGATCGCTTCGATGGAGTCCGGGGTCTTGCCCATCATCATCTTCGCGTCGTCGCCCACGGCCTTGACGCGCTTGATCCCGTTGATCGTTTCGATCGCCACCACCGACGGCTCGTTCAGCACGATGCCGCGGTCCTGCACATAGACCAGCGTGTTCGCTGTCCCAAGGTCGATTGCCATGTTCTGCGAACCAAACTTGAAGAATCGGGACAGGAAGTTGGCCATTGACAAATCCGTATAGTTTCCAGCCACTTACCGCAATTCTTGCGGAAGTCAAAAGCCGGTAGGTTGGCGTGAATCGCGGCTCATTACCGCAAGGGGCGCACAAAGGCCAAAAATTTGTCCGAAACATGGGGATTGCGCGCATTCTTCCGTCTCGAATTCGGCGCACTTCACCGCTAGGGTCGGGAACAAATGCCAATGATCCGCCGCCTGCCCGAAACCCTCGTCAACCGCATCGCTGCGGGCGAGGTGGTCGAGCGCCCGGCGGCGGCGCTCAAGGAACTGGTCGAGAACGCAATTGATGCCGGCTCAAGCAGTATCGCTGTACGCCTGGGCGAGGGCGGCTTGGGCCTGATCGAAGTGACCGACGACGGCTGCGGGATGACCCGCGAGGACATGGCGCTGGCACTGGAGCGCCACGCCACGTCCAAGCTGCCGGACGAGGCGATCGAGCTGGTCGCCACGCTGGGCTTCCGGGGTGAGGCCTTGCCCTCGATCGCCAGTGTCGCCCGCCTGACCATGGAAAGCCGGGTGCGTGGGTCGGAGTCTGGCTGGCAGGTGGTGGTCGATCACGGCCAGCAGGTGTCAGATGGCCCAGCCGCGCTGCCGCCGGGCACGCGGATCCGGGTTGAGGACCTGTTCGGCAAGGTGCCGGCGCGGCGCAAGTTCCTGCGCTCGGCCCGCAGCGAATATGCCGCCTGCCTCGATGTCGTGCGCCGCCTCGCGATGGCCGGCCGGAGATTGCCTTTACGCTCGAACACGATGGCCGCCGGGTCCTGGCGGCCCAAGGCGGCCAGAGCCTTGCCGCCCGCGTGGCGCAACTGGTGGCGCGCGAACTGGCGGATGACGGCGTGGTGATCGATCTGGCGCGCGGCCCGGTGAAGCTGGCCGGGGTAGCCGGCCTGCCGACTTTCAACCGCGGCGTCGCCGATCACCAGTACCTCTTCGTCAATGGCCGCCCGGTGAAGGACCGGCTGCTGATCGGCGCGGTCCGCGGAGCCTATTCGGACATGCTGGCACGTGATCGCCACGCCGTGCTGGCGCTGTTCCTCGACCTGCCGCCCGAGGAGGTCGACGTAAACGTCCACCCGGCCAAGACCGAGGTCCGCTTCCGCGATCCGGCCTTCGTGCGCGGGTTTATCGTTTCCGGCCTGCGCCATGCGCTCGAAGGGGCCGGACAGCGCTCAGCCCAGGCCCCGGCCGCGCCCGCCATGGGCAATTGGCAGGCCGAGCCGATTGCGCGGAGCGAAGTGCCGGCGGCGCTGGGTTCGCTTTTTGCCCGCCAGGCTGAGCCCTATGCCGTGCGCGATGCCGGACAGGTCTGGCGCGGTTACGAGGCTTCGGTGCTGGCACCTGCGGCCCGGGCCGAGGCGGCCGATGTCGCGCCCGAACCCGCCGCATCGCACCCGCTCGGCGTGGCGCGCGGGCAAGTCGCCAACACCTATATCGTCGCCGAGGCGGAGGATGGGCTGGTGCTGGTCGATCAGCACGCCGCGCACGAGCGCCTGGTGCTCGAACGGCTCAAGGCCGCTGGGGCACAAGGCGCCATCACCGCTGCGCAGGCGCTGCTCATCCCCGAAGTGGTCGAACTGGACGAGCCCGACTGCGACCGCCTGACCGAAGCCGCGCCGCAACTGGCTGAGCACGGCCTGGCGCTGGAGAGGTTCGGTCCCGACGCTATGCTGGTCCGCGCGTTCCGGCGGCGCTGGCGGGCGGCGATGTGCAGGCGCTGGTCCGAGATGTCGCCGATGACCTGGCCCAGAACGGCGCTGCCCTGCTGCTCGGCGAACGGCTCGACCACGTCCTTGCAACCATGGCCTGCCACGGCTCGGTCCGGGCCGGGCGGACGCTGTCAGTGGCGGAAATGAACGCCCTGCTGCGCGAGATGGAGCGCACGCCTCGTTCCGGCCAGTGCAACCATGGCCGACCGACCTGGGTCAAGCTGGCGCTGGAGGATGTCGAGAAGCTGTTCGGGCGGCGCTAGGCCAGCAGCGATATCCGTCAGGCGAGGGCAGGCGGGGTCGGAGTAGATCGCCGCCGCCGATCAGCTAGTCTCCGCCATGAGGGGGATCTGCATGACCAGACCGGTTCGGAAATTTGTCGACGGCCAGCATGGCCAGATCCACTTGCGGATCGCCACGCCGGTCGCGCCATGCAAGCGCCCGCTGGCCTGCCTGCACATGAGCCCGAAGTCAGGCCGGATCTTCGCCAGGTTCATGGAAGCGGCGGCGGATGACCGGATTGTTCTGGCGCATGACTATCCCGGTTTCGGCGAGTCCGATCCACCGCCCGCCGCGCCGCCGGTCACCATCGAGGACTATGCACGCAGCCTGTGGGATGTGGTCGATGCGCTCGGGCTCGGGGTGATCGATCTCCTTGGCTATCACACCGGCTCGGAAGTGGCGGCCGAAGCGGCGCGGCAGCGGCCAGAACAGGTCGGCGGCATTGTGATGATCTCGGCGCCGGTTTTCACGCCTGAAGAACTCCAGCTGATGCACGAAACCTACGAGCATATTCCGCTGGATCTCGAAGGCACCCGGTTCCGGATCATGTGGGAAAAGGTGGTCCATCATCGCGGCCCCGGCACCGATCTGGAAGCGATGGCAATGTCCTTTGCCGAGAACCTCCGCGCTGGCGAAAACTATGAATGGGGACACAGGGCGGCTTTTGAGTACGCGCCGAAATATCCGGCAGTCGTTGGCGCACTGCCGAACCGGATCACCGTGCTGATGCCGGGCGATGAACTGGCTGAGTTCACGCCGCGCATTGCGCCTTATCTCGCCAACGGGGAAATCATCGCCCATCCCGAATGGGGGCACGGCTTTCTGGATGCGCACACCGAAGCGGCTATCGCGGCGGTCAAAGCAGCATTGGATTCAGGCTGATCATGTCAGGCACACCAGCAGCAGAGGTCCAAATAGACGGTGTGCTCGTTCGGGCGCTCTTGCACGATCAGCACCCCGATCTGGCCGATTTACCTCTGGCGTTGATGGATTCAGGCTGGGACAATGTAATGTTTCGCCTAGGGGAA
>JACDQK010000322.1 GCA_015657645.1 Novosphingobium sp.
CCCCCGCGCGGCCCTGCCGCCGCTGGGGGAGGGAGAGTACTACCACGCCGACCTGCTGGGCCTGCCCGCCGTCTCGACCTCGGGCGAGGACCTGGGCGAAGTGATCGCCATCGACAACTTCGGTGCGGGTGACGTGCTGGAAATCAAGCGGCCCACCGGCAAGCGCTTCATGGTGCCGATGCGGATCGAGGCCGTGCCCGAATGGGATGCGACGCGGATCGTGATCACCGCAGCATTTGCCGAGGCGGATTAAGCGGTTAGGCTGAGGTCATGGGAATTGTCCTCGGCCTGATCGTCTTTGTACTGCTGCCAGCGGCGCTATCCTGGGGCATCTGCAGCGGGATGCGGGTGCTGAGCCCTGCCAGCAGCCGGCGCCGCCGCGTCGCGATTGCCGCTGCTTGTGCAGGCTTCTTGCCGATCCTGGTTCCGCTGTTGTCAGTGCTCGACGTCGAATTTCCCGAAGGCCTGATCGCGATTGTCGCCATCCTGCTGGCCGGGGCGCTGATGGCGCTGCTGGTTGGTCTGCCCGTGGCAATCCGCGCCACCCGCCGCGACTTCCCTGCCTAGCGCGGCTTGCCGACCAGCTTTTCCAGTTCATTGGCAAAGTGCTTCAGCTCGAAGTTCTGCGGATCGTCGTGGGCATCGGGGATTCCGGCATCGACCGTATTGTGCTGCGCCGGGATCAGCCACAGTCCGGCCCGCGCGCTGGCATAGACATAGAGCGCGGCGAGCATCCGGTACTGCTCTTTGGTGAAGCCGGGCTTGGGCCCTTCGGTCTGCCCCCGGCTGGTCGCGCCGGGCAGGAAACGGCGCGGCTGGACCGTTTCGATGTGCACCATCCGCCCCCGCGCGCGCGGCCGACCACCCGGCTTTCCAGCTTGGTCGCGCGCCAGCCTTCCTGAAAATCGTGCCCGGCCCAGATCTGCCGACCCGGTTGAGGAATATATGCGCCACCGGCTCGCGCGCGAAGGTGCCGTTCATATAGGGGGCGAAGTCATTGACCTTGAGGTCCTGGTTGAGCCGCTTGGGGAACGGGTCATTCGCGTAGAACGGCGTCGAGGTATCGTGGATCACGAAATAGAGCGCGGGCAGGCCCTCCTCGGTACGGGATAGCGGCGTCTCGGCCCATTGCGCTGCGAAAGTTCGGTAGGGTTCGGGGAAGGCAGCGAGTGCGGCGGCCTTCTGCGCGGCGCTGGGGCCGTCCTCGCGTGCCATCAGCTGCCCGATCACCTTGGGCAGCGGCTGATACTTGCGGACGGCGAGCAGCTCGATCTTGCGGAGCAGGCAGGTCGCCTGCTCCGTCCGGCTGCCAGCAAAGTCAGCGTCTCGCGGCTGAACCGGCACTCGCCGATCTCCTCGGCCGAGACGGGGGCAGCGAGCAGCAGCAGGGCAAGAGCGCGAGACGTTTCATCGCGCGCAGTGTTCCCCGCCCAGCCCGGACAGGCAAGAGTCCAATTGCTAAGGCACGGGCGATCTGGGAAAGGCGACCATCATGACCTTCGCCGCCACCGTCCTTACCCTCTATCCGGAGATGTTCCCCGGGCCGCTCGGTGTCAGCCTGGCCGGCCGGGCGCGGGAGGAGGGGAAGTGGTCGCTGGAGACGGTGCAGATCCGCGATTTCGCGATCGACAAGCACCGGACAGTCGATGACACCCCGGCGGGGGGCGGGGCCGGGATGGTGCTGCGCGCCGACGTGCTGGCCGCAGCAATCGACCATGCCCGCGCGGCCCAGCCGGACGCGCCCGTCATCGCGATGACGCCGCGTGGGCGTCCGCTGACGCAGGCCCGCGTGCGCGAGCTGGCGGCGGGGCCGGGGGTGACCGTGCTGTGCGGCCGGTTCGAGGGATTTGACGAGCGGATCTTCGCCGCGCGCCAGGTTGAGGAAGTCTCGATCGGCGACATCGTGTTGTCCGGGGGCGAGCCGGCGGCGCTGATGCTGCTCGACGCTTGCATTCGCTTGCTTCCCGGCGTAATGGGCGCGCCTTCCAGTGGGTCCGAAGAGTCGTTTGAGAACGGCTTGTTGGAATATCCCCACTATACCCGACCCCAGGAATGGGAAGGGCGCACGATCCCTGAAGTGCTGCGATCGGGGGATCATGCGAAGATCGCGGCGTGGCGAAAGTCACAGTCCGAGATCGATACACGGTCACGCAGGCCGGATCTTTGGGAGCGTCATGAGGGCGCTCGGGTCCTGTCTGCCTCTGGCGCGCGGCGTGAAAAGAAGGACTGAGGATCATGAATCTGATCCAGCAGATCGAGGCCGAGGAAATTGCCAAGGCCGCCAAGGATATTCCGGAGTTTCGCCCCGGTGACACCGTCCGCGTCGGCGTGAAGGTGATCGAAGGCGATCGCAGCCGCGTGCAGGCCTTCGAAGGCGTTTGCATCGCGCGCGCCAACAAGGGCATCGGCAGCAACTTCACCGTTCGCAAGATGAGCTTCGGTGAAGGCGTGGAGCGTGTGTTCCCGCTCTACTCGCCGACCCTCGACAGCATCACCGTCGTCCGCAAGGGCGTGGTGCGTCGTGCCAAGCTTTATTATCTGCGCGGCCGCACCGGCAAGCGCGCTCGCATCGCCGAGCGCCGCGACGTCCGTAACGACGCGTAAGCGCTGCACCAGCGCTGACATTCGAAGGGGCTCCAACCGCTGGTTGGGGCCCTTCTGATTCCGGCCGACGGAAGTGTATTGCATATATCATACACCGTGCTAGCTTCACGTCATCCTTTGGGATGGGGAGAACAGTATGACAGGCCAACAGGGCCAGGCGCCGGCATTGGCGCCGGTGCGCGGCAGAGACCGCATCGCCGTGCTCGATGCACTGCGCGGTTTCGCAATTCTCGGCATTTTCTACCTGAACGTACCGGCGATGTCCGGACCGATCTCGGCCTTCCTTGGCGATATCCGGGCGATGGGTTGGACGCCGCCGGACCAGCAGGTCTGGTTGTTCATGACGACCTTCCTGGAGGGCACCCAGCGCGGGATGCTGGAGATGCTGTTCGGGGCGGGGCTGATGGTTACGGCGGCCAAGGCAATGGAGCCTGATGGCCCGGTGGCCGTGGCCGATCTCTATATCCGCCGCAATCTGTGGCTGCTGGCCTTTGGCCTGATCAACATTTTCGCCCTGCTGTGGCCGGGCGATATCCTGCACGTCTACGCGCTCTGTGCGCTGGCGCTGTTTCCGTTTCGCAAGCTCAGCGTGCGCTGGCTGATCC
>JACDQK010000323.1 GCA_015657645.1 Novosphingobium sp.
CTTTTTCGACAGCTCCAGGCTGTCACCCACGAAGTCGGCCAGGTCCTGGATTTCCGGCTTCTGGTAATAGTGTGCCAGGATCACGGCATTGCGCTCTTTGCGCAGGCGCTCGATCTCGGCGCGGACGTCGATTCCGGAAAGGTTCGTGGGCTGGGCGGTCATCGGGGGTCCCTTTGCGAAGTGACCCCCAGATGGCCCTTTAGCGCGGCCTAATCAAGGCATGCCGGGCGGCATATAAGCCTGCATCGGTCGCGCCGCGCCTGGGTGGCCAGCCATGACTTGCTCGGTGAGCGCCACGCCCCAGTCAGTATAGGCAATGACCTGGCCCAGCGCGATCCAGCCGATCCCGGCAATCAGCACGACGAACCAGGCCGGATGGACATGCCCCAGGTGGCGCTTGTCACGCACCATCCCGGCGAACACGAAGACCAGCCCGACCAGGTTGGTGATTTCCCAGGCCCAGGTGCCAAGTAACGGAGTCGGCAGGATCCGGCCGAAGCCGGGGCCCAGGATCGTCACCATGCCGCCCAGCATCAGCCGGCGGTGCCAGTCGGTCCGCCGCCGCATCGCCACGGCGCTGAGAGAGAGCGCGGCGAAGGTCAGCAGGCCGATCGGGTTGCTGATCATAAACTCGTTGGCATCGAAGAAGAACGGCCCGCCGGTGCGCTGCAGCGAGGTGACGGTAATCACCACGCCCATGATGACCATGAGCGGAATCCACAAAGCCGAAAGCCAGCCCAGCCGCTTGTGCAGCGCGCGGTTACCCCCGGCGATCAGCGCAGTTTGCATCAGCAGCAGTGCCACCCAGCCGAAGAACACTACACCGTGGACATGATAGACCCACGGCACGGCAAAGCTTGATCGGCCCATGGCGAGGTTCAGGCTGAACCCGGTGACGATCACCAGCCCCATCAGGACCGTCATTTTAAAGAAAAACTTTTCCTCGGCGCGCGGCTCCGCGCCATCCTGGTACATGGTAGCCATGGATATCTCCCCTCCATCCGGCGCGACCAGCCGGATGCAAGGTGCCATGGATCCCGGGAAACCGAAAGCGCCTATTGGGGCGGCGCGATCTCGTCCGCGAACCGCACCACGACCGTTGCTTGCGGGTGACCACTGACCTGCAAGGGCGCCGAAAGGTTCTGCCGCACCGCATCCTTCGCCGCCGCGCGGGCCAGGTTCAGCAGCACCGGATTGGCAGCCTGCTGCACCGCCTGCTGCTCGGCCAGCTTGGTATTGGCGCGGGTCAGGTCGTCCTGCGCGGTGCGGGTGATCCAGACCCCTTCGCGCAGGTACTGGGCGCGACCTTCATCGAGGTTGGGGCGCGAGACGGTGAGCGGGGGGGAGCGTGACCGTCAGCCGCTCGGCCTCCTTGTCCCAGTCCATCTGAGCGCGGGTCATCTTCGAGAGGTCGAGCGTATAATCGACCGCGCCGGGATCACCGCGATCTGGCGGCTGGTCAACAGGCCGAGCAGGCGCTCATCGTCTGAGGCGACGACCGGGGCGAGCTGGGCCGAGAACACCGTCAGCCGGTTGGCCTTTTCAAACGCGGTCAGGCTAGTTGCCAGCGGATCGCCATAGGATGCGGGTCCGAAAGCGCGCCACAGTGCCCAGGTCGCCAGCGCCAGGGCGGCGGCAAAGAGATACCACGGCAGGGCAAATTGCCGGGCTATCGCGCGCGCATTGCTGCGCTCGGCTGAATCTAGGCGGCGCTGATCCATGTCTCACCCTCGCACCGGACGCGGCCCTGCTGCTGCAAATCGACCAGATGGGCCAGGACCGAACGGCCCGCTGCCCCGGTCAGCCGCGGGTCGAGCCCTTTGTACATCACCGCGACCATTGCCGGGATTTCCTGCGGCGCTTCGCCCAGCAGCCGCAGGATCTGCGCCTCGCGGCTGCGGCGATGGCCGAGCATCCCGCGGACCAGCTGGCGCGGCTTGTCGACCGCCGGACCATGCGCCGGGTAAAGCCGCTTGTCGTCGCGGTCATAAAGTTTCTGCAGGCTCGCCATATAAGCGCTCATGTCGCCATCGGGGGGCGAGACGACGCTGGTTGACCAGGCCATCACGTGATCGCCAGTAAACAGCGCGCCGCTTTCGACCAGACTGTAGCACAGGTGATTGCTGGTATGACCGGGGGTGGCGACCGCCTCGATCGTCCAGTCGGGCCCGCTGATCCGCTCGCCATCGGTCAGGACGCGGTCGGGGGCATAGCTGTGATCGAAAGCCGAATCCGCGCGCGGGCCATCGTCGCTGAGGCTCAGCGGCGCGCAGCCGATGATCGGTGCCCCGGTCAGCGCCTTCAGCGGGGCGGCGGCGGGGGAGTGGTCGCGGTGGGTGTGGGTGCAGAGGATCGCGGTGATCCTGGCATCGCCGACGGCCGCGAGGATTGCCGCGACATGGCCCACGCCATTGGTGTCGGCACCCTTGAACGGGCTTGGCTCGCTTTCGGCGCCGCCATCGGCCGGGCCGGGATCGATCACCGCCACTTCGCTTCCGGCGCCGACGATGTAAGTCTGCGTGCCGGTGAAGGTATAGGGCGAGGCATTGGGCGCCAGCACGCGCCGCACCAGCGGTTCGCACAGTTCGGACAGGCCGGTCGGCCAGGGCTTGGCGGGGATATCCATGTTTCCTCATATGGGAACTACACCCGTTCGTGTCGAGCGAAGTCGAGACACCTTGCGCGCTTGTGTCTCGACTTCGCTCGACACGAACGGCAAATAGCGTGTCATGACTGACCTGATCCTTGTCCTCGACGCCGGCACCACCTCGACCCGCGCGATGCTGTTTACCCCCGTTGGCGCGCTGAAGGGCGTCTCCCAGCAGGAACTGACGCAATATTACCCGCAGCCAGGCTGGGTCGAACACGACGCGGGCGAGATCTGGGACAAGACCCTGGCCTGCGCGCGCCAAGTGGTTGAGGCAGTGGGCGGGGCCAGCCAGATCGCGGCGATCGGTATTACCAACCAGCGCGAGACGGTGGTCGCCTGGGACAAGGTGACTGGCCAGCCGCTCCACCACGCCCTCGTCTGGCAGGATCGCCGCACCGCCGAGTTTTGCGCCACCTTGCGCGATGCCGGGCAGGAGCCGGTGGTCCAGGCCGCAACCGGGCTGCTGCTCGATCCCTATTTCTCCGGTACCAAGATGCGCTGGCTGATGCAGAACGTGCCCGCCGTCGCGGAAGCTGCGGCCGCCGGCCGGCTGGCGCTCGGCACGGTCGAGTCCTGGCTGACCTGGAAGCTGTCGGGTGGGGCGCATGTAACCGATGCCAGCAACGCCAGCCGTACACTTTTGCTGCCGCTGGCCGGAGCAAGCTGGGACGCCGGCCTGTGCGACCTGTTCGGCGTGCCGCACGCGGCCTTGCCCGAAGTGACCGACAATGCCGGCCGTTTTGCCGCCACGACCCGCGATCTGTTCGGCGCGGCAATCCCGATTGCCGGGCTGGTCGGTGATCAGCAGAGCGCCACCATCGGCCAGGGCTGCCTCAATCCCGGTGAGACCAAGGCGACTTACGGCACCGGGGCCTTCGTCCTCGCCAACATGGGCCAGGACGTGCCGCGCTCCGGCCACCGCCTGCTTGGCACGGTGCTGTGCCAGCTCGGCGGCACGCGGACCTATGCGCTCGAAGGTTCGGTCTTCGTTGCCGGCAGTCTCGTCCAGTGGCTGCGCGACAGCCTGGGGATCATCGCCTCGGCGCCCGAGACCGAGGCACTGGCGCGTTCGGTGCCGGACAGTGGCGGGGTGACGATCGTGCCGGCGCTCTCGGGCCTGGGCGCACCCCACTGGCGGCCCGATGCCCGCGCGGCGATCACCGGCATGAGCTTTTCGACCACGCGCGCCCATGTCGCGCGTGCGGCCCTTGAAGCCATGGCGATGCAGACGGCTGACCTGGCTGCCGCCTTCGCCGCCGATGGCGCCGGCTGGACCGCGCTCAGGATCGATGGCGGGATGAGCGCCAATAACTGGATGGCGCAAGACCTGGCCGATGTGCTGCGGGTGCCGGTCGAGCGGCCGGAGTTCGTCGAGACTACCGCGCTGGGTGCAGCCATGCTGGCGGCGGTCGGCGTCGGGCTGCACGGCTCGCTCGGCGACGCGGCAGGTGCCATGCGCGGCGCGGTTCAGCGGTTCATGCCGGGGGCAGAGCCTGGGGCAGAGCGGCGGACAGCCTGGGACCGCGCCCTGGCGGCAACCTAGCCCCGCGCGCTGCGGGCCAGGCGCTCGCGCAGCGCGGCGACCGCGCTGGGGGCTTCCGGATCGCGTTCGCGCCAGCTGGCGTCGATCCGTTTCAGGCGCGCATGAATCGCTCGGTCGCCGCGATCAGGTCGCGGGTTTCGTCATCGAGCAGGGCGAGCCGGGCAGGATCGCTGTCCGAAAATTCGGCCAGCTTGCCATAGCGGTGCAGCTGGAACTCCGAGAGCTCACCATTGAAGAAGGCCCGGTGGTTAAGCAGCCAGGCGACCGAATGCATCATCCGCGTGGTGGTGCGTAGCGCCTCGCACGACAGGGCGATCGAGGCGGCGTCTTCCTCGCCTGCCACGGCTTCCATCCGGCCGGACAAGGCAAAGGCCTGGCGCAGCTCGTCCGAAAGGACGAGTGCCTCGCAATAAAGGCCTTCCACGATCCGTGGATTGATATTCGCAGGCGATCCCATCACCCCGGCCTAACGCTCATGACACTTGTTTGTCACCGCCGGTTAACATCGTTTTCCCGGCCAATTTTACACTGTCCCGGCGGGGGACGTTTTTGGCGCGCAGGCCGCCTCAGGCGATGATGTCGGGGATCAGGTAGTCCTCAAGCATCGCGATCTGGTCCTTTAGCCGCAGCTTGCGCTTTTTCAGGCGGGCGACCTGAAGCTGGTCGGTGCTGCCGGCGCTGCTTAACGCATCGATCGCCGCGTCCAGGTCGCGGTGCTCGATCCGCAGCATTTCCAGCCGCTTTTTCAGCTCCTCTTCGCTCACCAATGCCTCCCACTGCCCGGTCAGGCGCGGCGTGGATGCGACCCACCGCAAGTACCTCAACTGAGTGCTTCGCAAGATAGGCTTAATATGCTTCCATGACAATCGCAGTGACCCCCGCCGCATGCCGAGTCGGGAACGCGATCTTGGCCTTGGCTTCGGTCCTGCCCC
>JACDQK010000324.1 GCA_015657645.1 Novosphingobium sp.
CCGGCCGCGGCGGGAAAGCCGTCGGCAACAATCACCGTCGGGCCAAGCGCAAAGCCTTCGCTCAGCCGGTCGGGTTCGTCGGCAATGACGCCGGCGATCCTCAGCTGCTGACCGGCGAGGGTGAACTTGCCGCCCGCCTTCAGCTCGAGCCGGGCGAGCGCGTCGGGCGATACCCAGGCTTCGCCAGCAGCGGGAGCACCGACTTTGCGGCCATCGCTCAGCTTCAGCCGCCCGACCAGCGGCCACTTGGCATCGACGGCCTTCAATTCGATCGGTACGACCGTTTCGCCGCTGGAGGCCATGGCCTGCAGCCGCACGCCGCCAGAGAGCTGCCCGAACTTCTCCAGCTCAGTGCGTTCGGCGGCGGTCGCGGCGCGTTGCCAGACTTCCACCTGCACGTCGCCGCCCAGGATCGTCTGCCCGCGCGACTTGAGCTCACCCTCGATCGCGCCGGTCAGCGTACCGATCGCGGCGAGGGCGCCGACGCCCAGGAACAGACAGGCCAGCAGCAGCCGCAGGCCGCGGAACCGGGCCGACAGATCGCGCCGGGCAATCGTCCAGGCGGTGGACCAGGAGAGAGCAGCGTGACTCACGCGGCGGTATCGCTCGCGATGCGGCCGTCGGCCAGGGTGACGACGCGCTCGCACCGCTCGGCCAGGCTGGCGTCATGGGTGATGATCACCAGCGTCGCGCCGGCATCGGCACGGCGGGCGAAGAGCAGGTCGACGATTGAGCTGCCGGTGGCGGCATCCAGGTTGCCGGTCGGTTCGTCGGCAAAGACCAGCGCCGGGCGCGGAGCGAGCGCACGGGCGATGGCCACGCGCTGCTGCTCGCCGCCCGAGAGCTGCGAGGGATAGTGGTGGAGCCGGTGGCCAAGGCCCACGGCGGTCAGTTCCGCCTCGGCGCGGGGGCGGGCGTCGTCCATCCCGGCCAGTTCCATCGGCGTCATGACGTTTTCCAGCGCAGTCATGGTCGGCAGCAGGTGGAAGGCCTGGAGCACGATCCCGATCCGGCCGCGGCGCGCGGCGGCGAGGGCATCCTCGTCCAGCGCGGCGAAGTTCTGGCCGGCAACCTCCAGTGCCCCGCCGCTGGCGCGCTCCAGACCAGAGAGAACCGCCATCAGCGAGCTCTTGCCCGAGCCGGAGGGGCCGAGCAGCGCGAGGGTCTGACCCTGCGGCACGGTCAGGTCGATTCCGCGCAGGATTTCGACTGCAGCCTCGCCAGTGCCGAGGCTGAGTGTAAGGTTCGTGGCGGTGATCGCCGATTGGGGGCTTGTCACGTCAGCGAATGGCCATAGCTAGGGGGAAACGAATTGAAGGGACCTTCGGTCATGAAATGGAAATCGGCAGCGCGACTTGCAAGTCCTCTCGCGCTCGCCTTTGTGCTGGGGTCCTGCGGATCACAGCAGCCAGCCACGCCGGCTCCCACGCAAAGCGCCAGCGCCGTGCCGGATCTGCCCGTGATGGGCGAAGAATTGCGGATCGTGGCCCTGGGGGACAGCCTGTTTGCCGGTTACGGGCTTGAACCCGGCCAATCCTATCCGGCGCGGCTCGAAGCGGCCTTGCGCGCCCGCGGGCTCAACGCGCGGATCACCAATGCCGGGGTTTCGGGCGATACCACGGCGGGCGGCCTCGGCCGGCTCGATTTCACGCTTAATAGTCTGGCCAAGCCGCCGGCGCTGGTGATCATCAGCCTGGGCGGCAACGACATGCTGCGCGGGCTGCCGCCCGAGGCGACCCGCAAGAATCTGGACGAGATGCTGGGCAAGCTCAAGGCGCGCGGCATTCCGGTCGTGCTGTTGGGGATGCTCTCGGCGCCCAACCTGGGGGCGGACTATCGCGGCCAGTTCGATCCGATCTACCCGGCGCTGGCCAGGAAGCATGGCGCGGCGCTGGTGCCTTTCTTCCTCCAACCGCTGGTCGGCCGGCCCGACCTGATCCAGGCTGACCGGATCCATCCGACCCTGCCGGGGATCGAGCTGATGGTGGAATCGACGGTTGATACTGTGGCGGGGGCGCTGCCGAAGGCGGCTAACCCAACCGCTCCACCGTCCCGTCCCTGACGCGCCAGATCGCGGCCTCATCGGCAATCGCCTCGAACGGGGCGAGCTCGGTGCCGGTCAGCCAGACCTGCGCGCGGCCAGCCCGCAGCCGGTCAAACAGTGCGGTGCGGCGCAGCGGATCGAGGTGCGCGGCCACTTCGTCGAGCAGCAGCAGCGCCGGACGGCTTCCGTGCAGCAGATCGGCATGGGCCAGAGTGATCGCGATCAGCAGCGCCTTCTGCTCGCCGGTTGAGCAGGTGCTGGCCGGCTGATCCTTGCCGGCCATGGTCACGACCAGCTCGTCGCGGTGCGGCCCGGTCAGGGTGCGCTGCGCGGCGCGGTCGCGGCGGCGGGTGCTGGCGAGCTCGACGGCGAGCGCGGCGGGATCGAGTGGGCCGCCGGGTTGATAGCCCAGCTCGGGCCGGGCAAACGGTGCTTCGGGGAGCAGGGCCAGCCGCTCTGCCAGGGCAGAGACCAGCCGCGCCCGGGCCTGGGCCACCAAAGCCCCGGCCTCGGCCAGCTGGCTTTCCAGCGCTTCGAGCCAGGCCGGATCGGGCTCGGCCATTTCGCCCAGCAGCCGATTGCGTTCGCGCAGGGCGTTTTCCATTCGCGCGGCGTGCTTGGCGTGGCCGGGTTCCAGCGCCAGCACCAGCCGGTCCAGGAACCGCCGCCGCGCGCCGGCGCCTTCGCTGAACAGGCGGTCCATCGCCGGGGTCAGCCAGCCGATCGAGAGCCATTCCGACAAGCCCAGCGCCGGGATCTCGGCCCCGTTGGCCCGGGCCACGCGGCGGCCGGGGCGCTCCGCCCGGATGCCGGTGCCGAGCTGGACCGCGCCGTCCAGTTCGGCGCTGACCGCACAGCTGCCATCGCCGCTCTGGCTCGGCAGTTCGGTCAGGGCCGCGCGGCGCAGCCCGCGGCCGGGGGCGAGCAGGGACAGCGCCTCCAGCACATTGGTCTTGCCCGCGCCATTCTCGCCAATCAGCAGGTTGAACTGCGCCGTTCCGGACAGGCGCGTCTCCGGATGGTTGCGGAAATGGGTCAGGGTGATGCGGTCCAGCGCCATGGCGGTGCGATAGAGGGCGGGGGCGGCGGTGTCATCCCTCCTCCCGTCACCCCCGCGCAGGCGGGGGTCCAGAGCGGGCAGTCACACTCAGTGCCATTGCGCCCTGGGTCCCCGCCTGCGCGTGGATGACGAACATGGGGTTTGCGCAAAGGCCCGATCCGCACAGTTGGTGAATTTTCCCAAAACATGGCATTCATCTTGCAGAAAGTTTCCACTCGAAATTGAAAAACCCAGCATTCCGCCGTTTTTCAAAACTGGCACGGCCCCTGCAATCATTGTGGCATCCGCAGGAATGGTCCGGCGGAAGGTTCAAATGGATAGGGAAAATTCCAATGCTCGGTTTCTCGCAAATGCCCGCTCGCTTCACGGCTGCCGTATCGGCCTTCGCGCTTTCGCTCGCGCTGATCGGTGCCACCGTCTCGATGCCCAGCCAGGCCCAGGCCCAGACCTCGGGCGCTTATGTCGGAGTTGTCGCATAATGAGCTCGCTCGATCACGCGCGCACTGACAGCGCACCCACCCGCGGTTTCCGCCTCAACAAGACCAATGGCAAGTTCATGGGCGTCAGCGCCGGGATTGCCGATCACTTCGACGTCGATGTCACGCTGGTCCGCCTGGGCTGGGTCGTCGGCACGATCCTCGGCTTCGGCTCGCTTGTCCTGATCTACCTCGCAATCGGCCTCATCGCCGATTGATGGATCGCCGGTGAGGCCCCGTCACACGCTGACGGGGCCGCCCACCGGGAAGTTTCAGACAGACTTTGCCTTGGCAAAGGGCGAGAAGTCGGTCCCCTCATCGAAGACCTCCACCCCCTCGCGGCGTTTCAGCCAGCCGACCACCGCATAGGTCACCGGGGTGAGCAGCGCTTCCCACAATACCTTCAGCAGCCAGTTGGTGACCATCACGGTCAGCACCTGTTCGGTGCTCCAGATCCCCAGGAAGGCGATCGGATAGAAGATCAGGCTGTCGACTGCCTGGCCAAAGAAGGTCGAGCCGATCGTCCGGCTCCACAGCGCCTTGCCCTTGGTCCAGATCTTCATCTTGGCCAGCACGAAGCTGTTGACGAATTCACCCGCCCAGAAGGCAATCACGGATGCGGCGACAATCCGCCACGTGCTGCCGAACACGCTTTCGTACGCCGCCTGGCCGTCCCAGCCTTCAGCGGCCGGCATGGCCACCACGACATAGCTCATGAAGGCCATGAACAGCATGGCGGCAAAGCCCATCCACACGCAGCGGCGGGCATTGGCATAGCCGTAAACCTCGGTCAGCACGTCGCCGATCACGTAGGATACCGGGAAGAACAGGATGCCTGCGCCAAAGGTGAAGCCGCCCAGCGTCGCCAGCTTGCTCGCCCCGATCAGGTTGGACAGCAGCAGGATCGCGACGAAGGCCGCCATCACATAGTCGAAATAGCGGAAGTGGCGGCGCGCGCCGGCCGTTCCGTCGAGCTGGGCAAGGTTCGTGCTCATCCGCGCTGCCTAACCCGGTTTGCGCGCAAGGCAAACCCCGCCTAAGGAATGCACGGCGCGCGCCCGTAGCTCATCTGGATAGAGCGCGAGACTTCTAATCTTGAGGCAGCAGGTTCGAGTCCTGCCGGGCGCGCCAGCCATCTGCAGGTGGCCTTCAAATTAAGTGCACTGTCATCGTAATTCACGTAATTCGTGCGGCGGGTGGGAATTAAGTGTATTTAGTAAACTGGCACCGTAACTCATTCCAACTCATTCCCCTGAGAGAAGGTGGAACGAGGGTGGTCCCAAGGTGGCCTACTGACCACGCGGCGGTTGATCTGATGCGGCAACTTAAGAAGCGATAGGTGTCAATATGAATCCGGTAATTGATTACGCGACAACGGGATTGGACATCCGTCAGGCCAAAGTGGAGCACGCGAAAAGGCAGGCGGGAGATCCCGATCGTACGGATTATATTCTATGGGATGGAATCCGCGTTAAGACCGCTGATTGGTGGGATGTTCCCATAACCGGAATTGTAAGGATAGAATTTTTGTCGTCCGATTCGAGTGTCGATCAAGGTGTTGATATAAAAATTGAAGACGGTTGGCTTGAGTTACAGAATAAAGATCATGTCTCCATCTTAAGAACTTGGAAAAATGAAAAATACGAAGATTCAGTAGAATACGGATACTTCAGCAAATCTGGAAAAATCTGCATATGGAATGTATACAAGATGATTTATCCTGCTGGTCAGGTAGTTGAGGAGCGTTGGACAGGTAACGCCGGATTCTGGGTCGAATATATAAGCAAATCTCAGAGGGTCTATCATTGCAGCCATGGAATGGCTGATGAGCCTAATTTTGAATCCTTGGTATTCAGAGTTTCCGTTGTGTCCGTAAAGTAGTTGCCGCAGAGAGTGAAATTCCGGCACTAGAATTCCGGAATTCGAATTCCGGAATTACGGTGCCAGTTTACTAAATGCACCAATTAGCCGATAAGATCTGCAATGGCCCGCCTGCCTCGCCTTGTTCTGCCTGGGATTCCCTATCACGTGACCCAGCGCGGCAATCGGCGGCAGCAGACGTTCTTTGAGGATGGGGACTATGCGCTCTACCGCGATCTGCTGGCGCAGGCGGCGGAGCGGGCTGGGGTGCAGGTGTGGTCCTATTGCCTGATGCCCAATCACGTCCACGTGATCGTTGTCCCGGCCGATGCAGACGGGCTGCGGCGCACCTTTGCCGATGCGCATCGGCGCTATACCGGCTTCATCAACGCCCGTCAGCGCTGGACCGGTCACTTGTGGCAAGGGCGGTTCGGGGCGGTGGCGATGGACGAGGCGCATCTGGCGGCAGCCGTGCGCTATGTCGCGCTCAATCCCGTGCGGGTGCGGCTGGTGGCGCGGGCGCAGGACTGGCGCTGGTCCAGCACTGCCGCGCATCTGGCCGAGGCCGACGATCAACTGGTGACGGTCGCCCCGGTGCTCGAACGCTATGGCCGCTTTGCGGATTTTCTGGGCGATCCGGCCGCCGAAGATCCGACCTGGCGCGTGCTGCGCCAGTCCGAGACATCGGGGCGGCCACTGGGCAGCAGTGACTGGATCGCCGCGCTCGAGACCCGGACCGGCCGCCAGCTCGCCCCGCAGAAACGCGGCCCCAAGCCTCGTGCGGCGGGTGGGAATTAAGTGTATTTAGTAAACTGGCACCGTAATTCGAAATGCCAACTTCCAATGGACCGCCTTGGGCGGCGTGGTAGCCAAGCAAGTTCGCGGCGAGATCCAGAAGTTGGCAGTCATTGCATCCGGCGCGGATTCGGCGGCGGTTCGAGCTTTTAGTCCAGTTGCGGGCGCACTAGGCATGACAATCGAGGCGGCAGCCAATCACATGATCGGCAAGCTGATCGGAGGACAGATCACGGTAGCGACGGACGTCGGTTCCTACGCTTTGGCCTATCAGAAGTATGGGGCCGAGACCTTGGCCAGGATCGCTCCGGAAGGACTTGTCCGCCAAGCCTTTGAACTACAAGCGAGGGCTGATAGGCTGGGCGGCGGAGATGAAGCGGCTCTTTTGGGCATGCAAGCTGCCTTCAACATCGGGGTCTTTGAGCAGAGGCAATTGCAAAGTATGTGGAATGACCCTGTCCTGAGATTTGCGGCGCAGGCTATGCAGGGTATCGGGATGCTCGATACGGACATCCACACGCCGCTCGGTGATATAAGAACTCCAGACGGCCTGACCGGCGGGCCTTGGGACCTTGATTATCGTGTCGGCATTGCGCGCAACGGGTTCGACTTCATGTATCAGAATGTGTTCAAACCTTCGCCGCTCTCAACATTTGGACAGAATGCGATGCAGCGCTTCTTTGGCGATGTTTGGCAGCAGAATCAGCCTCGGTGGAAGCCAAAGCCGGGCGACGGAACCTGATCGATGGTTGCGGCAAGATATCACGTTGGTGCGGCGCTGCTCGCGCTAACCGCCTGTAGTGCGACCAATGGGCAATCGGGTGAATCCATGGAAAGAGTTCGCTTTACGCCGGGAATGAATCTGCGGGAGATGGTGTCCGAGCGCCTCTACAAGCAATTATCGCCGCAGATCAGGACTGACGGGAGTCCCTTTGTAGTGACCATCGGGACACCTCATGTCGTGAAGCTGGAATTGGGGAGCGAGGAAATAGAGCTCCATCCAGGCGGATATAACTCGATGACCAATTTGATCTCCGGCTTTTGGCCCCGCGGCTTGGGAGACGGGACCAATGGTGACTACAATCGCATTGGCACATTAGGTACCGACACCGGGTCGGAGCTTTTGACC